>NZ_CP125655.1:634598-951897 GCF_030053835.1 Cellulomonas sp. ES6 | reverse complement strand
GGCCGTGCGCGGTCGCGGGCGACTCCGCCGGCGCGTCGACGGCGCTCGCGGTGTGCCAGCTCGCGGTGCGCGGCGAGGTCCCGCGGCCGGCGTTCGCGCTGCTCGCGTACCCGGACGTCGACCACGTGACGACGCGCGCGGACGAGCGCGACGAGATCGGCCTGCTGTTCGAGCGGTCGTACCTGCCCGACGACGCCGCCCGGACGGACCCGCTGGTCTCGCCGGTCCTCGCGTCGCCGGAGGTGCTGGCCGCGCTGCCGCCGAGCCTGCTGCTCATCGCGGAGCGCGACGGGTTCCGCGCCGGCGAGGAGCGGTTCGCCGAGCGCGTGCGCGCGGCGGGCGGCCCGCTGACGGTGCTCACGGCCGGCGGGATGCCGCACGGGTTCCTCGACCAGACGTGGCGCTCGCCGGTGGCCCGCACGCACGCCGTCGCGGCGTTCGGCCTGGTCGGTGCGGCGGTCCGGGAGGCCGCGGCGGCCGACGTCGGCTGAGCCCGGCCCCACCCGGCCCCACCCGGCCCCACCCGGCCCGGCCCGGCCCGGCCCGGCCGCTCAGGCCAGCAGCGGCAGCCGCCCGACCACGCGGTCGACGCGGTTGCGCGGCCCCACGACGCCGACGGCGAGGTAGCCCAGGTCCGGCCCGGTGCGCCGCGCCACCTCCGCCAGGTACTCGTCGTAGACGCGGGTGTGCTGGGCCGCGGCGGGCATGTCGACCACCAGGACGCCGTCGGAGGCGCCGGCCTTCTGGCGGACCGCCGCCAGCTGCTCGGGCGTCGCGCCCAGCACCGTGCACCCGGCCCACGGCAGGCCGGGGTGGACGGTGCCGTCCGCGTCCGTGGCGTCAGGGCCGAGCAGCCCGGTCACGGCGGCCCCGGTCGCCGCAGCGACGCAGACGGCGGCGTTGGTCGCCCGGCCCGCGGGCAGGGACGCGTCGACGACGACGACCCACTTGAGGCGCGCCCGGCGGGTGGGTGCGGCGGTGTCGATCTCCTCGGGCGTGAACCCGAACGGTGTGGCGCTCATCGGTGCTCCAGGGGGACGGAGTGCGGCGGACCCGGCGAGCGTAAGGACATCCGTCGGCTGCCGTTGACCGCTGCCGGACTTCGTCCGGATGATGGGGCCGCATGGAGCACATCGACGAACTTGATGCGGCGATCCTGGCGGAGCTGCAGTCGGATGCACGGCAGACGAACCGCGGCGTGGCAGCCGCCGTCGGGGTCTCGCCCACCACGGCGCTCGACCGGACGCGCGCGCTGCGCCGGCGGGGGATCATCCGCGGCGCGCTGCTGGACGTGGACCTCGCGAAGGCCGGGCGCCCCGTCCAGGCGCTCATCAGCGTCCGCGTGCGGCCGCCGTCGCGCCGCACCATCGAGGCGTTCCGGGACTGGGTCAGCGCGCTGCCGGACGTGCTGGGGGTGTTCGTGGTCAGCGGGGACGACGACTTCGTCATCCACGTGGCCGTCCCCGACAACGACAGCCTCTACGCGTTCGTGATCGACCGGCTCACGCAGCGCTCGGAGATCAGCAACGTGCGCACGACGGTCGTGTACGAGCACCTGCGGAACCGGAAGGTGCAGGTCCCGCCGCGTCGTGGGTGACCGGGACGCGCCGCGGCCGGCCGGGACCCGCGCGCCCCGGCCGGCCGCCGTCCGTCCCCCTGCGGCTACAGGCTCCCGGCCCCGATCCGCTCGGCGATGTCGTCGGCCGTCAGCCAGCCCGACGTGAGCGCGAAGCCGTTCGCGGACCCGGGGATCGGCAGGCTGTACGACTCGCCGAACAGGCCGCCGGCGTCGCACCCCACGCTGTACAGGCCGGGGATGGGCCGGCCGTCGGCGTCGAGGCACCGCATGCGGTCGTCGATCCGGATCGCGCCCATCGTGACCATGATCCCGGTCTCCATCTTCACCGCGTAGAACGGCGGCGTCGCGACCGGGAGCAGGAACTTCGCGGGCTTGTGGAACCGGCTGTCGACGCCGTCCCCGCAGGCGGCGTTGTACGCGTCGACCTCGGCGCGCAGCACGGCGGGGTCGACGCCCATCGCGGCCGCGAGGTCCTCGATCGTGTCCGCGCCGACGACGTTGGTGCGCGCGGGGTCGGCGGCGTCGGCCGCGATCTCGTCGGGCAGGCCGACCAGCTTCTCGCCGTTGCGCACGTAGATGCCGAGCCCGACCTCGTTGCCGTCCTCGACGAGGTGGCGCACCGTCCCGGAGTCGAACACCGACCAGAACATCGCGCCCGGCAGGCCCGCGACCACGTCGCCGGCGTTGCCGAAGCTCAGGGCCACGGCCTCGTCCGTGAAACGGCGGCCGTCCGCGTCGACCCAGAGGTACGGCTGGAACCCCGCCGCGTTGGTCTGGCTGGTGATGGTCTTGTCCCGCATGAACGGGAACAGCAGCAGCGTGCCGATGGACCGGTGCTCCGTCCCGCCGGCGTCGAGCACCATCCGCAGGCCGTCCCCGGTGTTGCCGGGGCCGCCGACGTTGATGAGCTTGCCGCCCAGCGCGTCGTAGCGCGTGTAGCGGTCGATCAGCTCCGGGTTGCCCGCGTAGCCGCCGGTGGCGACGACGACGGCCCGTGCCCCGAGCCGCACCTCGGCGCCGTCCGCGTCCCGGGCGGTCACGCCGACGACCCGGCCGGACCCGTCCTGCAGCAGGGACGTCGCGCTGGTGCCGAGGAACACGTCGACCCCGCGGTGCCGCGCGTCGGCCTCGAGCAGCTCGATGAGGTGGGCGACCTCGCCCTGGGGCAGGTGCCAGGTCACGAGCTCACCGGGCTGGTCCACCGCGGTGACCGTGACGTCCTCGTAGACGGCGCCCTCCTCGTCGCGCATCTTGGCGATCGTCGTCGCCGCGTTCTCCACGAACCGGGACACGATCGACGCGTCCGCCCGCCAGTGCGAGTAGTCCAGGTACGTGTCGAACGCCTGGGTCTTCGTGACGGTGATGCCCCGCTTGGCCTGCTCGTCGGACTCGAACGCCGCGTGGCCCTCCGCGAACGCCGAGCTGCCGCCGGTGCGCTCCTCCTTCTCCAGCAGGGCGCACGTCAGGCCGTCCTTGGCCGCCTGCACCGCGCACGACAGGCCGGAGGCGCCCCCGCCGATGACGACGACGTCGTAGTGGGAGTCGAACTGCTCGCTCATGATGCTCTCCTGATCCGGAACTCGTGACTGCTTCAGCCCTGCAGTGCCGTGATGAGCGCCGGCACCACCTCGTACAGGTCGCCCACCACGCCGTAGTCGGCGACGCGGAAGATGCGGGCGGCCGGGTCCTGGTCCACCGCGGCGACGACCTGCGCGCCGCGGACGCCCTCCAGGTGCTGCGGCGCCCCGGAGATGCCGACCGTGAGGTACAGCCGGGGCGCGATGTGCCGGCCCGACCGGCCGACGTAGCGCGACCGGTCCAGCCAGCCGCGGTCGTCCGCCACCGGCATGGAGCAGGCCACCTGCGCGCCGAGCGCGTCCGCCAGGCGCTCGATCAGCGCGACGTCGTCGCGGGAGCGCACGCCGCGCCCGAACGCGACGACCACCCGGGCGTCCTCCAGGCCGCCGGCCGGCTCCGCGGACGGGACCGTGGTCAGGGTCATCGCCGCGGGCGCCGCGGCGACGGGCCGGACGGTCCCCGCGACCGGGGCGGGCGGGGGTGCGTCGTCGTCCGCCCCGGCACCCTGGACGAGCAGCGCCACCGGGGACGGCGAGTCGAGGGTCTCGACGACGGCCCCGTCGAGCAGCGTGCGCCGGACCGTCCACGCGGAGCCGCCCGCGCCCGTCGAGCCGCCCGTGCCGTCCGTGCCGCCCGTGCCGCCGGTTGTCGGCTCGGCGGCGACCGCACCGGTGAGCAGCCGGGCGCCGGCGAGGGCCGCCGCGGCTCCGAGGAGCGCGCGGGAGGCCGGGTGGGTCGTGCCCACCAGCAGGGCGGGGCGCTCGGCCGCGAGCTGCTCGGCGAGGGGTGCGGCGTACGCCTCGGCCGGTGTCCCGCCGGCGGGCTCGGCCCACAGCACCGGGACCCCCGCCGCGGCCACGGCGTCGGCGAGCGCGCGCGGTCCCACGACGGCGGCGCTCACGCCGGACGACGTCCCCCGCGCGACGCGCAGCGCCGCGGGCCACCCCGCGTCCGCGACGACGAGCCAGGCCCCGCCCCCGGGACCCCCGGCCGGGCGCACGTCGCCCGCGCCGGCGCTCACAGCACGCCCCCGGCGCGCAGGGCCGCCACGAGCTGGCCCGCCACCTGGTCGGGAGGGCCCTCGAAGACGCGCGTCGGCGCCGCCGGCGGCAGCTCGGTGCCGCGGCTGGTCACGTCATCGGCGCCGGCGCCGATCCGGGCGAGCGTCAGGGGCGTCACCGGCCGACGGCGCGCCGCCAGCAGCTCCTTCATGCCGGGCGCACGGTGGGTCCCGGACTCGGCGGCGACGCCCAGCACGAGCGGCGGCGCGGCGGTGATCGTCTCGGTGCCGGACGGCGACGGGCGGGTGACGCGCACGGCGGTCGCGTCCGCCGCGCCCACCCCGTCCGTCGCGCCCGCCGTGCCCGCCGTGCCCGCCGCGCCGGGCGCCTCCCCGACGGCGCTCGCGGCCGTGACACCGAGCAGGGCGGGCCACCCCAGCAGCCCCGCGAGAGCCGCGGGGACGCCGGCGCGCTCGGCCGCGTCCCCGACGACGACCACGTCCACGTCGCCGATCGCGCGGACGGCCGCCGCGAGGATCCCGGCGGTCGCCGCGTCGTCGGCCAGCAGGGGCGCGTCGCCGACCGACCACGTCGACCCGACGCCGCGGGCGAGCACCCAGCTCGCGTCCCCGTCGCCCAGGGTCAGCCCGGTGACCTCCCCGCCGGTGTCCTCGGCGAGCTGCCGCGCGACCGCGAGCGCCGCCGGGTCGTCCTCGCCCGGGGCCGTCCTCCCGCCGCGCCAGTCCACGGACCCGTCGGCCCGGACGCTCGCGGCGCCCGTGTCGCGGGCCCACGAGTACACGATCACCACACGCACGCCGGACCTCCTCGTCGACCGGGCGCACGGCGGCGTCCGGGTGCACGCGTGGGCACCGCGCGGCGCCCGCCCCCGTGCGGTTCCACGATGTCGCCGCGCCGCCCGCGCTCACCAGCACCGACCGGTCCGGCCGGGGCGACCGATCGGCTACCCCCGGGGGGTAGGGGTCAGGGCACGAGCCCCTGGCGGACGCTGTAGACGGCCACCTGCACGCGGTTGCGGACGTGGAGCTTGTCCATGACGCGGCCGAGGTGCTTCTTCACGGTCGTCTCACCGAGGTGCAGGTCGCGGGCGATCTCCTCGTTCGACAGCCCGTCGACCAGCAGCCGCAGCACGTCCAGCTCCCGGGGGGTGAGGGTGTCGCAGACCCGGGGGCCGGGGTCGTGGCCGACGGGGCTGCCGGTGAGCTCGGCCAGCACCTGCGCGGCCAGCGCGCTCGACAGGGCGGTCTCGCCGCGCATGACGGCCGCGAGGTAGTCGTGCAGCCGGTGCGCCGGCTCGTCCTTGATCACGTACCCGTCCGCCCCGCTGCGCAGCGCCTGGTAGACGTCCTCCCCGAGGCGCGACATCGTCAGCATGACGACCTTGACCGACGGGTCCTCGGCGCAGATGCGGGCGGTCGCCTCGACCCCGCCCACCGGCTCCATGCGGACGTCCATCAGCACCAGCCGGGGGTGCAGGCGGCGTGCCAGGCGGATCGCCTCCGCCCCGTCGGCGGCGGCGGCGACGACCTCGAAGTCGGTCCACCGGCCGATCAGGGACGTCAGGCCGTCCCGGAACAGCGCGTGGTCGTCGGCCACGAGGACACCGGTGGGCTGCTCCACGCGACTCAGATCCTCTCCCGCACGTCGACACCCGGGCCGCCGACCACCCGGCCGGCCGGGTCCAGCGGCGCCTCGGCGACGACCAGCGTGCCGCCGCCCCGGACGGAGACCAGGGACAGCGAGCCGCCGACCTGCTCCATCCGCTCGCGCATGATCGACAGGCCGAGCCGCGAGTCCGGCACGCTCGCCGGGTCGAACCCGGCGCCGTCGTCCTGGACCTCCAGCCGCACCCGCGTCCCGGACGCCAGCAGCCGCACGACCACGGCCGTCGCGGCCGCGTGCAGGTGGCAGTTCGACAGCGACTCCTGGAGCACCCGCAGCAGCTGGGCCGCCACGGCCACCGGCACGCGGTCGGCGGCCGCCGTGTCGGGGCAGACCAGGTGCGTCCGGATCTGCAGCTCGCGGCTGAACGTGTCGAGGTGCGCCCGCACCGTCTCGAGCAGCCGCCGGGCGCCCAGGCCCGCGTCCGCGCGCAGCCCCAGCATCTGGTGGCGCAGGTTCTGCTGCAGGCTGCCGACCGCCCGCCGCAGCGCCTCGAGGTCCTGCGGGAGCAGCTCGGAGCCGGTCGCCACGTCCAGGCGGACGGCCTCCTCCTGCATCCCCAGCGCCGCGGCCTGCTGGGCGAGGTCCACGTGCAGCTCGTCGCTGAGCCGCCGCCGCTCCTGCAGCGCGCCGAGCTCCTGCTCGCGCTCCCCGGCCTGCCAGCGGTACAGCGCGTTGCCGATGATCCGGCCGGCGACCGCCAGGAACGCCCGGACGTCCGCCGGCAGCCGGTACTCGCCGTCGAACGCCAGCAGCACCGCCCCCAGGTGACGCCCGTCGGCGTGGATCGGCGCCACGATGCCGGACGTCCCGAACCAGGCCCGGAAGTCCTCGGGCAGCACCTGCCACGACGCGTGGTCCAGGTGGTCGGCCGCGGAGACCGGCCACTCCTCGGTGTTGATCCACGGGGCGCGCAGGTGCTGGTACGCCGGCATCGTCCGGAACCCGTCGCCCAGGACGCGGCGCTGCGCCTCGTCGGCGACCAGCTCCAGCCGCGTACCCGTCCGGTCGAGCAGGAAGACCGGGGACAGCCGCGCGCCGACCACCTCCCGCAGCACCTCCGCCGCGCCGGTCAGCCGGTCCGCCCGGTCGCCGGGCGTGGCCAGCACCTCGTCGACCCGGACCAGCCGCGTCAGGAGCGCCACCACGTCGGCGTCGTGCACACTCCCGAGAGTAGGGAGGCGCCGCCGCACCGCCAGGGACCGTGGGCCCACGCCGCCCGCCCCGGACGGGCCGTCGGCGATACTGGGCGGGACGCCCGAGGAGGACCCCATGCCGCGGCACGACATCTTCGCCACCAGCCTCGCCAGCATCTACCCGCACTACGTCGCCAAGGCCGAGCGCAAGGGCCGGACACAGGCCGAGGTCGACCAGGTCATCACCTGGCTCACCGGCTACGACGACGCCGGGCTGCGCCGCGTGCTCGACGACGGCACGGACCTGCGGACGTTCTTCGCGCAGGCGCCCGCCATGAACCCGAACGCCGGGCTCATCACCGGGGTCATCTGCGGGTACCGGGTCGAGGAGATCGAGGACCCGCTGATGCAGCAGATCCGGTGGATGGACAAGCTGGTCGACGAGGTGGGGCGCGGCAAGAAGATGACGTCGATCCTGCGCGGGAGCGACGCGACCGTCTGAGCCCTCCGGTGGACGCGCCCGCCGGGCCGCGGCGAGGATGGCGGCCATGACCGAGACCGTCGCCGTCACGGGCGCCCTGGGCAAGGTGGGCCGGGCCGTCGTGCAGGACCTGCTGGACCACGGCTACGCCGTCCACGCCACCGACGCGCAGGGGCCGTTCGGGGAGCGCGCCGGCCTGGGCGTGGACGTGATGCGCGCCGAGCTGACCGACTACGGGCAGGCGGTGGAGGCGCTCGCGGGCTGCACGGCCGTGGTGCACCTGGCGAACATCCCGCAGCCCGGCATGGAGTCGGCGCCGGAGACGCTGAGCCGCAACCTCGCCGCGAACGGCAACGTGTTCCTGGCGGCGCAGCGGCTGGGGCTGCGCAAGGTGGTGTGGGCGTCGAGCGAGACGACCCTCGGCCTGCCGTTCGACGTGCCGCCGCGCTACGCGCCGGTGGACGAGGACCACTTCCCGTACCCGACGTCCACGTACGCGCTGTCGAAGGTGCTGAGCGAGGACCTCGCGGCGCAGGTCGCGCAGTGGTCGGGCATCCCGTTCGTCGGGCTGCGGTTCTCGAACGTCTTCCCGCCCGAGGCGTACGCCCGGGTCCCCGCCTTCCACGGCGACCCCGCCCTGCGGCGGTGGAACCTGTGGGGCTACATCGACGCGCGCGACGCGGCGGCGTCCTGCCGGCTCGCGCTGGAGGCCACCACGTCCGGCTCCCGGAACGTCATCATCGCGGCGGCCGACACGATCATGGACACCCCGTCCGCCGAGCTCCTGGCCGCGGAGTTCCCCGACGTGCCGGTGCGGCGGGACCTCGGCACGTACGAGACGCTGCTCGCGATCGACGCGGCGCGCGAGCTCATCGGGTTCGAGCCGCGGTACTCGTGGCGTGACGAGGTCGGGTCGCCGCGCCCGTAGCATCGCAGGCGTGCCCACGCCTGACTTCGTCCTGGACCTGCGCGAGAAGATCGGCCACGACCTGCTGTGGCTGTCGGGGGTGAGCGCGGTCGTCGTGCGGCCGGTCGCCGGCGGTGCGCCCGGCGCCGAGGAGGTCCTGCTGGTGCGGCGCGCCGACAACGGGGCCTGGACGCCCGTCACCGGGATCATCGACCCGGGGGAGGAGCCGGCGGTCGCGGGTGCGCGCGAGGTCCTCGAGGAGACCGAGGTGGTCGCGGTCGCCGAGCGCCTGGCGTGGGTGCACTCCCTGCCGCCGATGACGTACGCGAACGGCGACCGCTCCCAGTACCTGGACCTGACGTTCCGCTTCCGCTGGGTGTCGGGGGAGCCGGGGCCCGGTGACGGCGAGAACTCCGAGGCGCGGTGGTTCCCGCTCGACGCGCTGCCGGAGATGTCCGCGGAGATGCACGCGCGCATCGCCCACGCGCTCTCGCCGGAGGAGGCCGCGCGCTTCGCGGTCTGAGCGGGTCGGCGGGCCCCGCGGGTAGGGTCGCGGACATGCAGGTGAGACCGTTCTCGACGTGCGACCTGGCGGGCATGTACCGCGTGTGCCTGCTCACCGGTGACGTGGGTGCCGACGGGACCCGGTTCTACCGCGACCCGGACCTGCTGGGTCACGTGTACGCCGCCCCGTACCCCGTGGCCGACCCGGGGCTGACGTGGGTCGTCACCGACGAGGACGGCGTGGCCGGCTACGTCGTGGGCACCGCGGACTCGCAGGCGTTCGCGCGCTGGCAGGAGGACGTGTGGTGGCCCCCGCTCCGGGAGCGGTACCCGCTGCGGCCGGAGGTCGCGGGTCTGCGCGACCACGACCTGCTGCGGACGATCCACGACGGCTCCCGGTACGAGGAGGAGCTCACCGCGGCCTACCCGGCGCACCTGCACATCGACCTGCTGCCGCGGGCCCAGGGGCGCGGCCTGGGGCGCACGCTCATCGAGACGCTCACCGGTGCGCTGCGCGGGCGTGGTGTCCCGGGCGTGCACCTGAAGGTCTCGGAGCAGAACACCGGCGCGATCGCCTTCTACGCGCGTGTCGGGTTCCACGAGGTGGCCACCGCGCCGTGGGGCCGGACGCTGGGGATGGACCTGCGCGCCTGAGGGTCGCGCGCGGGCGCGGGGTCCCGCTGCGGAGCGGGGCGGTCGCGTAGCGTGACCTGCAGCGGCGCCCACGCCCCGGGTGCCGCGCGGACGAGCGGGGAGGCTCCGGTGAGCGACACCGGGTACGGCGACTTCGAGTTCGAGCGGCGGTTCTTCGTGCGCACGCCGCCGATGGAGCTGCTGGCCGAGCCCGAGCCGGTGCTCATCGTCCAGTCGTACTTCCTGGCGCAGGACGGCTACGCCCTGCGGCTGCGGGTGCAGGCGGACGGGCTGCGGCTGCCGCTCGGCCCCGACGCCGACCCGCTGGCCGTCCTCGAGGAGGCCCGGGACGCGTTCGAGTTCTGCGCCGTCACGCTCAAGGGCCCGATGAACGTGGGCACCCGCTACGAGGCGGAGCGCGAGATCGACGTGACCGTCGGCATCGAGATGATCCGGCGCGGCGGCCACCGCATCGTGAAGAACCGCTACGCCGTCTGGCTGGGCGCGGACGGCTGGGTGGTCGACGTCTTCGGCGGGGCGAACGCGCCGCTCGTGGTCGCGGAGTGCGAGCGCTCCGGCCCCGTCACGGACCTGCAGATCCCGGCGTTCTGCGTCACGGAGCTGACGGACGACGCCCGGTTCGCGAACGACGGGCTGGCCCGGGCGCCGTACAGCGGCTGGGCGGCGGACTTCGAGGCGGAGCTGCGCGAGCACGGGCCGCGCTTCCTCACCGACTTCGGCCACAACGACCTGCAGCGCCGGGGCTGACGGGCACCGTCGGGCACCGCCGGGCACCGGTGCGGTGGTGTGGCCGACGTCTCTGGTCAAAGGTTGAAGGCTCAACTATTGTGGGGACATGACCGCAGCAGCCGCCACCCAGGACCGCCTCGCCGCCGACACCGCGATGGGACCCGTGACGCTCCTCGTCGCGGACCTCGACGCCCAGCTCCGCTACTACCGCGACGTGCTCGGGCTCGACGTCGTGGAGCGGCCGGACGCGCGGATCGAGGGCGTCGGGCGTCCCGACGTCGTCGTCCTGGGGCGGGGGAGCCGGCCGCTCGTCGTGCTGCGCCACACGCCGGACCTGCCGCCGACGAGCCGCGGCCAGGCCGGGCTGTTCCACACGGCGATCCTCTTCGACACCCGGGAGGCGCTCGCGGCCACGCTCGCGTCCGTCGCCTCCCGCGCCCCGCAGACGTTCGTGGGCAGCGCCGACCACCTGGTCTCCGAGGCGTTCTACCTCACCGACCCCGAGGGCAACGGCGTCGAGCTGTACTGGGACCGCGCCCGTGACCTGTGGCAGTACGACGCCCACGGACGCGTGGTCATGGACTCGCTGCGGCTCGACCCCAACGAGTTCATCCGGGGGAACGTCACCGACGCCGCGCTGGCGGCCCCCGCGGGCGCGCCCGTCGTCGGGCACGTGCACCTGCAGGTCGGCGACGTCGCCGGGGCGCGGGCGTTCTACGTCGACGCCCTGGGGTTCGACGTCATGGCCGAGTGGCACGGGGCGCTGTTCGTGTCGGCCGGCGGGTACCACCACCACATGGCGATGAACACGTGGAACTCCGCCGGCGCCGGCCCGCGCGCGAGCAGCCTGGGGCTCGGCGAGGTCACGCTGGTCGTCCCCGGGAGTGACGACGTGGGCGCCCTGCGGGAGCGGCTGGCGGCGCACGGCGTGGCGGTCCGCGACGACGGCGCCACGGTCACCTTCGACGACCCCTGGCGCAACGTCGTCCGCGTCCGCCCGTCCGCCTGACAGCACCCCCGTCCCCGCCCAGCTCGGCACGCCCAGGCGGCACGCCGGCGCGACACGCCGGGCCGGCGCCCGGAGCTGCCGAGCTCGGCGGTGGTGGGGGCGGGGTGTCAGCCCGCCATCGCCTCCGCCGTGTGGGCCGGGTCGACGCGCTCGGACTCGCGGACCGGGCCGGGCGGGGTGCCGTCGCCGAACGGGCGGCCGCCCAGCGCCTCGCGGCCGTGCGGGGTCAGCCAGCCGCGCAGGTCCGGGCCGGCGGGGACGATCTGCGTGGGGTTGATGTCCTCGTGCACCACGTAGTAGTGCCGCTTGATGTGGTCGAAGTCGATCGTGTCGCCGAAGCCCGGGGTCTGGAACAGGTCCCGCGCGTACGCCCACAGCACCGGCATCTCGGTGAGCTTCGACCGGTTGCACTTGAAGTGCCCGTGGTAGACGGCGTCGAACCGCACGAGCGTGGTGAACAGCCGGACGTCCGCCTCGGTGATCGTGTCGCCGACCAGGTACCGCTGGGTCGACAGCCGCTCGGACAGCCAGTCCAGCCGGGAGAACAGCCGCCGGTACGCCCGCTCGTACGCCTCCTGCGACCCGGCGAACCCGCAGCGGTAGACGCCGTTGTTCACGTCGGTGAACACCTTCCGGGCCACCTGGTCGATCTCGTCCCGCAGGTGCTCCGGGTACAGGTCGGGGGCGCCCTCGCGGTGGAAAGCGGTCCACTCGGTCGACAGGTCGAGCGTCATCTGCGCGTAGTCGTTCGTCACCACCGCGCCGGACGGCACGTCGACGATCGCGGGCACGGTGATGCCGCGGTCGTACCCGGGCACGCGCCGGAAGTACGCGTCCTGGAGGCGGGGGATCCCGAGCACGGGGTCGACGCCGCCGGGGTCGAGGTCGAACGTCCAGGACCGCGCGTCGTGCGTCGGGCCGCACACCCCGAGCGAGATCGCGTCCTCGAGGCCGAGCAGCCTGCGCACGATGATCGCGCGGTTCGCCCACGGGCAGGCCCGGGACACCACCAGGCGGTAGCGGCCGGGCTCGACGGGGTAGCCGTCCCGGCCGTCCGCGGTGATGCGGGTCGTGAGGTAGTTCTGGTCCCGCACGAACTCCTCGCCGGACGTGACGTACGACCCTGCGGTGGTGAACTCCTGCTGCGTGCTCTCCGTGCCCATGGGGACGATCATCCCGTGCCGTGACGGCGTGCGCTCGGCGTCACGGGTGCCGCGGGCGTCGCGGGTGTCGGGAGGCGCACCTACAGTGGCAGGGAACCCTGTCCCCGGCCCCGGAGACCCGTGCCTGCTGCGTCCGCCCCCGCCGTCCGACCGTCCCGTCCCCGCCTCGTGGGCGCCGTCGTGGCGTCCGTGCTCGCCGTCGCGCTGGCGGCCTGCACCGGCGGGCCGACCCCGCCCGGTCCCAGCGCGACGCCGACGCCCACGGCCGAGCCGGTGAGCGCGCAGACCCGGGTCCCGGAGGAGCGCACGACCGTGCTGCCGAAGCGGTCCGCCGCGCAGACCGCGCTCGCGGCCAGCCGCGCGCTGTTCGCCGACGCCCCGGCCGTGGTGCTCGCCGCGGACGACGACCCCGCGACGATCGCCCCGGCGGCGTCCCTGGCGGTGGCGATCGGGGTCCCGGCGCTGGTCGCGGGGGTCGACGGGCTCGCGGACGAGATCGAGCGGCTCGGTGCCACCGACGTCGTCGCGGTCGGCGGGACCCCGGACGACCTGGACCCCTCGCTGCAGGTGCACGCCGTGGACCCCGGCGACGCGCCGGCGCTCGCGGAGCTCGGCGTCGCGGTCGAGGAGCCGCACGAGGTGGGGCCCGCACGGCTCGCCGGCGCGGTGGCCGCTCTCGACCGCCCCGGCACGACGCTGCTGGTCGGGCCGGCGCCGGACCCGGCCGCCGAGCCGTCGGGGAGCCCGACCGCGGCCCGCTCGACGCGGGCACCGGAGGCGACCGCCTCTCCCCGGGCGTCACGGGGTCGCACGTCGTCCCCGGAGGCGTCGAGGACCCGCGCGCCGTCGGGCGGGTCCTCGACCGCGACCACCGCCCCCGGCGCCGCGCCGTCGGACGGCGTCCTGCTCGACGGTGCGGGCCCGCGCGTCCTGCCGCCCGAGGCACCGCGTCGCGCCGCGGTCCTCGTGGACCTCGCCGAGGACCGCGCCGGCCGCACCGCCGCCGCGCTCGCCACCGCCCGGGCGGCCGGCGTCCCCGTCGTGGACGTGCCCGGGGGCGACCCGCGTTCGACCTCCGAGACCGTGGGCGCGCTCGACGGCGTCCGGACGGTCGTCGCCCTGGCCCCCGGCTTCGGCGCCGCCGCGGTCCTCGGCCCACGGGTCGCGGCGGCTGCGACCGGCGTGGAGCTCCCCGGCGGGGGGCAGCTCGTGTTCCCCCGCGGCGAGGACGGCAAGCGCTACGTGGCGCTGTACGGGACCCCCGGCACGCCGGCGCTTGGCGTCCTGGGGGAGCAGGACGTGCCCGCGACGATCGCCCGCGCCCGGCAGACCGCCGAGCCCTACGAGGCCCTGACCGACGACACCGTGGTCCCCACCCTCGAGATCATCGCGACCATCGCCTCGTCCGCCCCCGAGCCCGACGGCTCCTACTCCCGCGCGCGCAGCGTGCAGGACCTGCGCCCGCTGGTCGAGGCCGCGCAGGAGGCGGGCCAGGCGGTCGTCATCGACCTGCAGCCCGGACGCACCGACTTTGTCACCCAGGCGAAGCAGTACGCCGAGCTGCTCGCGTACCCGCACGTCGGCCTCGCGCTCGACCCCGAGTGGCGGCTCGCACCCGACCAGGTCCACCTCCGGCAGATCGGATCGGTGGGCGTCGACGAGGTCAACGCCACCGCCGAATGGCTCGCCGGGTTCACCCGCGAGCACCACCTGCCGCAGAAGATGTTCCTGCTCCACCAGTTCTCGCTGCGGATGATCACCGACCGCGAGCGGCTCGACACCAGCCACGACGAGCTGGCGGTGATCATCCACGCCGACGGCCAGGGCTCCCAGCCCGCGAAGGCCGACACGTGGCGGGCGCTGCGCCAGGGGGCGCCGGACGTGCACTGGGGGTGGAAGAACTTCTACGACGAGGACCAGCCGATGCTGGACCCGGCGCAGACCTACGCGGTGCAGCCGACGCCGGACCTGGTGACGTACCAGTAGCGCCGCGCGGTCAGGCGGGCGGTCAGGCGACCGCGCTGCCTGCCGCCGCCGCGGCTGCCCGCTCGTAGACCCGCTGGTGCCCGGTGATCGCCGCGAGCCGGAAAGGTCCGCGCGTGGTCGGCTCGACGACGTGCTCGCCGCCGTCCACCGGGTTCACGGGCGCGACGATCTCCAGGTACTCCGCGTGCGAGATCCGCTCGCGGTCGTCGAGCAGCCGGCGGTGGGCCGCGGCGCGCAGGTGCTGCCGGTACCCGGGCTGGACGACGCCGGTGAAGAACTCGCCGACGGAGCCGGAGCCGTACGAGAAGAACCCGATGCGCGAGCCGGCGAGGTCCTCGGTCGCGTGGTCGAGCAGCGACGCCAGCCCGATGTACATCGACGCGGTGTAGGAGTTCCCGATCTCGCGGTTGTACCGCAGGGTGTCCGCGATCTGCGCGGCCTGCGCCTCGGCGTCCCGGGGGCCGCCGGCGACGCGGGCGAGGTGGGCGTGCGCCTTGACCGCCATCTTCGTGAACGGCTGGTGGTAGACGAACGCGTCGATGTCGGCCAGCGCGGCGCCGCCCTGCGCCTGGAAGTCCTGCCACGCCCCGGCCAGCGAGTCCGTGTAGGCGCGCAGCGAGAGCCGGCCGTCGACCACCGCCGTCGAGCGGTAGTTCGGCCGCCAGAAGTCCATGACGTCCGTGGTGTGCAGCCCGGACACCGGCTCGATCGCGACCAGGCGCGGGTCTGCCGTGACCAGCATCGCGACCGCGCCGCAGCCCTGGGTCGGCTCCCCGGAGGAGCCCACGTCGTACCGCGCGACGTCCGAGCAGATCACGAGCACCTTCTGCTCCGGGTTGCGCGCGACGAGGGCGAGCGCCATCTGCAGCGCCGACGTCCCCGCGTAGCACGCCTGCTTCAGCTCGACGACGCGCGCCGACGGCGACAGGCCAAGCAGCCGGTGCACGTAGACGCCGGCTGACTTCGACTGGTCGATGCCCGACTCGGTGGCCAGCAGCACGGTCCGGATCGCGGCGCGGCCGGCGTCGTCGAGGTCCTCGACCAGCGGCAGCGCGGCCGCGGCGGCCAGCGTCACGACGTCCTCGTCGGGGGCGCACACGCTCATCCGGTCCTGGCCGAGGCCCACGGTGTACTTCGCGACGTCCACGCCGTGCACGGGCGCGAGGTCCGCCAGGTCGAGGTACCGGTCCGCGGTCGCGAAGGCCAGGTCGTCGATGCCGAGCTGCATGTCGGGGTGGGATCCTCTCGGGCTGGTCGCCGCCCGTCGGGCGGAGGGGCCCGGGGCGGGTGGCCCCGGGGCGTGGTGCTGAGTCACGGCGCCACGCGAGGCCCGGACGACTGTAGCCCCGCGCGCGGAGCCCGACCAGCGACGGCCGGGGTCTTCACGCGCCTCACACGGAACGCCCCCGAGGGCCGGATCCATCCCGGCGGTCGCGGGAGCCCGGCGCGGCCGGCGCCCCGCGCGTCGGGTCAGGCGGTGGTCGTGGGGCCCGCCGCGCCGCGCTCTAGGCGCAGGTGCGCGGCCATCAGCTCGCCCTGGTTCGTCTGGGCGGCCATGAGCGACAGCTCCCCGCACAGCACGGTCGCGGCGCACAGCACCGCCAGGCGCCGGGCGTTCGCGCCGGGCTCGCGCTCCTCCCGGCACCCGAGCCGCGCGAGGTTGTCCTCGACGAAGCCCAGGCCCTTGCCGTTGCCGACGGTCCCGACGACGAGGTTCGGCAGCGTGCAGGAGAAGTACAGGTCGCCGTCGCGGACCTCCGCGTGGGTGAGACCCTGCGAGCCCTCGACGATGTTGGCCGCGTCCTGACCGGTCGCCAGGTAGAACGCCAGCAGCATGTTCGCGTAGTGCGCGTTCGCCGAGCGCAGCCCGCCGGCCAGCATCGTCCCGATGAGGTTCTTGCGGATGTTGAGCTGGACGACCGCCTCGGGCGTGGTGTGCAGGAACCGCTCGACGAGGCGCCGCGGGACGACGATCTCCGTCACGACGTTCTTGCCGCGCCCGAGGATGCCGTTCACGGCGGTGGCCTTCTTGTCGGAGCAGTAGTTGCCCGACACCGACCCGTACCGCACGCCCGGCACCGTCGCCAGGACGTGGTCCATGAGGCGGTCCGCCGCGTTCGTCACCATGTTGTGGCCGGACGCGTCGCCCGTGGTCAGCTCGAACCGGACGAACAGCAGGTTCGCGGCGATCTGCACGTGCAGGTCGATCAGCCGGGCGAACCGGCTGCTGCCGGCGACGACGGCCTCGAGCTCCGCCCGGTGCGACGTCAGGTGCTGCCAGGCGGCCAGCGCCACGCCCGCGTCGTCCGCCTCCAGCAGCACCGAGCGGGACATCCGCTCGTCCACCAGCGTCGCGCGGATGCCGCCCTCGACCATCGTGGAGATCCGGGCCCCGCGGCGCACCGACGGCCACAGCGGGGACTCGTACGTCGCGAGCGGCACCTCCGACTCGCCGGTCATGACGTTGCCGCTGACCCGCACCGGGCCGACCCAGCGCAGCGGGACGGGCGCCGAGAGCTCGGACGCGTCGGCGACGGCGGGCATGGGGACCTCCGGGGTCGGGAGCGGGGCGTGCGGCGGCGCGCACGGGCCGGCAGGTGCCGGTCGATCGGGCGCGGCCGGCCGGGTGCGCGCCGGCGACGGCACGCGGGCGCGGTCGACCGCACCGCCTCAGCGTAGACGCCGTGCGGCACCGCCCCCGCGCCGCGCACCGGTCGGGCCGGGCGCGGTCCGCCGGAGCGGACGTACGGTGACGCCCATGACACGACCCCTCCGCATCGGAGTCCAGATCCAGCCCCAGCACGCCGACTACGCCCAGATCCGCGACGCGGTCCGCCGCGCCGAGGACCTGGGGGTGGACGTGATCTTCAACTGGGACCACTTCTTCCCGCTCTACGGCGACCCCGACGGCAAGCACTTCGAGTGCTGGACGATGCTCGGCGCGTGGGCGGAGCAGACCAGCCGCGTCGAGATCGGTGCGCTCGTGACCTGCAACTCGTACCGGAACCCCGAGCTGCTGGCCGACATGGCCCGCACGGTCGACCACATCAGCGGCGGCCGCCTGATCCTCGGCATCGGGGCCGGCTGGTTCGAGAAGGACTACGACCAGTTCGGCTACGAGTTCGGCACCGCCGGCTCCCGCATCGCGGACCTCGCGCAGGCGCTGCCGCGCATCAAGGCCCGCCTCGCGGCCGGCAACCCGGCGCCGACGCGCGACATCCCGGTGCTGATCGGCGGCGGCGGCGAGCGCAAGACGCTGCGGGTCGTCGCGGAGCACGCCGACGCGTGGCACTCGTTCGGCGACCTCGAGACGCTGACCCGCAAGAGCGCGATCCTCGACGAGCACGGCACCGCCGTCGGCCGTGACACCGCCGCCCTGGTCGAGCGGTCCGTGGGCGTCAGCGCCCCGCCGTCCGAGGTCGCGGCGCCGCTGGTGGAGGCGGGCGTGACCCTCTTCACGGTCGGCGTCGGCGGCCCCGACTACGACCTCTCCCTCGTCGAGCAGTGGGTCCGCTGGCGCGACACCCGCGCCTGACCCCGCCACCGCCCCGCCACCGCCCCGCCACCCCCCGCCGAGTTCGGCAGTCCGGGTGCGAGTTCGGCAGTCAGAGCTGCCGAACTCGCCTCGGAGTGCCGAATTCGCGGGCTGGGGCCGCGGTGGGGCGGTCGGGCGCGGGTGGTCAGCCGACGTCGGCGCCCGGGAGGGTCGGCAGGGTCAGGGTCTCGTCGATCAGGGACTGCAGGTCCGCCAGCTCCGCGTCCGTCCAGCCCGGGGGCTCCGTGACGGCGGCCCACGCCGCCACCACCTGCGAGGCGTAGTTGTGCCCGTGCCCGTCCGGGACACTGACGCCGAAGAACTGGTCCACGGTCACCTGCACGAACGTCAGGACGGGGAACCAGCGCACCCGGCCGGACACGTCGGGCCCGCGCGGCTCGGCGAGCCAGTCGGGCTGCCGGGTGAGCAGGTCCCACGACCACCAGACGACGGGGTCGGACGCGTGCTGCAGGTACGCGACGCGCGGGGAGTCCCAGGTCCCGGCTTGCGTGACGAGCCCCGTGCCGTCGGACGCGAACCGCACCGTGCGGCCGTCGTCGACGACCGGCTGCCACTGCGGGCTGCCGGGGTCGCGCTCCGCGGTGATCGTGCGCCAGAGCGGGGTGAAGTTGGGCGTGCCCACGTAGAGGGCGCCGTCGACGCGCGCGGTGAGGTCACCGACGGATCCGAACGGCGCCTGCGCCGCGAACGACCCGAGGCTCAGCCCGTAGGACACGAGCTGCGGCCGGTCGTCCTCCGGCAGCTCGGCCCACCGGGCGTGCACGGCGTCGAACAGCAGCCGCCCGGCCTCGGACGCGCGGTCGGCGTCGACCAGGAACGACAGCCAGCTCGGCAGGAACGAGTACTGGATGGTCGCGATCGCCGTGTCGCCGCCCCACAGGTACTCCAGGGCGGCCATCTGCTGCGGCTCCGTCCACCCGGTGCCGGTCGCGCCGGCCACCACGAGGACCGACCGGTCGAACGCCCCGGTGCGCTCCAGCTCCTCGACGGCGAGCTGCGCCCGACCCGCGGCGTCGTCGGCCGAGTCCAGCCCGGCGTAGACGCGGATCGGCTCGGTCGCCCGCTCCCCGGTGACCTCGGCGATCTCGTCCGTCGAGGGGCCTCCGGCCACGAACGCCCGCCCCTGGCGGCCGAGGGAGTCCCACGAGACCGCCGAGGCGGGCGACCCGGAGCGCAGCGGCGACGTGACGGGCTCGACCCCGTCGGGGGTGCCGGCGTTCGTGCCCGCGTACACGGAGTCGGCGACGTCGACGACCACCCGGAACAGCACGCCCGCGGCGAGCCAGTACACGAGCAGCGTCACCACGACGACCCCGAGCAGCGACGCCACGGAGGCGGGCACCCAGCGACCCAGCAGGCGCGACACCCGGCGGGAGAGCCGGCGCAGCGCGCGCCCCAGGGCGATCAGCGCCAGTCCGACGGCGAGCGCGAGGACCCCGACGAGGAACGCCGAGGACGTGCGCCGCTCCTCGCCGACCAGCACGCGGACGTCGTCCTGCCACTGGCAGCCCACCACGACGACGACCACGGCGAGCACGGGGCCGGCCCAGGACAGGACCCGCCACGCGACGCGGCGCACCCGGGCGGGCGGCAGGGGCAGCCCGGTGCGGCGGACCACCCACGCGACGAGGACGCCGAGGGCGTACCCCAGCGCGGCGCCGACGCCCGCGATGAACCCCAGGTAGAGCGTCGGGCGGGGGAGCAGCGACGGGGTCATCGCGGCCGCCAGCCCGAGCAGCGCGCCGAGCATGCCGGGCCACGACAGCTCCCGGCGGGCGAACCAGCGACCCACCGCCCCCAGGACGCTCCCGGCGGCGCGTCGCGCCCGGTCCACGGCGGTCGGTCGGTCGGCGTCCACGGGCGTCCTCCGTCGAGCGGTCCGGGCCGTTCGGCGAACGCGGACGGCCTCCGCGATTCCTACCACAGGGCCCCGCCGTCGCGGCCGGTCCGCGTCCCGCAGGTGCCACGGCCCTACGCTGGACGCCGTGAGCGAGACGAGCGACCTGACCCCCGTCGCGCAGGACTACCTCAAGGTCATCTGGACCGCGCGGGAGTGGTCGACGGCGCCGGTGACCACCAAGATGCTCGCCGAGCGGCTCGGGGTGGGCGCGTCGACGGTGTCCGAGACGGTGCGGCGCCTCGCCGACCAGGGCCTCGTGGAGCACGCGCCGTACGCCGCGATCACCCTCACCCCCGAGGGCGTGCGCCACGCCGTCCAGGTGGTCCGCCGCCACCGGCTCATCGAGACGTTCCTGGTCAGCGAGCTCGGCTACGCCTGGGACGAGGTCCACGACGAGGCGGAGGTCCTGGAGCACGCCGTGTCCGACCTCATGGTCGAGCGCATCGACGCCCGGCTCGGCCACCCGACGCGGGACCCGCACGGCGACCCGATCCCCGCGCCCGACGGCACGGTGCCCGCCCCGGCGGCGCGCATGCTGTGGGAGCTCGACGGCGGGGCGGGTCGGATCGCCCGCATCTCCGACGCCGACCCCGGGCTGCTGCGGTACCTGGCGTCCGTCGGGGTGGTGCTGGACGCGGGCGTGGAGGTGGTGGAGCGGCGCGACTTCGCCGGCATGACGTCCGTGCGGGTGCTGCCCCCGGACGGCGGCGGCGACGCGCGCGCCGTCGAGCTGGGGGAGGTCGCCGCCCGGGCGATCTGGGTGCTGCTCGACGCCTGAGAACGGGGCCCGGGCGCCCGGAGCCGTCCGGGGCGGCCCGGCGCGCTGCCGGTAGGCTGGCCGCACCGGGACGCCCCGCCGACGCGGCTCACCGGACGGGCCGCCGCACCCGTCGGCCGTGCCCCCGCACGACCGGCCCGCGCGCGGCCGCACACCGACCTCGCCGCGGGAGCGCCCCCATGCACACCACCACCGGCACGCCCGCGGGCGACGCCGTCCTCGACCCGCACCTCGTGCGCCGTCGCGCCCGGCTGCCGCTGCTCGCCCTGGCGCTCGGCGGCTTCAGCATCGGCACCACCGAGTTCGCGACGATGGGCCTGCTCCCGATCGTCGCCGACGACCTGCGGGTCTCGATCCCGACCGCCGGGCACGTCATCACCGCCTACGCCCTCGGCGTCGTGGTCGGGGCGCCCCTGCTCACCACCGTGGCCGCCCGCATCGAGCGGCGACGGCTCCTGCTGCTGCTCATGGCGGCGTTCACCGTCGGCAACGTCCTGTCCGCCCTCGCCCCCACGGCCGGCTGGCTGGTCGCCGCGCGGTTCGTCGCCGGGCTGCCGCACGGGGCGTTCTTCGGTGTCGGTGCCGCGATGGGCGCCCACGTCGCCGGCCCCGGGCGCCGCGGGCAGGCCGTCGCGACGATGATGGCCGGGCTGACGGTGGCGAACGTCGTCGGCGTGCCGCTGTCGACCGTCCTCGGGCAGGCGATGGGCTGGCGGGCGGCGTTCCTCGCCGTCGGGGCGCTCGGGCTGCTGACGCTCGCGGCGCTGTGGCGGTGGCTGCCCGGCCTCGCCGTGCCGGACGGCGCGAGCGTCCGCTCGGAGATCGGGTCGCTGCGCAACGCGCGCCTGTGGGTCGCGGCCGGAGCGGGTGCCGTCGGGTTCGGCGGCATGTTCGCGGTGTACTCGTACGTCTCGCCGCTGCTCACCGAGGTCACGGGCCTCGCGGTCACCACCGTGCCCGTCGTCCTCGCGCTGTTCGGCGTCGGCATGACCGTCGGCACCCTGCTGGGCGGGCGGCTCGCCGACCGGTCCGTGCCGCGCACCGTCCTGCTCGGCTTCGCGGCGACCACCGTCGTGCTGGTCCTCGTCGCGGTCCTCGGGCGGTCGCCCGTCCCCGGCGTCCTGGCCGTCGTCGGGCTCGGCGTCGCGTCGCAGGTGCTCGGCCTGGCGCTGCAGTCCTGGCTCATGGACCTCTCGCCGCACGCACCGTCCCTCGGCGCCGCCCTGTGCCACTCCGCGCTCAACGTCGGCAACGCCGCCGGCGCCTGGGCGGGCGGCCTGGTCATCGCCGCCGGCCTCGGCTACCTCGCGCCCGCGTGGGTCGGCGTGGCGCTGACCGCCGTGGGCCTGACCGTCGCCGCCACCGCCCTCCGCCGCCCCCGCTGACCCACCCCGTTCTCCCTCTCCCTCCCCTCCCCTCCCTCCCCTCCCCTCTCCTCCCTCCCGTCGGAGGCTCCGAACGGGCTCGGAGGGTGTCCCGCGGGATCGTGGTGCTCCGCGGACCACCCCCATCCCGCGTGGGAGCCTCCGACGGGGCGGAGGTCGCGCGTGCGTGGGTGGGTGTGGGTGGTGCGCGCGCGGGGCGGGAGGGGGCGGCGTCGGGGAGGGGGCGGCGTCGATAGACTTGCCCGGTGACCTCGCACGCCTCCGCCCAGCCCAACTCCGCCCCCGCCACCGGCCAGGACGTGCCGTTCCGCTACACGGCCGACCTCGCGCGCGAGATCGAGCTCCGGTGGCAGGACGAGTGGGTGGAGCGCGGCACGTTCTTCGCGGCGAACCCCACGGGGGCGCTGACCGACGGTGACGGAGCGCCGGCCCGCGCGGGCGCCCGCCCGTTCTTCGTCATGGACATGTTCCCGTACCCCTCGGGCGCGGGCCTGCACGTCGGGCACCCGCTGGGCTACATCGCGACCGACGTCGTCGCGCGGTTCCGCCGGATGCAGGGCGACAACGTCCTGCACGCCCTGGGCTACGACGCGTTCGGGCTGCCCGCCGAGCAGTACGCGGTGCAGACGGGGCAGCACCCGCGCACGACCACCGAGGCGAACATCGAGATCATGGCGCGCCAGCTCAGGCGCCTGGGCGTCGCGCACGACCCGCGCCGCTCGTTCGCCACGATCGACCCGGACTACGTGCGCTGGACGCAGTGGATCTTCCTGCAGATCTTCGAGTCCTGGTACGACGAGGACGCCGTGCGCCCGGACGGCGGGACGGGCGCGGCCCGGCCGATCTCGACCCTGGTCGCCGCGTACGAGGCGGGCCGCGCGCTGCCCGAGGGGCTGGACGGCGTGCCGGAGGGCGCGACGTGGGCCGACCTGGACGAGGTGCAGCGCCGCCGCGTCGTGGACTCCCAGCGCCTGGCGTACGTGTCCGAGACGCCCGTGAACTGGTGCCCGGGCCTGGGCACCGTGCTGGCGAACGAGGAGGTCACCTCCGAGGGCCGGTCCGAGCGCGGCAACTTCCCGGTCTTCCAGCGCACGCTGCGGCAGTGGAACATGCGGATCACCGCGTACGCGGACCGCCTGGCGGACGACCTGTCGCTGATCGACTGGCCGGAGAAGGTCACCGCGATGCAGCGGAACTGGATCGGCCGGTCCGAGGGTGCGCACGTCGACTTCGAGGTCACCGACGCCGACGAGCCGCTGACCGTGTTCACCACCCGCCCCGACACGCTGTTCGGCGCGACCTACGTGGTGCTGGCGCCGGAGCACCCGCTGGTCGACGCGATCGTCGCGGAGGCCGAGCCGGCGTGGGACGAGGACGTGCCGGAGGCCTGGCGCGGGGGCGCCGCCTCGCCCGCCGATGCCGTCGCCGCCTACCGCCGCGAGGCCGCCGCCAAGACCGCCGTCGAGCGGCAGGCCGACGCCGGCCGCAAGACCGGCGTGTTCACCGGCGGGTACGCCCTGAACCCGGTGAACGGCGCCCAGCTGCCCGTGTTCATCGCCGACTACGTCCTCATGGGCTACGGCACCGGCGCGATCATGGCCGTGCCCGGCGGTGACACCCGCGACTTCGCGTTCGCCGAGGCGTTCGGCCTGCCGGTCGTCCACACCGTGCAGCCGCCCCAGGGCCACGAGGGCGCCTGGACCGGCGACGGCGCGATCATCAACTCGTCGAACGACGAGATCAGCCTGGACGGCCTGTCCGTCGCCGAGGCCAAGGCGCGGATCGTCGACTGGCTGGCCGAGCGCGGCGCCGGGTCCCGCACGACCACCTACCGGCTGCGCGACTGGCTGTTCAGCCGCCAGCGGTACTGGGGCGAGCCGTTCCCCATCGTCTACGACGAGAACGACCTGCCGATCGCGATCCCGGAGCAGTCGCTGCCCGTCGACCTGCCGGACGTGCCGGACTACGCGCCGCGCACGTTCGACCCCGACGACGCGGACTCCTCGCCGGAGGCGCCGCTGAGCCGCAACGACGACTGGGTGAACGTCACGCTGGACCTGGGCGACGGCCCGAAGGTCTACCGCCGCGACACCAACACGATGCCGAACTGGGCCGGCTCGTGCTGGTACTACCTGCACTACCTGGACCCCCAGCACGCGACCGACCAGGTCGTCGACCCGGTGCTCGAGCAGTACTGGATGGGCCCGGGCCACAACCCCGGCGACACCCACGGCGCGGGCGGGGTCGACCTCTACGTCGGCGGCGTCGAGCACGCCGTGCTGCACCTGCTGTACGCCCGGTTCTGGCACAAGGTGCTGTACGACCTGGGGCACGTGTCCAGCCGCGAGCCGTTCTACAAGCTGTTCAACCAGGGCTACATCCAGGCGTACGCGTACACCGACTCCCGCGGGGTGTACGTCCCGGCGGCCGAGGTGGTCGAGGACGAGTCGGTCGCCTCCGGGTTCAGCTGGAACGGCGAGGAGGTCCACCGCGAGTACGGCAAGATCGGCAAGTCGCTGAAGAACGCCGTGTCCCCGGACGAGATGTACGCCGAGTACGGCGCGGACACCCTGCGCGTCTACGAGATGTCGATGGGTCCGCTCGACCTGTCCCGTCCCTGGGAGACCCGCGCGGTCGTGGGGGCGCAGCGGTTCCTGCAGCGCGTCTGGCGCAACGTCGTCTCCGAGGAGACGGGCGAGGTCACCGTGGTCGACGCGGAGCCGTCGGTCGAGACCCTGCGCGTGCTGCACCGCACCATCGCCGAGGTCCGCGAGGACATGGCCGGCATGCGGATCAACACCGCGATCGCCAAGCTCATCGTCCTCAACAACCACCTGACGTCGCTGGCCGCCGTGCCGCGCTCGGTCGCCGAGCAGCTGGTGCTGATGACCGCGCCCGTCGCCCCGCACCTGGCCGAGGAGCTGTGGTCCCGCCTGGGCCACGAGCGCTCGCTGGCGCACGAGCCGTTCCCGGTCGTCGACCCGCAGTACCTGGTCGAGGACACCGTCACCTGCGTGTTCCAGGTGCAGGGCAAGGTCCGCGGGCGCGCCGAGGTGAGCCCGGACGCCGACGAGGCCACGCTGCGGGAGCTGGCCCTCGCCGACCCGGGCGTCCAGCGCGCCCTGGCCGGCCGTGACGTGCGCACCGTGATCGTGCGGGCGCCCAAGCTCGTCAACGTGGTCCCGGCCTGACGGTGCCCCGCGACGCCGGCGGCCCGCCGGACAGCCGGGAGGACGTCGCAGCAGCCACGTCCTCCCGGTCGTCACGCCGGCTGCTGCCGGCGGCCCGGGCGGCGCTGCCGGGGACGTGGACGGCGCGGATCGCCCGCCTGCTCCGGCGGGACGTCACCGCACCCGACGTCGTCGCCGGTGCGGGGCCCGACGGTCGCCCGGTGCCGCCGCGCGTCGCCGTCGTGACCGACTCCACCTCCTGCCTCACCGCCGCGGACGCCGAGGAGTGGGGGATCATGGTCGTGCCGCTCGACGTCGCCGCGGACGGTGAGCGCTACCGCGACGGGGTCGACCTGGGGCCGGGCGACCTCGCGGCGCTGCTCACCGCGGGCCGCCGGATCACGACCTCGCAGCCGCCCCCCGCCGCGTTCGCCCTGGCCTACGAGGCCGCCGCGGCGCACGGGGCCGTCGAGGTCGTCTCGGTGCACCTGTCGGGCGAGCTGTCGGGAACCGTGCGGGCGGCCGGCCTCGCGGCGCAGCTGGCCCCGCTGCCGGTGCACGTCGTGGACTCCCGCTCCGCCGGCATGGGCCTCGGGTTCGCGGCGCAGGCCGCCGCCGAGGCGGCGCGCGGGGACGCCTGGGGCGGACAGCCCGACGGGGCCGCCGTCGCGGCCGTGGCCGAGCAGGTCGCGCTGTCGACGGCCGCCTGGTTCGTCGTGGACTCGCTCGACCACCTGCGCCGGGGCGGCCGCCTGTCCGGAGCCGCCGCGGCGTTCGGGACGGTGCTCGGCCTGCGTCCCGTGCTGACCTTGCGCGACGGCGTGATCGAGGTGGCCGAGCGGGTGCGGACCCGGCGTGCGGCCCGGGACCGGCTCCACGACCTCGTGGTGGCCGAGGCACGGCGTCGCGGACCGGGCGTGCGGCTCGCGGTCCAGCACCTCGGGCGCGCGGACGACGCGGCGGCGCTCGCGGCACGCGTCGGTGCGACGCTCGGCACGGCGGACGTCGTCGTCCGGGAGGTGGGTGCGGTGCTCGGCGGGCACCTCGGCGTGGGGGCGATGGCGGTGACGGTCACCGACCGCTGACGCCGGGCGACGCGGCGGCGGCACGGCACCGGGTCCTCCCCAGACGACTCGCTCGTGCGTGGTCCCCAGGCATGCGCACCCGGGAAGGCTACGCGGCGGCAGGGCTCCTACCGTCGCGGGCATGACCTGGTACGACGGCGGACCCGCCCCCGAGCCCGCGTCCCGGCGCGCTCGGGGACGGCACGTCGCCGCGGGAGGTGACACCGCGCGCCCGGGACGTCTGCCGGCCGGGTGGTCGGGCACGGAGACGGAGACCGCAGATGGGGACCGGGCGGTCCGGGAGCCGGCGGACCCGGATGGGGCGACCCTGGGTGTGGCGTCCTCGGGTGTGGTGTCCTCGGGTGCGATCTCCTCGGGTGTGGCAGCCCCGGGTGCGATGTCCTCGCGTGCGGCGGCCTCGGCGACTCCGGGTGCAGCGACCCCAGGTGCGGCGGCCTCGGGTGCGGCAACCCTTGGTGTGGCGGCCTCAGGTGCGGCTGCCCCTGGTGTGGCGGTCCCGGGTGCGGCCGTCGGGTGGTCGGCGTCCTGGGCGTCCGCAGCGGACGAGGTCGAGACGTGGCAACGCGACGGCAGGAGCGTCCTCGGCGCCGTCCGCTGGTGGGTGACCCCGCGGGTGGCGGTCGCCGCCGTCCTCGTCCTCGCGCTGGTCGGGGGAGCGGTCGCGCTGCGGGTCGCCGCGGCGCCCAGCGCGCCCGCCGTGGTCCTGCCCGAGCCGTCCGCCACGGGACCGGCGCCGACCGCGACCGACCCGTCGGACGCCGACGCGGTGGTGTGGGTGCACGTCGTCGGTCAGGTGGCCGCTCCCGGCCTCGTGGAGCTGCCCCCGGGATCGCGCGTCGCGGACGCCGTCGCCGCCGCGGGCGGGGCACTGCCGGACGCGGACCTCGCGGTCGTCAACCTCGCCGCCCTCGTCGTGGACGGTGCCCAGGTGAGGGTGCCTGCACCCGGCGAACCGGCGGTGCCCGCGGACGGGACGGCCGCGGGCACCGGTCCGGTGTCGGGGGCGGCGCCCTCCGGGCAGGGGCCCGGAGGGCAGGTCGACCTCAACACGGCGACCGCGGCGGAGCTCGAGGCGCTGCCGGGCATCGGTCCGGTGCTGGCGGAGCGGATCGTGTCCTGGCGCGGTGAGCACGGGGCGTTCGCGGACGTCGACTCGCTCGAGGACGTCCCGGGGATCGGCCCGGCGCTGCTCGCCGGGCTGCGCGACCAGGCGCGGGTCTGACGTGGCGAGGGCGACGTCGGCTCCCGACCGTGCCGAGGCAGGCGACACCGCTGCGGCGACCGGCCCGGGCCCGGGAGCGGAACGGACCGACCTGCGGCTGGTCCCCGCCGCCGGAGCCGTCTGGGCGGTGGCGCTCCTCGCCGTGGCACGACCTGCGGCGGAGCTCGCCGCCGCGGGAGCCGTGTGCGCGGTGCTCGCGCTGGGGCTGGTGGCGTCGGCGTGCGGGTGCTCGGGCGCCCGGCGTGGTCGCGCTACCGGGACGGCGTCGATCGGCGGGGCACGTACGTGCGACCAGGGGTGGCGTGCCGGTCGCGGGCAGGCGGTCCTCGTCCTCGGCACGGTCGGCGTCCTGCTCCTCACGACCGCCGTCCAGGTCCGCGCCCGCGAGGCCGGGGGCCTGCGTGACCTCGCCGAGCTGCGCGCGTCCGTCCGGATCACGGGCGTCGTCCGGACGACGCCGATGCCGGTCGGGGGTCCGTCCGACGACGGCGGAGAGCGCGGCGACGGCGGTGGCCGGGCGCCTCCGGGGCGGGTCCGGCTGCTGCTCGCGGTGACGGAGGTGGCGGTGGGCGCCGGACGACCGGGCCGCGACGGACCACCCGGTGACCACACGGTGCGGACCCGCGCCGCCGTGGAGCTCGTCGCGCCGGGCCCGGCCGCGGGGTTGCGCTACGGCACCGTCGTGACCGTGCCCGTGCGCCTCGCGCCGGCCCGTCACGCGGCGGACCGTGCGGTCGCCCGGGCGCACGCGACCGCCGCCCCGCAGGCCGGCGGTGGTCCTCCGGGCCTGCTCGTCGTCACCGAGCGGCTCCGGGCCGGTCTCGGCGAGCTGTCCGCCGGGCTCCCCGGGGACGCCGGGCGGTTGCTGCCCGCCGTCGCGGTCGGCGACACGCGCGGCGTCGGCGACCTGGAGCAGGCGATGCGCGACTCGGGGCTGGCGCACCTGACGGCGGTCTCCGGGGCGCACTTCTCGCTGCTCGGCGCGCTGGTCCTGGGGATCGCGGCGCGGCTGCGCATCCCGCGGTGCTGGCGGTGGGTGCCGACCGCTGTCGTGATGGCGGGGTTCGTCGCTCTCGTGCACCCGGGCGCCAGCGTGGTGCGCGCGGCCGTCATGGGAGGCGTCGGGCTGCTCGGCCTGGCCGTCGGGCGACCGTCGCGGACGGTCCCGGCGCTGGCGTGCGCGGTCGTCGTGCTGCTCGTCGTCGACCCCTGGCTCGGCCGGGACCTCGGCTTCGTGCTGTCGGTCGTCGCGACCGCAGGCATCGCCGTGCTGGCCGGACCGATCGCCCGCCGGTGGCAGGACGCGGGCGCCCGGGGCGGACGGCGCGGCCCTCCGGCCTGGTGGGTGCTGGCGTGCGCGGTGCCCGTCGCCGCCCAGGCGGTCTGCGCGCCGGTTGTCCTGCTGCTCTCCCCGCAGGTGCCGGTCTACTCCGTGCCCGCGAACCTCCTCGCCGCGCCCGCGGTCGCGCCGGCCACCGTGGGCGGCCTGGTCGCGGCCCTGCTCGGGCCCTGGTGGCCGGGCGGCGCGGCCTGGGCCGCCGGGGTCGCCGGGGCGGCCTGCTGGTGGATCGCCGGTGTGGCACGGACGGCGGCCGGCCTGCCCGGGGCGCTCGTGACGTGGGCCGGTGGACCGGTCGGCGTCCTGCTGCTGGCAGCGGCGTCGGCCGCGTCGGTGGTGCTGGTCCTGCGCTGTCGGCGGCGCGTGGCACCCTAGGCACGTGCCACCCGCGTCGACCTCCGCCCCGCGCCGTCCCTCCCGCGGCGGAGCCCGGTCGTCCGCCCCCGCGGGCGTCGCGTGGGACGAGGTGGGGCTCGCGCCGGTCGTGCTGGTCTCCGGTGCGGAGGAGCTGCTCGCGGACCGCGCGGTGGAGCGCCTCGTCGCCCTCGCCCGGGAGCAGGCCCCGGACGTCGAGGTGACGCGCGTCGACGGCGCGGCGTACACCGCAGGCGAGCTGACGCTCGCGACCAGCCCGTCGCTGTTCGCCGAGGACCGCGTCGTGGTCGTGGAGAACGTGGAGAAGGCGACCGACGACCTGGTCCTCGACGCGACGGCGTACGTCGCCGCCCCGCAGACGGACGTCGTGCTCGTGCTGCGGCACGGCGGTGGTCAGCGCGGCAAGCGGCTGCTCGACGCCGTCCGCGCGGCCGGGCACCCGGTGGCGACGTGCGAGCCGCTCAAGAAGGACGCCGACAAGGTCGCGTTCGTCACCCAGGAGCTCCGGCGCGCGCGCCGTCGCATGGAGCCGCGCGCCGTGCGCGCGCTCGTCGACGCGGTCGGCAGCGACCTGCGCGAGCTCGCGGCGGCGTGCAGCCAGCTGGTCGCGGACACCACGGGCGTGATCAGCGTCGAGGTCGTCGAGCGCTACTACGCCGGGCGCATCGAGGCCACGGGCTTCCGGGTCGCCGACGCCGCCGTCGAGGGGTCCTCCGGCGAGGCCGTCGCGCTGCTCCGGCACGCGTTCGCCACCGGCGTCGACCCGGTCCCGCTCGTCGCCGCGCTCGCCGCCCGTCTCCGCGTGCTCGCCAAGGTCTCGGCGGTGCGGGGGCGCGGTGCCGGCGCGGAGCGCGAGCTCGGACTGGCGCCCTGGCAGCTCGACCGATCGCGCCGGGAGCTCGCCCGCTGGACCCCGGAGGGCCTGGCGCAGGCCATCACCGCGGTGGCGCAGGCGGACGCCGAGGTCAAGGGCGCCGGCCGGGACCCGCACTTCGCCGTCGAGCGGGCCGTGCTCCGGATCGCGGCGGCCGTGCGGCGCTGAGCCCGTCGGCCCTCGGTCAGCCGCCCGGGCAGTGGGGCGCGCGACGGCTACGAGGCCTGCGACGGCCTAGAGGTACCGGCCGATCGAGTCGTGGTCGGGCCCGAGCAGGGGAGCGGACGACCGGTCGAGCAGCAGGCTGCGCTCGAGCAGGTTGCCCTGGTACAGGTCGAAGCCGAGGCGGCGACCGGCGCGCAGCTCCTCCGACGACTCGACGAACTCCGCGACGAGCAGCGCCCCGTGGGAGCGGGCCAGGTCCACGACGGGCTCACCCTCGACGTCGAGGTCGCGCGCGTCGATCTTCACGAAGTCGGCCTGGGGGAGCAGGGCCCGCTGGTCGGGGCGCGACACGAACCCGGCGAGGGCCACGCGGAAGCCCTGCTCGCGCAGGTGCCGCACGCCCCGCAGCACGTCGCCGTCGATGCGGGTGCCCGCGGCGATCTCGACGACGAGCCGGTCGGGCCGGGCGGGCAGGTGCAGGTCTCCCACGAGGAACGCCCGGGGGCACCGGACGAACAGCCAGCGGCCGTGCCCCACCTCGTCGACGTCCGCGCGCCCGAAGGTGGCGCGCAGGACGGCGCTGGTGGCCCGCTCGTGCTGGAGCTCCGACCAGGCCGCGGCGTCGACGGACGTGGCGCCCGGGGCCCGGAAGCCGAGCTCGTAGCCGAAGGGGTGCAGGCGCGGGGAGAAGATGCCCTGGCGGCCGACGACGACCTGCTCACCGGCGAGCCGGCGGTCCCACTCGCGGCGCAGCGCGTCCGGGATCGCTGCATCGATCTCGGCGGCGAGCCGCCGCTCCGCCTCGCCCTGTCCCCTGGTCATGCGCTCTATGACATCACAGTCGCTCCGGCATGACACGGGCGAAATCCTCCGACCGGCGCAGTTGCCCCGGAATCTCCCGTCACAGAGCGCGACAATTCACCCATTTGGGCGGACCTCCGGCGAATCCCTGGAAGAGGTGGTGCCGGTGCCCGTCCATCAGTCATGATCGACGTGACAGAGAGTCAACGTTCTGTGACAGGAGAGACCCATGCGCACCTCGATCAAGGCCCTCGCGACCGCCGCCCTCGCTCTCACCCTCACGCTCGGCGCCTCGGGCGTCGCCAACGCCGGCGGCGGCTTCACGATCCAGAGCGGTGCGACGGGCTGCTGCCGCATCATCGCCTGATCGCCCACGGTGCCGTCCCGGCCCGCTCCGCTGGCTCTCGGTGCGCGGAGCGGGCCGGTTCCGTGTCGGCGGCTCCCGGATCGGCGGACGGGTGACGTGCTCGCCCCCGGACCACGTCATAGGTACAGTGACACGCATGACGACCATTGCTGACCGCGTCCGCCAGGCGCGGTTGGCCGCTGGGCTCTCCCAGACGGCCCTCGCAGGTGACGCGCTCTCGCCGAGCTACATCTCGCTGATCGAGTCCGGCCGCCGGGAGCCGACCGACGCCGCGCTCGGGATCATCGCCGAGCGGCTCGGCTCGACCATCGAGTACCTCAAGCACGGCGACGAGGGACCGGCGGAGGCCCGCGCGCGGCTCGCCCTGGACTACGCGCGACTGGACCTGGTGTCCGGCGAGGCGACGTCCGCCCGCGACCGGATCATCGCGCTCGACCTCGAGGCGGTCTCGCGCCAGGTCCGCGTCGACGCGCGGCTCGCCCTCGCACAGGCCTACGAGATGCTCGGCGACCTCGAGTCCGCCGTCGGCGTCCTCGAGCCGCTGCTGAGCCAGGCACGGTCCGAGGGGCACCACCTCGACGCCGCCTCGGCCGCGACCGCCCTCGTCGCCTCCTACGTGGAGGCCGGCGACCTCGGGCGCGCGATCGAGCTCGGCGACCGCCAGCTCGCGGAGCTCGAGGAGGCCGGGCTCACCGGCACCGACGAGCACCTCCGGCTCGGGTCGACGACGCTGTGGGCGTACGTCGAGCGCGGCGACCTGCTCTACGCGACGCACCGCGCTGCCGAGCTGATCCGCCAGGCGGAGTCGCTCGGCACGCCGCGCGGTCGCGGCTCCGTGTACTGGAACGCCGCGCTGGTGGCCGAGCAGCGCCACGACTACGCGCTCGCGAAGCGCTACACGGAGCGCGCCCTCGCGCTGCTCGGCGAGGGGGAGGTCAGCCGTGACATCCCGCGTCTGCGCCTCAACTACGCGTGGCTGCTGCTGCGCAGCGACCCGGCCGAGCCGGCGATGGCCCTCGAGCAGCTCGAGCGCGCGGCGCCGGAGCTCGCGGTCTCGGGCTCCGAGGTCGAGATGTCCCGCCTGGACGTCGAGCGGTCCCGGGCGCACCTCATGCAGGGCGACCCGGTCGCGGCCGAGGGCTACGCCCGTGCCGCCCTCGAGCGGCTCGGCGACCAGCCCCGGCTCGAGAGCAGTGCCGCGCAGCTCGCGCTCGGCGACGCGCTGCACGCCCGCGGGGAGGTGCCGGCGGCGTCCCGCGCGTACCGCTGGGCGGCCGACATGCTCGGCATGATGTCTGCGTCCCGGCAGTCCGCGGCCGTCTGGCGGGAGCTGGGCGACCGGTTCCTCGGGCACGGGGACGTCACGGGCGCGGCGCAGGCGTTCGACCGGGCGCTGCGCGAGGCAGGGTTCCGGCCCGCGGTCCCCGCGGTGCTCTGGGAGGCGTGGAGCGCGGTGGCGCAGGACTGACCACCGCGTTCCCCACGGGGCGGCCGCGACGGTCGTCCCCCCACAGAGGGCGTCACCCCGCAGGGGGGGTGACGCCCTCGGGCGTCTGCGGACGCTCGCCGTCGACCGCCCGCGACCGCGCCGGCCGGGAGTCCCGAGGTCGCCCTCGCCGAGTGGTCGTTCGGATCCGTTCGCGCGGACCCGCCGGGCGTGTCGGCGCCTTCGGATCCGAACGGCGCGCGGGAGGCCGGGAGACGGAGGGCGAGGCGGCACGACGGAGGGCGCCACCCCTCAGGGGTGGCGCCCTCCGGTCAGGACTGCGGGCGCGTCAGAGCGTGTTGACGGCCTTGGCCAGCGCGGACTTCTTGTTCGCGGCCTGGTTGGCGTGGATGACGCCCTTCGAGACGGCCTTGTCGAGCTTCTTCGACGCGGCGACGAGCGCGACACCGGCCGCGTCCTTGTCGCCGCCGGCGACGGCCTCGCGCACGCGGCGCACGTATGTCTTCAGCTCGGACTTGACGGCCTTGTTGCGCAGGCGCGCCTTCTCGTTGGTGCGGATCCGCTTGATCTGGGACTTGATGTTGGCCACGGTGTGGTCTCTCTCGTGTGTTCGCCGGAGCGAAAGGAACAGGTCGTAGAGGGCGCGTCCAGCTCCGGGACTGGGGCGTGGGGACACCCGCGGAGAGGCGCTGGACGAGTGCCCGCCGACCCGGGCGGACACGCGACTGACGATTCTAGCAGGCCCGTGACGTCGCCGTTCCGCGCCGGACACACGCCCGTGACACGCGCGGGCCACGATCGCCCGATGGCGGACCTGTTCGACGCGTACCCCACCGGGGGCCCGGCCTGGGACGAGATGCTCGCGCCCCCCGACCCGTCGTCGGGCTCGACCGCCCCGGTGCCCCGGGCGCCCTACCGCCGGGTGCACGCCGCCCTGGCCGGGCAGAGCCCGCTGGACCTGCGGGCGCGGGCGGAGGCGCTCGCGCGCTCGTACCTGGCGCAGGGCGTGACGTTCGACTTCGCGGGGGAGGAGCGCCCGTTCCCGCTCGACGTGGTGCCGCGGGTGGTCGACGGGCCGGAGTGGGACCACGTCGCGTCGGGCGTCGCCCAGCGGGTGCGCGCGCTCGAGGCGTTCCTGGCCGACGTGTACGGGCCGCAGCGGGCGGTCGCGGACGGGGTGGTGCCGCAGGGGCTCGTCGTGTCCTCGACGCACTTCCACCGGGAGGTCGCCGGCATCACGCCCGCGAACGGGGTCCGCGTGCACATGTCCGGCATCGACCTGGTGCGCGACGCCGCGGGCACGTTCCGGGTGCTGGAGGACAACGTCCGGGTCCCGAGCGGCGTGTCCTACGTGCTGTCGAACCGGCGCGCGATGGCGCAGAGCTTCCCGGAGCTGTTCGCGGCCCTGCGCGTGCGCCCGGTGCAGGACTACCCGCGCCGGCTGCTCGCCGCCCTCACCGCCGCGGCCCCGGACGGGGTCGACGACCCGACGGTCGTGGTGCTGACGCCGGGCGTGTACAACTCCGCGTACTTCGAGCACGCCCTGCTGGCCCGCACGATGGGGGTGGAGCTCGTCGAGGGGCGGGACCTGTTCTGCGCGGGCGGGCGGGTGTGGATGCGCACGACGCACGGCCGCCGGCGCGTCGACGTCATCTACCGGCGCGTGGACGACGAGTTCCTGGACCCGGTGGTGTTCCGCTCGGACTCGGTGCTCGGCAGCCCGGGGATGGTGAGCTGCGCGCGCGCCGGGACGGTCACGATCGCGAACGCGATCGGCAACGGGGTGGCGGACGACAAGCTCGTCTACACGTACGTGCCGGCGCTCATCCGGTACTACCTCGGCGAGGAGCCGGTGCTGCCGAACGTCGACACGTGGCGCCTGGAGGAGCCCGAGGCGCTGGCGGAGGTGCTGGACCGCCTGCACGAGCTGGTGGTGAAGCCCGTCGACGGGTCGGGCGGCAAGGGGCTGGTCGTCGGGCCGCAGGCGTCCCGGGCGGAGCTCGGCGCCCTGCGGGACCGGCTGCGGCAGGACCCGCGCGGCTGGATCGCCCAGCCGGTGATCCAGCTGTCCACGGTGCCGACGCTCGTGGAGGACGGCCTGCGTCCCCGGCACGTCGACCTGCGGCCGTTCGCGGTGAACGACGGCGAGCAGGTGTGGGTGCTGCCCGGCGGGCTGACGCGCGTCGCGCTGCCGGAGGGGCAGCTGGTCGTCAACTCCTCCCAGGGCGGCGGGTCCAAGGACACGTGGGTGCTGGGCGCCGCCGTGCCGCACCGGGGTGCGCCGCGGGTCGTGCCGCGGACCGTGGCCGTGGCGGCCGCGGTCCCGATCGACGCGAACCCCAGCGACGCCGGGCCGCACGCCGAGCAGCAGCAGCAACAGCAGCAGCAGGAGCAGGAGCCCGGGGGTGGTGCGCCGTGCTGAGCCGGATCGCCGAGTCGCTGTTCTGGATCGGCCGCTACGTCGAGCGCGCGGACGACACCGCGCGGCTGCTCGACGTGCACGTGCAGAGCCTGCTCGAGGACCCGTGGGCGGAGGAGGACCTGGCGTGCCGGTCGCTGCTGTCGGTGATGGACCGGCCGGTGCCGCCGCCGGAGGTGCACGTGGGCCGGCAGCAGGTGCTGGAGGTCCTGGCGTACGACCGGGTGGCCCCGTCGTCGATCGTCGGCTCGCTGGCCGCCGCCCGTGAGAACGCCCGCCGCGCGCGCGAGATCGTGTCGACCGAGCTGTGGGAGTGCCTGAACTCGGCGTGGAACCAGCTGCCGGCGCAGCTGCGCCCGACGCGTCCGCACGACTACTTCACGTGGGTGCGGGAGCGGGCCGCGATCGTCGCGGGGCTGACGGACTCGGCGACGTCGCGGGACGACACGTGGCGGTTCATGGTGCTCGGCCGGTCGATCGAGCGGGCGGACATGACCGCCCGCCTGGTCACGACGCAGGCGCTCGCCGGGTCCGGCGGGCCGGGCTGGACCACCCTGCTGCGGTCCTGCGGCGCGCACGAGGCGTTCCTGCGGACGTACCGCGGCACGGACTCCGCGGAGCGGGCGGCGGCGTTCCTGCTGCTGGACCGGACGTTCCCGCGGTCCATCGTCTACGCGCTCGGGCAGGCCGAGGAGTGCCTGACCGCGCTGGAGCCGACGCTCGCGCCCGCCGGGGCGGTGGAGGCGATCCGCCACCTCGGGCACGCCCGCACGAGCCTGGAGTACCGCCCGCTGACGGAGGTGCTGGAGGCCCTGCCGGCGGAGATGGAGCGGGTGCAGCGCGCGTGCGCCGCCGCGAGCGACGCGATCCGCCGCCGGTACTTCCCGTCCGGGAGCGTCACCACCTGGGTGGGGGAGGTCGTCTGATGGGCACGAGCACGCTGCACGTGGTGCACACCACCGCGTTCCGGTACACGGGCGCCGTGACCGCGTCGTACAACGAGGCCCGGATGACGCCGCTGCCGCAGCCGGGCCAGCGGGTGCTCGACGCGCGGCTCGACGTGCAGCCGCACACCTGGGCGCACGAGTACCGCGACTACTGGGGCACGGCGGTGACGGCGTTCGAGGTGCTGGCGCCCCACGAGTCGCTCGTCGTGACGGCCGAGAGCCGCGTGGAGGTCACCGCCCCGCCCGCCCCGCGCTCGGCCGGCGACTGGGCCGTGCTGCGCGACCCGGCGCTGCGGGACCGGCTGGCCGAGTTCCTGGCCGACACCCCGACGACGCGCGCGCCGGAGGAGGTCGTGGAGCTCGCCGCGACCACCGCGGGTGCGCTCCCGCCCGCGGACGCCGCGCTCGCCGTGAGCCACGCCGTGCGGGACGCGCTGGAGTACGTGCCCGGCGTGACGGCCGTGCACACGCCCGCGGCCGACGCGTGGGCCGCCCGCACCGGCGTGTGCCAGGACATGGCGCACCTGGTGACCGGCGCGCTGCGGAGCATCGGGATCCCCGCGCGGTACGTCTCGGGGTACCTGAACCCGCTGCGGGACGGCGAGCCGGGTCGCACCGTCGTGGGGGAGTCGCACGCCTGGGTCGAGTGGTGGACCGGGGAGTGGACGGCGTTCGACCCGACGAACCGGGTGCCGGCGGGGGAGCAGCACGTGGTGCTCGGGCGCGGGCGGTGCTACGACGACGTCCCGCCCCTGCGGGGGATCTTCGCCGGGGCGGGCACGCAGTCGCTGGAGGTGGAGGTGCGGATCACCCGGGAGGCGTGAGCCGCGCGCCGGCCGCGCCCGGCCCGGGCGTCCGCGCCGTCAGGGCGTCAGGGGCCGCGCGAGCGCCTCGTCGAGCGCCGCGCGGTCGCCCCCGACCGTCAGCGCCGGGTCGTCCGCCGTGGTGCGGCCCCACAGGAGCAGCGCCAGCACGCGGGCCGGCCCCGCGAGCGTCACGGGCGCGGGCGACGGCGCGTCGGCCGCGTCGGCCGCGCCCGCAGCGCCCGCAGCGCCCACAGCACCCGCCGCACCCGCAGCCCCGCCGAGCACCCACGACCGCCCCGCGTCCACCGCCACGAGCGCCACGGGCGCGTCGAGCGCCGGCATCCGCCCGAGCCGCACCTGCCGCGGCGTCATGACCGTCACCACCTCGTCCACCGTGTCCGCCCACAGCGCGGGGTCGTCGAGCGGGTGCGGCACCCCCGCGGCGCCCGCGAGGTCGTGGAGGTGCACGAGCGTCTCGTGGAGCTGGCGCCGGTGCCAGAACGCCGCGACGCCCGGGCCGTCGAGCGTGAGCGCCGGCGCGTCGGCCGGCAGCGTGCGCAGGGTGTCCAGCAGCGCGGCGGCCTGCTCCCGGTAGGACGCCCGCACGGCCGCCGGCTCGCGCGCCGCCCCGGCGGGCTCGTCGCCCTCGTCGTCGACCCCGCGCGCCATCCCCGCCGCCCAGCGGTGCACGCCGGCCAGGTGCAGGCCGAGCTCGGTCACGGTCCACGGGGCGCAGGCGGGCACGGGTGCGCCCGGGTCGGCGTCGGCGAGCAGCCGGGCGAACGCGTCCTGCGCGGCGGCGAGGGCGTCCAGCAGGGGCGTGGCGCGGGGCGCGGGCGCCCCGGCTCGGGTCTCGCTCGTCGGCATGGGACCATGGTGGCAGTCCGACCCTGCGAAACCGAGGGAGCACGTGTCCCCGATCCCGAGCGCCGAGCTGTCCCGGCGCATCACCCCCGCGGCGACCCCGCCCGAGCTGCTGCGCAACTTCTGCATCATCGCGCACATCGACCACGGCAAGTCGACGCTCGCCGACCGCATGCTGCAGCTCACGGGCGTCGTCGAGGCGCGCGCGATGCGGGCCCAGTACCTCGACCGCATGGACATCGAGCGCGAGCGCGGCATCACCATCAAGTCGCAGGCCGTGCGGATGCCGTGGCAGCTCGGTGACACCCCGTACGCGCTCAACATGATCGACACGCCGGGCCACGTGGACTTCACCTACGAGGTGTCCCGGTCGCTCGCGGCGTGCGAGGGCGCGGTGCTGCTGGTGGACGCCGCGCAGGGCATCGAGGCGCAGACGCTCGCGAACCTGTACCTGGCGATGGAGAACGACCTCCAGATCATCCCGGTGCTGAACAAGATCGACCTGCCGGCCGCGCAGCCGGAGAAGTACGCCGAGGAGCTCGCGGGGCTCATCGGCGGCGACCCGGCGGACTGCCTCCGGGTGTCAGGCAAGACGGGCGAGGGCGTCGAGGCGCTGCTGGACCGGATCGTCGAGCTGGTCCCGGCCCCGACGGGCGACCCCGGTGCCCCGGCGCGGGCGATGATCTTCGACTCGGTGTACGACACCTACCGCGGCGTCGTGACGTACGTGCGGGTGAAGGACGGCAACCTCAACCCGCGCGAGCGCATCGCGATGATGTCGACCAAGGCCACGCACGAGCTGCTCGAGATCGGCGTGATCTCCCCGGAGCCCGTCCCGACGCAGGGCCTGGGCGTCGGCGAGGTCGGCTACCTCATCACCGGCGTGAAGGACGTCCGCCAGTCGAAGGTGGGCGACACCGTCACCAACGCGGGCAAGCCGGCCACGGTCCCGATCGGCGGGTACTCCGACCCGAAGCCGATGGTGTTCTCGGGCCTGTACCCGATCGACGGCTCGGACTACCCGGCCCTGCGCGACGCGCTCGACAAGCTCAAGCTCAACGACGCCGCCCTGAACTACGAGCCGGAGACCTCGGTCGCCCTCGGGTTCGGGTTCCGGGTCGGGTTCCTCGGCCTGCTGCACCTCGAGATCATCCGGGAGCGGCTGGAGCGCGAGTTCGGTCTCGACCTCATCTCGACGGCGCCCAACGTGGTGTACGAGGTGACGATGGAGGACCGCACCGTCGTCACCGTCACGAACCCGAGCGAGTTCCCGGGCGGCAAGATCCGCGAGGTCCGCGAGCCGGTCGTGAAGTCGACGATCCTCGCGCCGAGCGAGTTCATCGGCGCGATCATGGAGCTCTGCCAGGGCAAGCGCGGCGACCTGCAGGGCATGGACTACCTGTCCGAGGACCGCGTGGAGATGCGGTACACCCTGCCCCTCGCGGAGATCGTGTTCGACTTCTTCGACCAGCTGAAGTCGCGCACGCGCGGGTACGCGAGCCTCGACTACGAGCCGCTGGGCGACCAGGTCGCGGACCTCGTCAAGGTCGACATCCTGCTGCAGGGCGAGCAGGTGGACGCGTTCAGCGCGATCGTCCACAAGGACAAGGCGTACGCGTACGGCGTGATGATGGCGTCGAAGCTCAAGGACCTCATCCCGCGCCAGCAGTTCGAGGTGCCGATCCAGGCGGCCGTCGGCTCGCGCGTGATCGCCCGCGAGACCATCCGCGCCATCCGCAAGGACGTCCTCGCGAAGTGCTACGGCGGTGACATCACCCGCAAGCGGAAGCTGCTGGAGAAGCAGAAGGAGGGCAAGAAGCGCATGAAGACGATCGGCCGGGTCGACGTGCCGCAGGAGGCCTTCATCGCCGCGCTGTCGTCCGACGCGGGCGGCGGCAAGGACGCCAAGGACGCGAAGAAGAAGTGAGCCCGGCGCTCCCGGACGGCGACGCCGCCCCGGACGACGGCGCGCTGCCGGCCTCGGTGGCCGACGGGGCGGCCGGGCGGGCGTTCGGGGTGTACCTGCACGTGCCGTTCTGCACGGTGCGGTGCGGCTACTGCGACTTCAACACGTACACCGCGACCGAGCTGGGCGGCGGGGCGAGCCAGGTGGCGTACGCCGACACCGCGCTGGCGGAGGTCGCGCTCGGAGCCCGGGTGCTGCGCGACGCGGGCCTGCCCGAGCGCCCCGTGTCGACGGTCTTCGTCGGCGGCGGCACCCCGACGGTCCTGCCGCCGGGCGACCTGGTGCGCATGCTCGACGGGGTGCGCGACGCGTGGGGCCTCGCGCCCGGTGCCGAGGTCACGACGGAGGCCAACCCCGACTCCGTGACGCCGGAGTCGCTGGCGGCCCTGGCGCGCGGGGGCTTCACGCGGGTGTCGTTCGGCATGCAGTCGGCCGTGCCGCACGTGCTCGCCACGCTGGACCGCACGCACGACCCGAGACGGATCCCGGACGTCGTGCGGTGGGCGCGCGACGCGGGGCTGGCGGTGTCGCTCGACCTCATCTACGGCACGCCGGGCGAGTCCCTCGACGACTGGCGCGCGTCCGTCGAGGCGGCGCTCGCGACGGGTGTCGACCACGTCTCCGCGTACGCGCTGGTCGTCGAGCAGGGCACCCGGATGGCCGTGCAGGTGCGCCGCGGGGAGCTGTCCCTGCCCGACGAGGACGACCAGGCCGCCAAGTACGAGCTCGCGGACGACCTGCTCACCGGGGCGGGTCTGCGGTGGTACGAGGTCAGCAACTGGGCGCGCACGCCGGACGACGCGTGCCGGCACAACCTGGCGTACTGGCGCAACGACGACTGGTGGGGCGTCGGCCCCGGCGCCCACAGCCACGTCGGCGGCGTCCGGTGGTGGAACGTCAAGCACCCGCGGGCCTACGACGCGCGGCTCGCGGCGGGCCTCAGCCCGGCGGCCGGGCGCGAGGTGGTCGAGGACGCGTCGGCGCGCCTGGAGCGGGTGATGCTCGGCGTCCGGCTCGGCGAGGGGCTGCCCCTCGACGCGCTGTCGGCCCGCGCCCGCGCGGCGGTCGGGACCCTCGTGGCCGACGGCCTCGTCGACGGGCGCGCGGCGCTGGGCCGGGGCGACCGACCCGGCGCCCGCGTCGTGCTCACCCGCAGGGGGCGGCTGCTCGCGGACGCCGTGGTGCGGACGCTGACCGACTGAGCCGGCTCAGCTCACGAACCGGATGTTCACCGGGTAGCGGTACCACTCGTACCGGCTCGCGGCGACGGCCGCCAGGATCTGCAGGACGAGCTGCCCGACCGCCACCAGCAGCAGCAGCGGCGTCCCGAAGCCGAGCGTGACGAGCGCGATCACGCCCGCGGCGACGTAGGCGACGAGCAGGGTGAGCTGGAAGTTCAGCGACTCCTTGGCCTGGTTCTCCAGGTACGGGCCGCGGCCGCGGAACACCAGCCAGATCACGAGCGGCGCGAGGAACCAGGCCACCAGCCCGCCCAGGTGCGCGACGATCGCCCAGGTGCGCTCCTCGTCGGGACGCAGCGGCTGCGGTCCGGCGGGCGGGTACGGCGGGGGGTACGACACGGTGGCGCTCCCGGGAGGTCGGCGACGGGTCGTGGCGAGGCTACCCGCCGGAGGTGGCGCCGTGTCCGAGCTGTCCGATTCGCACCCGTCCGGCCGCGTTCCTTGACACGCGACCTGCGGCTTCGGTTCGCTGTCGCGACGGACGAGCGACGTCCGGACCAGGAGGACTCCGATGACCGAGAACCCCGGCACGAACCCGCCGCGCGACGACGAGCCGTCGACGCCTGACGCCCCGACCCCGCCGAGCACACCGGAGCCGCCTGTCGCGGAGCCGCCGTCGGCACCGCCCGCCGGTGCGCCGGGCGGGCCCACCCCGCCTGCCGCGCCGCCGGTCCCGCCGACCGCGCCCCCGACGGCCGCCGGCGCCCCGGCGCGTACCCGCCGCCGCCCGCCGGTGCGCCCGGCTACCCGCCCGCCGGGGGGTACGGCGCCCCCGCCGGCGGCTACCCGCCGCCTCCCGGGGGCTACCCGCCGCCGCCGGCCGCCGGCTACGGCCAGCCCGGCCAGGACCCCTACGGCCAGCAGCCCGGCTACGGCCAGCCCGCCTACGGCCAGCCCGGCGCCGGCGTGACGGTCGGCGACTCGTTCAACTGGGGCTGGACCAAGTTCACGCAGAACTGGGGCCCGTTCGTGCTCGGCGTCCTCGTGTACGTCGTCGTCATCGGCATCGTCGCGGCGGTGCTGTTCGCGATCCTCGGGGCGGGCACCGCGGCGTCGATCGACCCGGTCACGGGCGAGCTGCGCACGGGCGGCGCCGTGGGGCTCGGCTTCGGCTGGCTCCTGGTCCTGGCGGTCGTCGTGCTGCTGTCGGCGTTCCTCCAGGCGGGCGTGATCCGCGCGTCGCTGGAGGTCGCGAACGGCCGCCGCATCGAGTTCGGCACGTTCTTCCGGTTCGACGACCTGGGCAAGGTCGTCGTCGCGGTCCTGCTCGTCGGCGTGGGCACGGCGATCGGCACCCTGCTGTTCGTCCTGCCGGGCATCGTGTTCGCGTTCTTCGCGCAGTTCACGCTGTTCTTCGTGCTCGACAAGGGCATGGCGCCGGTGGACGCCCTCAAGGCCAGCTTCACGCTGGTGAACCGCAACCTCGGCACCGTCGTGCTGCTGTACCTGGGCGTGCTCGCGGCCAACGCGGTCGGCAGCTTCCTGTGCTACGTCGGCCAGCTGGTGTCGTTCCCGTTCGGGCTGCTGGCGACGACGTACGTGTACCGCCGGGCGCAGGGCGACCCCGTCGCCCCCTGACCCCGGCCGCACGCGGCTCCGCACCGACCGGCGCCGTCCCCACCCGGGGGCGGCGCCGGTCGGGCGTTCAGGGGGCGGTCACGAAGTCGATCAGCTCCTCGACCCGCCCCAGCAGCGACGGCTCGAGGTCCGCGTAGCTCCGGACGCCGCGCAGGATGCGCTGCCAGGCGCGCGCCACGTCGGCCTGCTCGTCCGCCGGCCAGCCCAGCTCGCGCAGGATGCCGCGCTTCCACTCGGTGCCGCGCTCGATGGTCGGCCACGCGCGCAGGCCGACCCGCTCGGGGCGCACGGCCTGCCACACGTCGACGTACGGGTGGCCGAGCACCAGGACGGTGCCGCGCGGCGCGACCCGCAGGGCCTCGTCGGCGATCCGCTGCTCCTTGGACCCCGGCACCAGGTGGTCGACCAGGACGCCGACGCGGCGGGACGGCTCGGGCCGGAACTCCCGCAGCGCGTCGACCAGGTGGTCCACGCCGTCGAGCAGCTCCACGACGACGCCCTCGGCGCGCAGGTCGTCACCCCAGACCTTCTCCACCAGCTCCGCGTCGTGCTTCCCCTCCACCCAGATGCGGCTGCCCACGGCGACGCGGGCGCGCTGGTCGGGGGCGGCGATCGAGCCGGAGGCGGTGCGGCGCGGACCGGTGGGCGCGGCGGCGCGCGGCGCGACGAGCTCGACGGGGCGCCCGTCGACCCAGAACCCGGGGCCGAGCCGGAACGTGCGGGTGCGGCCCCGGCGGTCCTCCAGGACGACGACGTGCTCCCCGCCGGACTTCTCGACCCGGACGACCGCCCCGACCCAGCCGGTGGTGACCTCCTCGACGACCAGGCCGCGCTCGGCGGGGGTGGGGACGGAGGTCGGGCGGCGGTGCGCGCGGGCCGACCCGGCGGCCAGCACGTCGGGTCCGTAGCGGTCGGTCACCGCGGCAGCCTAGGTGCCGACCGCGCGGGCCCGTGGTACGACACGACGGTGACGTCCACCCCGCACCCGCCTCCGGACCCGCAGCGCCCGGCCCCGCAGCCGCCCACCGCCCGGTCGCCGGAGGCCCCGGAGCCCGGCCCGCGCGCGCCGGCACGGCAGGAGCCCGACCCGCACCGCTGGCGGGCGCTCGGCGTCTGCCTGGCGATCGGCTTCATCACGATGCTCGACGTCTCGATCGTCAACGTCGCGCTGCCGTCCATCGAGCGCAGCCTCGACGCGGGCGCGAGCCAGCTCCAGCTCATCGTCGCCGGGTACACCCTGGCGTTCGGGCTGGTGCTGGTGCCGGCGGGCCGGCTCGGGGACGCCCGGGGCCGGCGCACGCTGTTCCTCGTGGGGCTCACCGGCTTCGCGCTGACCAGCCTCGGGGCGGGTCTGGCGCCGTCGGACGAGGTGCTCGCGGCGATGCGCCTGCTGCAGGGCGCGAGCGCGGGCCTGCTGAACCCGCAGGTGGTCGGCACGATCCAGCAGCTGTTCTCGGGGTACGAGCGCGGCCGGGCGTTCGGGTACTTCGGCGCGACGATCGGGGTGTCGACGGCCCTCGGCCCGCTGCTGGGCGGGCTGATCATCCAGGCGTTCGGGGCCGAGCACGGCTGGCGGTGGGTGTTCTTCGTGAACGTCCCCGTGATCGCGGTGGTGCTGCCGCTGGCCGTGCGGTTCCTGCCGCGCGGCCGCCCCGGGCCGTCGGCCGCGTCCGCGCGCTCGGGCCGCCCGCGCCTGGACGTGCCGGGCCTGGCGCTGGTCGCGGTGACCACGACGGCCGTGATGGTGCCGTTCGTCATCACCACGGGCGAGGGCGGCGACGACCCGGCGCGCTGGTGGTGGCTCGCGGTGGCGGCGGTGCTGGCCGTGGCCACGGTCGCGTGGGAGCGCGGGTACCAGCGGCGGACCGGCGCGGCCGTCCTCGACCCGCGGGTGCTGGGGGAGCCGTCGTTCCGCAACGGCGCGCTGCTCGGCATGGCGTACTTCGCCGGGTTCACGGCCGTGTTCCTCGTCACCACGCTGTACCTCCAGCAGATCGCGGGGTTCACGCCGCTGCAGGCCGGGCTGGTGGGCATGCCGTTCGCGATCGCGTCGGCCGTCGCGGCGCAGCAGTCGGGCCGCCTGGTCGCGACGCGGGGGCGGGCGCTGGTGGTCGTGGGGCTGGTGCTCGTGCTCACGGGCCTCGTCGGCACCGACCTGGCGATCCGCCTGGTGGACCCGCCGGCGGTCGGGCTCGTGGTCGCCGGGACGCAGATGGTCGCGGGCGCCGGCAGCGGCCTGGTCATCTCCCCGAACCAGACGCTCACGCTCGCGCGCGTCCCGCTGGACCGGGCGGGCGTCGCGGGCAGCATGCTGCAGGTCGGGCAGCGGGTGGGCTCCGCGCTCGGCGTGGCCGTCGCGCTGTCGACCTACTACACGGCGCTGGCCGCGGGCGTCGAGGGCGGCGTGGCCGCCGGCCGGGCGCTGCTCGTCACGGTGGCGCTCGTCGCGGTGGCCCTCGTGGTCGGCGTGGTGGACCTGGTCGCGCGGCGCCGCGACCCGGCCGCGACCGGCGGGACGTCGGGGCCCGGGGCCGTGGTCGCGGGCGGCAGGGCACCTGCCCGTGCGGCCGAGTAGAATTGGCACTCGCGTCGGGTGAGTGCCATCCCGGCCGCGCGTCGCCGGCGGCCGCCGGACGGCGCGGTGGCCGGACGTGGGGCGAGGCGGACCCGGCGTGACGGGCGGCCGGACAGGCATCGGGAGGTGGCGATGAGCGAGGACCGCAGGCTGGACGTGCTGCGCGCGATCGTGGAGGACTACGTCGCCACCCGCGAGCCCGTCGGCTCGCGCGCGCTCGTCGAGCGGCATGCGCTCGGCGTCTCGCCGGCCACCATCCGCAACGACATGGCCGCGCTCGAGGAGTCCGGCTACATCGTGCAGCCGCACACCTCCGCCGGCCGGGTGCCGACCGACAAGGGCTACCGGCTGTTCGTCGACCGGCTCGCGACCGTCAAGCCGCTGTCCGCCCCGGAGCGGCGGGCCATCGAGACCTTCATGGAGGACGCGGCCGACCTGGACGACGTGGTCGACCGCGCCGTCCGGCTGCTCGCCCAGCTCACCCACCAGGTGGCCGTCGTGCAGTACCCGTCGCTGCGGCGCACTGCCCTGCGGCACGTCGAGCTCGTCCCGGTCGGCGACCGGCACCTGCTCGTCGTCATCATCACCGACCACGGCCGCGTGGAGCAGCGCACGCTGGAGCTGGCGGACCCGCTGGACGAGGCCGTCGTGGCCCGGCTGCGGGTCCGGCTCAACGTGGCGGCAGCCGGCCGGCGCCTCGCCGAGCTGGACGCCGTGCTGTCCGGGCTGTCCGACGAGTTCGAGCCCGTCGCGGCCCCGCTGGTGCGCGCCGTCGTCGCCGTCGTGGAGGACACGCTGGCCCGCGAGAGCGAGGAGCGCGTGGTGCTGGCCGGCACCGCGAACCTCGTGCGGGGCGGCGGCCAGGACTTCGCCCGCACCATCAGCCCCGTGCTGGAGGCGCTGGAGGAGCAGGTCGTGCTGCTGCGGCTGCTGACCGAGATGGCCGAGGACGAGGCCGCCGTGGCCGTCCGCATCGGCCGGGAGACGCAGCACGAGGGCCTGGTGGAGACCTCGTTCGTCACCACCGGCTACGGCGGGCCCGGTGACGGCGGCGGTGCCGCTGTCGCCCGCATCGGATCGGTCGGCCCGCTCCGCATGGACTACCCCGGGACCATCGCGACGGTGCGTGCCGTCGCCCGCTACCTGTCCCGGATCCTCGCCGGGTGACCGGCCCCGACCGCACGCCCCGCGCCCGCCCCCGCGGCGCCCCCGACCCGCGTCGACGCGCGCGACCGACAGGAAGTGACGAGTGAGCGACTACTACGAGGTGCTCGGCGTGGACCGCGACGCCACGCCCGAGCAGATCAAGAAGGCCTACCGCCGGCTGGCGCGCGAGCTGCACCCGGACGTGGCCGGCGCCGACGCCGCGTCGGAGGAGCGGTTCAAGGACGTCTCCCGGGCGTACGACGTGCTCTCCAACCCGGAGAAGCGCCGCATGTACGACATGGGCGCCGACCCGTCGTCCCCGGGCGGCGGCATGGGCGGGGGCTTCGGCTTCCAGGACATCTTCGAGACGTTCTTCGGTGCCGCGGCGGGGGGCGGTGCGCAGCGCGGCCCGATCCCGCGGGCGCGCCGCGGGCAGGACGCGCTCGTGCGGCTCGACATCGACCTCGCGGAGGCCACGTTCGGCACGCACCGCGAGGTGCCGGTCGACACGGCGGTGGTCTGCCCCACCTGCGGCGGCACCTGCTGCCGTCCCGGCACGTCCCCGCGCACCTGCGACGTGTGCGGCGGGCGCGGCAGCGTCCAGCGCGTCGCGCGCTCGTTCCTCGGCCAGGTCATGACGTCGCAGCCGTGCGCGGCCTGCCACGGGTTCGGCACCGTCATCCCCGAGCCCTGCACCGAGTGCGCCGGCGAGGGGCGCGTCCGGTCGCGCCGGGTCCTGGAGGTCGACGTCCCCGCGGGTGTCGACACCGGCACGCGCATCAAGCTCACGGCGCAGGGCGAGGTCGGCCCGGCGGGCGGCCCGGCCGGCGACGTGTACCTGGAGATCCGGGAGCGCCGCCACGAGACGTTCGTCCGGGAGGGCGACGACCTGCACTGCACGCTGCAGGTCCCGATGACGGCGGCGGCGCTCGGCACGGTGCTCACGCTGGAGACGCTGGACGGCCCCCAGGAGGTGGACCTGCGTCCCGGTACGCAGCCCGCCCAGGTGGTCACGCTGCGCGGGCTCGGGGTCGGCCACCTGCACGCCGGCGGCCGCGGCGACCTGCACGTGCACGTGGACGTCCAGGTGCCGACCGCGATGGACGACGAGCAGGCGGAGCTGCTGCGCCGGCTCGCGGCGCTGCGCGGCGAGGAGCGCCCGGAGGCGCGGCTGAGCGCGTCGGCGCCGGGGGTGTTCGCGAAGCTGCGCGACAAGCTCGCCGGACGCTGACGCGTGACGGCACCCGTCTTCCTGGCCGAGCCGGGCGGCCTCGCCGCGCTCGCCCCCGGCGACCTGTACCTGCTCGACGGCACCGAGGGGCGGCACGCGGGCGTCGTGCAGCGGCGTGCGCCGGGGGAGCGCGTCGACGTCGTCGACACGGCCGGCGTGCGGCTGGTCGGCGAGGTCGAGCACGTGGGCCCCGAGGGCGTGCACCTGCGCGTCCAGGAGGTCGTCGTGGAGGCGGTGCCCGCGCCGCGGCTCGTCCTGGTGCAGGCCCTCGCGAAGGGCGACCGGGACGAGCTGGCGATCGAGGCGGCCACGGAGGTCGGCGCCGACGGCGTCGTGCCGTGGCAGGCCGAGCGGTCGGTCGTCGTGTGGCGCGGGGACCGGGCGGCGAAGAGCCGGGCGCGCTGGCTCGGCACCGTCCGCACCGCGGCGAAGCAGGCCCGCCGGGCGCACGTGCCCGAGGTGGAGCTCGCGCTGGACTCCCCGGCGCTGGCGCGGCGGGTCGGCGACGTGGTGGCCGCGGGCGGGGCCGCGCTGATGCTGCACGAGGAGGCGACGGTGCCGCTGGCCGAGGCCGGGCTGCCCGCCGCCGGCACCGGGACGGACGTCCTGGTCGTCGTCGGCCCGGAGGGCGGCATCTCGGAGCGGGAGGTCACGGCGCTGGTCGGCGCCGGGGCCGTCACCGTCCGGCTCGGGCCGCACGTGCTGCGCACGTCGACGGCCGGTCCTGTGGCCCTCGGGCTGCTCGCGCAGCGGCTCGGCCGCTGGGGCTGAGGCGCCCGCCCGGGACGTCGGTCCTGGGCCGTACGTCTCATCCGTGACCTGCGTCACGGTCCTAGCGTCGAAGGTGGCAGCGAAGGCGCTCTCACCAGGGAACCGACCGTGAACACTGACGTACGGACCGGCAACGACGACCTCGCGGCGGGGGCAGCAGCACCTCGCCGCACCTCCCGGCGCTCCCGGCGCCTGCCCGTGCTGGGCGGGGCCGCCGGCGCGCTGACCCTCCTGCTCGCCGGGTGCGGCGAGGCCGGCGCGGGTGCCGGCGGCGGCGCCGGATCGGGCGCCGGCGCGGGCGCCGTGCACGGCGGCGAGGCGAGCCTCGTGCTGCCCGACCTCGGCGCCGTGACCGTGCTCGGCGGCGTCTCCGGGCGCCTGCTGCTGGGCCTCGGCCTGGTGGTGTGCGTGCTGGGGCTGGCCTTCGGCGTCGCGTCGTACGTGCAGCTCCGGCGCCTGCCGGTGCACGCGGCGATGCGGGAGATCTCCGAGCTCATCTACTCCACCTGCAAGACGTACCTCACGCAGCAGGGCCGGTTCCTCATGCTGCTGTGGGTGTTCATCGCCGCGGTGATCGTCGTGTACTACAAGGCGCTCGTCGGCTTCGAGTGGGGCCGGGTCGCGATGATCATCGCCTTCAGCCTGCTCGGCATGGCGGGGTCCTACGCGGTGGCGTGGTTCGGCATCCGCGTCAACACGTTCGCCAACTCCCGGACGGCGTTCGCGTCGCTGCGGGGCCGGCCGCTGCCGGTGCACCGCATCCCGATGAAGTCGGGCATGTCGATCGGCATGGTGCTCATCAGCCTCGAGCTGTTCATGATGCTCGTGATCCTGCTGTTCCTGCCCGCGGACGTGGCGGGCGCGTGCTTCATCGGGTTCGCGGTCGGCGAGTCGCTGGGCGCCTCGGCGCTGCGCATCGCGGGCGGCATCTTCACCAAGATCGCGGACATCGGCTCCGACCTCATGAAGATCGTCTTCAAGATCAAGGAGGACGACGCCCGCAACCCCGGCGTCATCGCCGACTGCACGGGTGACAACGCGGGCGACTCCGTCGGCCCGAGCGCGGACGGGTTCGAGACCTACGGCGTGACCGGCGTGGCGCTGGTGACGTTCGTGCTGCTGGCCGTCGACGACCCGGCGGTGCAGGCGACGCTGCTGGTGTGGCTGTTCGTCATCCGCGCGGTCATGGTCATCGCGTCCGCCGTGTCCTACCTGGCCAACGACGCCTGGACCCGCCGCCGCTACGCCACGGCCGACCGCATGGACTTCGAGAAGCCGCTGACGTCGCTGGTGTGGCTGACCTCGCTGGTGTCCATCGTCTTCACCTACGTGACGACCTGGGCGGTGCTCGGGCACCTCGAGGGTGCCGGGGACGGGCTGTGGTGGAAGGTCGCGGCGATCATCTCCTGCGGCACGCTGGCCGGCGCGCTCATCCCGGAGCTCGTCAAGGTGTTCACCTCGACCAACAGCCGCCACGTGCGCGAGGTCGTCACGTCCTCGCGCGAGGGCGGCCCGTCGCTCAACATCCTGTCGGGCCTCGTCGCCGGCAACTTCTCGGCCTACTGGCTCGGCATCACGGTGGTCGGCCTCATGGGCGGCGCGTTCCTCATCAGCGAGCAGGGCCTCGGCGACCTCATGGTCGCGCCGGCGGTGTTCGCGTTCGGCCTCGTCGCGTTCGGGTTCCTCGGCATGGGCCCGGTGACCATCGCGGTCGACTCCTACGGCCCGGTCACGGACAACGCCCAGAGCGTCTACGAGCTGTCGCTCGTGGAGGAGCTGCCGGGCGCCGCCGAGCAGATCGACACCGAGCACGGGTTCCTGCCCCAGTGGGAGAACGCCAAGCGGATGCTCGAGGAGAACGACGGCGCCGGCAACACGTTCAAGGCGACGGCGAAGCCCGTCCTCATCGGCACCGCCGTCGTGGGCGCGACCACCATGATCTTCTCGATCATCGTGGCGCTCACGCAGGGCCTCACCACCGGCCTGGAGAACCTGTCGCTGCTGCACCCGCCGTTCCTGCTGGGTCTCATCACCGGCGGCGCCGTGATCTTCTGGTTCACCGGCGCGTCCATCCAGGCGGTCACGACCGGCGCGTACCGCGCGGTGGAGTTCATCAAGGGCAACATCAAGCTCGACGGCAGCACCCGGGCGTCCGAGGAGGACTCCCGGCGGGTCGTGGAGATCTGCACCCAGTACGCCCAGAAGGGCATGCTGACGATGTTCCTCGCGATCTTCTTCGCCACGCTGTCGTTCGCGTTCGTGGAGCCGTTCTTCTTCATCGGCTACCTGGTGTCGATCGCGGTGTTCGGCCTCTACCAGGCGATCTTCATGGCGAACGCCGGCGGCGCGTGGGACAACGCGAAGAAGATCGTCGAGGTCGACCTGCACGCCAAGGGCACCGCGCTGCACGACGCGACGATCGTCGGCGACACGGTGGGCGACCCGTACAAGGACACCTCCTCCGTCGCGCTCAACCCGGTCATCAAGTTCACGACGCTGTTCGGCCTGCTGGCGGTCGAGCTCGCGGTGAGCCTCACGGACGACGGGCGCGGCACCCTGGTGCACGTGCTGGCGGCGGTGTTCTTCGTCGTCTCGGCGTACTTCGTGTACCGGTCGTTCTACGGGATGCGCATCGGGTCGGCGCCGGTCGGGGACGCGGAGCCCGTCGAGCCGGCCGAGCCCGCCGGCGGCGACGCGGGCACGGGCGACCGCGTGGACGACCGTGACGCCACCGCGGACCGGTCGGCCGGCGACGGCCTGCCCCGCCAGGCGGCGACCGAGCGCGACGTCCTGCCCGACGACGTCCCGGCCGGCGCCGACGAGCTGGTCGAGTCCGAGGGGCGGTGACCGGCCGTGCGCGTCGCCGTCAAGCACGACGCGGTCCTCGTCGGGCCTGACGGGCAGGTCGCGGGGCACGACGCCGCGGCCACGCTCGTCCGGCGGCTGCTGCGGGTGTTCCCGGGGTCGGTGCTGGTCGGCCCCGGGCCGCGGCGGTGCGCGGGGTTCGACATGCTGCCGCTGGAGTTCCTCGACGGCGACGGCACCGTGGTCGTGACGATGGACGTGCTGGACTCGGTGCAGGTGTGGCAGACGCTGCGCGCCGGGGGGTGCGAGCGGCCGCAGATCATGAACTTCGTGTGGTGGGACGCCACCCGCTACCCGCACGACGTGGAGCGCGCGGCCCTGGCGCTGTCGTGCGCGCTGTTCCCGACGTTCGCCAACTCCGCCCGCACCGCGTCGGAGATCCGCGAGCTGGTGGCCCGCAGCACCGTGCCGGCGCTGGGGGAGCGGGCGCGCATCGCCTGGGTGAACCTCGGGTTCCGCGTCGACCACATCCGGCCGCGGCGGGAACCGCCGGTCCCGGTCGTGCTGTACCCGGCGATCTACGTCTCCGAGCGCAAGCAGCCGCGGCTGTTCCTCGAGGTCGTCGACCGCGTGCACAAGCGCACGCCGATCCGGGTGGAGGCCCGCCTGCACGAGTCGCACCTCGTCTCCGAGACCGCGATGCGGATGTCGGAGCGGGACTGGTGCTGGGTGGGCCCGCTGACCGCCAGCCGCGACTCGTACTGGGAGGCGCTCGCGCGCACCACGGCGTTCCTGGCGACCGCGACCGAGGAGTCCTACGGGCTGGAGTACGTGGAGGCGCTCGCGGCCGGTGCCGTCGGGGTGTTCCCCGACCTGCCCTGGGCGCGGGCCCTGCTGCCCGAGGGGTACCCGTTCTGCTACCGGACGCCGGACGAGGCGGTCGACCTGCTGCACCGCGCCGTCACCGACACCGCGCGCTGCCGCAAGGAGCTCGACGCGGTGGCCGGCGGGTCGTTCGTGCAGTGGCTGATGACGCACCACGACGACGACTCGTTCGACCGCGCGGTGACCGAGCGGGTGGAGGAGTGGTTCGGGGCCGCCCGCTGAGCGCTCCCGTCCCGGACGCGGCGGAGGCCCGCACCCCGAGCGGGGTGCGGGCCTCCGGCACGTCGTGCCCGGTGCGCGGGGGCTCAGCCCTGCCGCAGCTCCAGGTAGCGCGCGATGAGGGCGCGCGTCGACGGGTCCTGGCCCCCGAGCGCATCCGCGTCGCCCTCGACCGCCGGGGCGATCTCCAGCGCGAGCTTCTTGCCGAGCTCGACGCCCCACTGGTCGAACGAGTCGATGCCCCACACCACGCCCTGCACGAACGTGATGTGCTCGTACAGCGCGATGAGCTGGCCGAGCACCGACGGCGTGAGGGACGGCGCCAGGATCGACGTGGTCGGGCGGTTGCCGCTGAACACGCGGGCCGGGACGATCGCCTCCGGCGTGCCCTCGGCGCGCACCTCGTCGGCCGTCTTGCCGAACGCCAGCGCCTTGGTCTGCGCGAAGTAGTTCGCCAGGAACAGCGCGTGCACGTCGGTGTCGCCGTCCTTCAGCGGGTGCGCGGGGTTCGCGACCGCGATGAAGTCCGCCGGGATCAGCCGGGTGCCCTGGTGGATGAGCTGGTAGAACGCGTGCTGGCCGTTGGTGCCGGGCTCGCCCCAGAACACCTCGCCGGTCTGCGTCGTGACCGGCGTGCCGTCCCAGCGGACGGACTTGCCGTTCGACTCCATGGTGAGCTGCTGCAGGTACGCCGGGAACCGGTGCAGGTACTGCGCGTACGGCAGGACGGCGTGCGTGTGCGCGTCGAGGAAGTTCACGTACCAGACGTTGAGCAGGCCCATGAGGACCGGCACGTTCTGCTCGAACGGCGTGGTGCGGACGTGCTCGTCGACGGCGTGGAAGCCCTCGAGGAGCTCGCCGAACGCGTCCGGGCCGATCGCGATGGCGAGCGACGTGCCGATGGCCGAGTCGACGGAGTAGCGGCCGCCGACCCAGTCCCAGAACCCGAACGCGTTCTGCGGGTCGATGCCGAACGCCGCGACCTTGTCGAGCGCCGTCGAGACCGCCACGAAGTGCTTGGCGACCGCGCCGGTGCGGGCCTCCTCGGTGTCCTCGATCGCGCCGGCGGCGACCAGCCCGCGCCACAGCCAGTCACGGGCCAGGCGCGCGTTGGTCAGCGTCTCCAGGGTGCCGAACGTCTTGGACGCGACGATGAACAGCGTCGTCGTCGGGTCCAGGTCCTTCGTCTTCTCGGCGATGTCCGTCGGGTCGATGTTCGACACGAACCGGACCTCGAGGCCCTCCTGCACGTACGGCTTGAGCGCCTCGTACGCCATGACGGGGCCGAGGTCCGAGCCGCCGATGCCGATGTTGACGACGGTCGCCACCCGCTCGCCGGTCACGCCCGTCCACTCGCCGGAGCGGACCTTCTCCGCGAACGCGGCGACCTTGGCGAGCACCTCCTGCACGTCCGCGTCGACGTCCTGGCCGTCCACGACCAGCGGCGGCTCGGCGTCCGCGGGGCGGCGCAGGGCCGTGTGCAGCACCGCGCGGTCCTCGGTGACGTTGATGTGCTCGCCGGCGAACATCGCGTCCAGGCGGGCCTTCAGGTCGACCTGGTCGGCCAGCGCCAGCAGCAGGGACAGCGTCTCGTCGGTGACGAGGTTCTTCGACAGGTCGACGGTGAGGTCCGCCACCTGGCGGGTCAGGCGGTCCGCGCGCTCCGGGTCGGCGGCGAACCAGCCGCGCAGGTCCGGGGTCAGCGCGTCGCGGTGCGCGGTCAGGGCGGTCCAGGCGCCGGTGGTGGTGGCGTCGACGGGTGCAGTCACGGGGAGTCCCTCTCGGAAGCAGATCCAACGGGGACCACCGTATCCGCGCGGCGACCCCGGGCGAGCGGGACCGTCGGCCCCGCGGGCGGCCGACTCAGCCGCCCAGCGCCTCGCGCACCAGCGGCGCCACGCGCGTGCCGAGCAGCTCGATCGCCCGCAGGCTCTCCCGCTGCGGCACGCCGGACAGGTCCATCTGGAAGATCTGCCGGTCGTGGCCGAGCGCGCCGTGCAGGGCGACGATCCGCTCCGCGACCTCCTCGGGCGCCCCGACGAAGTACGCCCCGCCCTTGGCGGCCTGCGACTCGAACGCGATGCGGTTGGGGATCGCGAAGCCGCGCTCGGACGCGATGCGCCGCATGGAGTCGAGCCAGTACGGGAAGAAGAACTCGCGCGCCGCGCGGCCGTCGTCGGCCACGAACCCCATCCCGGCGACCTCGACGCGTCGCGTGGCCGGGTCGTGGCCGGCCTCCTCGTGGGTGCGCCGGTAGAGCTGCACGAGCCCGGCGAAGTCCGCGGGGCGGCCCCCGATGATCGCGTAGGACACCGGCAGGCCGAGCAAACCCGCGCGCTCGGAGGACGCGGGGTTGCCGCCGGTCGCGATCGCGATGCGCAGGTGCTCGCCGAGGCCCGGCTTGTCGAGCGGGCGCGGCAGGACGTCGACGCCCTGCAGCGGCGGGCGGAACCGGCCGGACCACGTCACCGGGTTGCCGCGGTCGATGCGCAGCAGCAGGCGGATCTTCTCCTCGAACAGCGCGTCGTAGTCGTCGAGCGAGGCACCGAACAGCGGGTACGACTCGATGAACGACCCGCGGCCGGCCAGCAGCTCCACCCGCCCGCCGGACAGCAGGTCCATCGTCGCGAACTGCTGGTACACCCGCACCGGGTCCTCCGTGGACAGCACCGTCACGGCGCTGCCGACGCTGATCCGCTCCGTCTGCGCGAGCGCGGCGGCGATGACGGTGGCGGGGGAGGAGATGGCGTAGTCGGGCCGGTGGTGCTCTCCGACGCCGACGTGGTCGAGCCCGACCTGCTCGGCGAGCCGCACGCGCTCCAGCACGTCGCGCAGCCGCTGGGCGGGGGAGGTCACCGCGCCGGTGACCGGGTCGGGGTGGATGTCGCCGAAGGTGTACAGACCGAGCTCCATGGCAGGTGGAGCGCTCGCGGCGCCGCGGGCATTCCGGGAGGCGGATGTCAGGGCGGTGAACGGCCGGTCACGATGTGGTCACGGTCACAGGAACTGCTTGACGGTAGTTAGTAAGGAAGGTCTACTAACAAACATGTCGGCGACAGAGACGACGCGGACGACGCGTCCCGGGGCACCCGCACCGCGGGGGGTGGGGCGCGCGCTGCGGCCCACCACCAAGGTGCTCCCCGAGCACGCCCGGGCGCACAACCGCGCGCTCGTCCTGCAGCACCTGTTCCACGAGGGGCCCTCCTCGCGCGCCGACCTCGCCCGCAGCACCGGCCTCACCCGGGTCACCGTCTCCGACCTCGTGTCCGTCCTCATCTCCGAGGGCCTCGTGCAGGAGCTCGGACTCCGGCCGGAGGGCCGCGTCGGCAAGCCCGCGACGCTCGTCGGGATGCGCACCGAGGAGTTCCACGTCGTCGCCGTGGACCTGGCGGACGACGCCAGCCTGCGCGGCGCCGTCATGACGCTCACCGGCGCCGTCGTCGCGCGCCGCGCCGTCTCGCTCGACGGGCGCACCGGGGACGCGGCCGTCGCCGTGCTCGAGGACCTGTGCCGCGAGCTGCTCGCCGCGGCCGACCGGCCCGTCGTGGGTGTCGGCATCGGGTCGCCCGGCGTCATCGACCCCACCGGCCTCGTCGTGGCCGCCCCCAACCGCGGCTGGTACGACCTGCCCCTGGCCGCGCTGCTCACCGAGCGCCTCGGCGTGCCGGTGCAGGTCGCCAACGACGCGAACGTCCACGCGCTGGGGGAGTACACCTACGGCGGCGCGACCGGCACCGGCCTCATGGTCGTCACCGTCGGGCAGGGCGTCGGCGCCGGCATCGTCCTGGACGGCGCGCTCGTGCGCGGCCGGGCCGACGCGGCCGGGGAGATCGGGCACGTGACCGTGGTCGACGACCGCGACGTCCGCGCCGGCGACCCGCTGCCGCAGCCCTGCGCGTGCGGGCGCGAGGGCTGCCTGGAGACCCTGCTCTCCCTGCCCGCCCTGCGCCGCGCCACGGCCGGCCGCACCCCCGAGGAGTCCGACGCGGTGCTCGCGTCGGTCGGACGGAAGCTGGGCATCGCCCTGGCTCCCGTCGTCAGCGCGCTCAACCTCGCCGAGGTCCTGCTCTCCGGTCCCCCGGAGCTGCTCGACGGAGCCCTCAGGGTGGAGGCGCTCGCCACCGTCCGGGCCCGGACCATGCCCCTGCTGGGGCAGGACCTCGTGCTGCGGATGGGCTCGCTGGACGAGGACGGGGCGCTCTCCGGCGCCGCGGCGCTCGTGCTGTCCGGTCAGCTCGGGGTCACGTGACGACCCCGAGCCGACCGCTTGCAGTGCCGGTACCACCACCCCGGCGACGCCCGGACGGGCCTCGCCTCGCATCAGGGAGGAACACCAACGTGAAGATCGTACGGATGGCAGCCGTCGGTGTGGCGGCGACGCTCGCGCTCACGGCGTGCTCGTCGGGCGACGACGGCGGCTCGACGTCGTCGGACGGCACCCCCGAGGCCGCGGACATCACCCTCTGGCTCGCCGGCGCGGACACGCCCGACGAGCTGCGCGACTACCTCAAGACGACGTTCGAGGAGGAGAACCCCGGCTCGACGCTCACCATCGAGGAGCAGGAGTGGGGCGACCTCGTCACGAAGCTGACCACCGCGCTGCCGGACGCCGAGAACACCCCCGACGTCGTCGAGATCGGCAACACGCAGTCGCCGACCTTCACCACGATCGGCGCGTTCCGCGACCTGACCCCGCTGTACGACGAGCTCGGCGGTGACGACCTGCTGCCCTCGTTCGTCGAGGTCGGCAAGGCGGACGGCAAGAACTACGCGCTGCCGTACTACTTCGGCTCGCGCTACATGTTCTACCGCAAGGACATCTGGTCGGCCGCGGGCCTCGAGCCGCCGACGACCCTCGCCGAGTTCTCCGAGGACGTCACCAAGCTCCGCACCGACTCGCAGTCCGGGTTCGCCATCGGCGGCCAGGACTGGCGCAACGGCATCTCGTGGGTGTTCGCGAACGGCGGCGAGCTCGCCACCGAGGACGGCGGCGAGTGGACCTCCACGCTGTCCGACCCGAAGACGATCGAGGGCCTCGAGCAGTGGCAGGCCGTGTACGAGGGCTCGTCCAACGTGCCGGCCACCGAGCGCGACGTCGCCTACTGGGACTTCCTCAACGACGGCACCGACGGCGCAGCGCCGGCCGCCGCGACGATCATGGCGCCGGGCTGGGCCCGCTGGTCCATCGGCGACCTGACGACGAACGACGCCGGCGAGGAGGTCCGCGACGGCATGGCGGACACCGACAAGTTCGGCATCTTCGCGCTGCCGGGCGCGGACGGCGGCCTCGCGCCGGTGTTCGCGGGCGGCTCGAACATCGCGATCTCGGCGAAGTCCCAGCACCCGGAGCTGGCCGAGAACCTCATGCGGATCATCTTCTCGCCCGAGTACCAGCAGATGCTCGGCGAGAACGGCCTCGGGCCGGCCAACTCGCAGTACGTCTCCTCGCTCGGCGACGACGAGTTCGCGCAGACGATGATCGACACCGCCGCGGCGTCCAAGCTCACCCCGGCGGCGCCGGGCTGGGCCGCGGTCGAGGCGGCGTTCGTCTACGAGGAGCTGTTCCAGAAGATCGCCGAGGGCGGTGACGTGACCGAGCTCGCCGCGCAGTACGACGAGCAGATCACGCCGATGCTGAACGGCCGGTGACCGACCGCCGGCCGCGGGGACCAGCGCCCCGCGGCCGGCGCCGGCCGGCACGTCGCCCGTCAGGAGAGAACGCATGTCCACCACCGAGGCGCGCCCCGCGCCCCCCGCCGCCTCCCCGGCCGCGCCGCCCGCGGCCCGCCGGCGCCGCGGCCCCCGCGCCACCCCGTACGTCCTGCTGGTGCCCGCCGTCGCCGTCCTGCTGCTCGGCATGGGCTACCCGCTGTTCTGGCAGGTCGTCACGTCGCTGCAGGAGTTCGGGCTCGCGCAGCAGTTCGGCCAGCCGCCCACCTTCGTCGGCCTCGACAACTACGCCCGCATCTTCAGCGACGACGCGCTGTGGGCGGTCGTCGTGCGGTCCGTCGCCTTCTGCCTCGTCAACGCGTTCGTCACCGTCGGCATCGGGGTGCTGCTCGCGCTGCTCATGAAGGCCGTGCACCCCGTCGTGCGGGTCGTGCTCCAGGTCGCCCTGCTGCTCGCGTGGGCGATGCCGCTCGTCGCCGCCGTCACCGTCTGGAAGTGGCTGTTCGACTGGCGCACCGGCGTCGTCAACTGGCTGCTCGTGCAGGTCGGCTTCGACTCGTACGCCGGGCACTCGTGGCTCGCGCAGCCGCTGTCGTTCTTCTTCGTCGCCACCGTCGTCATCGTCTGGATGTCGGTGCCGTTCGTGGCGCTGTCCGTCTACGCCGCGCTCACGCAGGTGTCCGACGAGGTGCTCGAGGCCGCCCGCATCGACGGCGCCCGGCCCGCGCAGATCTTCTGGTACGTCACCATGCCGCTCGTGCGGCCCGTGCTGTCGATCGTGCTGCTGCTGCAGATCATCTGGGACCTGCGGGTGTTCGCGCAGATCCGCCTGCTGCAGGACAGCGGCGCCCCGGTCAGCGAGACGAACCTGCTGGGCAACTTCATCTTCGAGCTCGGCATCGGCCGGCAGGACTTCGCGGGCGCGGCGGCGGTGTCGATCTTCGTGCTCGCGCTCACCGTGCTGCTCAGCTGGCCCTACGTCCGCAGCCTGCTCAAGGAGGACCGATGAGCTCCGTCGAGACCGGCGCCGCCGCGCCGGCCCGCCCCGTGGCCGCGGGGGCCGCCCGCGGCGGGACCCCGGCCGTGCCGGTCAGCCGGCGCCCCGCCGCGCGACCCCGCCTGCGCCGCCGCCTCGGCCGCGTGCTGCTCGGCGCACTCGGCATCGCGGTCGCCGCCCTGTGGGCGTTCCCCGTCTACTGGATGGTGCTGTCCGCGCTGACGCCCGACGCGCGCCTGCGGTCCGCGACACCGTCGTTCCTGCCGACCAGCCCGACGCTCGCCAACTTCCGCTCGGTGCTCGAGGGCGGCTCGTTCGGGTCGGCGCTGCGCATGAGCCTCGCGATCACCGGCACGACCGTGGTGGCCGTGCTCGTGTTCGCGTTCCTGGCCGCGCTGGCCATCAGCCGGTTCCGCTTCCGCGGGCGGCTGACGTTCGTCGTGGCGGTGCTGTTCGTGCAGATGCTGCCCGCCGAGGGCCTGTTCATCGCGCAGTACAAGATGCTGTCGACCGCCGGGCTGCTCAACAGCGTCATCGGCGTCTCGGTGCTGTACACCGCGGCCGTCGTGCCCTTCACCATCTGGATGCTGCGCGGGTTCGTGGCCGGCGTGCCCATCGAGCTCGAGGAGGCCGCGATGGTGGACGGCCTGTCGCGCACCCGGGCGTTCCTGCGGATCACGTTCCCGCTGCTGGCTCCCGGGCTCGTGGCGTCCGGGGTGTACGCGTTCCTGCAGGCGTGGAACGAGTTCACCGTCGCGCTGGTCGCCCTGCCCGCGGAGTCCGCGCGCACGCTGCCGCTGTGGCTGCGCTCGTTCCTGGCCGCCAGCACCAACCGCGGCGTCGACTGGGGCGAGGTCATGGCGGCGTCCACGCTCATCGCCGTGCCCGTCATCGTGTTCTTCCTCGTCGTCCAGGGCAGGATGACCTCGGGGCTCGTGTCCGGAGCGGTGAAGGGCTGACGTGGACGAGGTGATCACGCGGTCCCGGGCGAGCGGCCCGGGGCCGGCAACGACCGGCGCGTCCGCCGGCTGGTCCGTCGGGCTCGACGTCGGCGGCACCAAGACGCTCGGCGTGCTCGTGGACCCCGAGGGCACCAGCGGACCCGGGCTGCGGCTCGCGTCGCGCCCCGGGGGGGACGCCGTCGCGGCCACCGCCGCCGAGGCCGTGCACCGGCTGGTCGCGGACGCCGGGCTCGCCGTCGCCGACCTCGCGGGCGTCGGCATCGGCCTGCCCGGCATCGTGGATCCCGGCGCCGGGCGCGTCGAGCACGCCGTCAACCTCGGCATCGAGGGCTCCGTCCCGCTGGCCGCGCAGGTGTCCGGCCTGCTGGACGGCGTGCCGGTGCGGCTCGAGAACGACCTCAACGTCGCCGCCGTCGGCGCCGCGCACCTGCTGCCCGACCCGGCGCCCGACCTGGCGTTCCTCGCGCTCGGCACCGGTCTCGCGGCGGGCCTCGTGCTGGACGGCCGGCTGCGGCGCGGCGCGAGCGGCGTGGCCGGGGAGATCGGGCACCTCGTGCACGTCCCCGGCGGGCTGCCGTGCCCGTGCGGCCAGCGCGGCTGCCTCGAGCAGTACGCGTCCGGCAGCGCGCTCGGCGCCGCGTGGCCGACGTCCGACGGACGGCCCGCGCCGGTCGCGCTGTTCGAGGCGGCCGAGGCCGGGGACCCCGCGGCGCTCGCGGTGCGGGCCCGGTTCGCCGACGCGCTCGCCGCCGCGGTGCGGGTGCTGCTGCTGACCACCGACGTCGCGCACGTCGTCGTGGGCGGCGGCGTCAGCGAGCTCGGCGCGCCGCTGCTCGCCGTGCTGCGCGACGAGCTGGACCGACAGGCCAGGGACTCCGCGTTCCTGGCCGCGATGCAGATGGCGGAGCGGGTCACCCTCGCGCCGCGTGGAGTACCGGTGGGTGCCGTCGGCGCCGCACTGGTCGGACGGAGGGAGTCCTGATGGAGGTCGTCATCGCGCCCGGGCCCGAGCTGGCCCGCCTCGCGGCGGACACGATCGAGCGGGTGCTGCGCGCCCGCGCCGCGGAGGGGCGGCACGCGGTGCTCGGCATCGCCACCGGGTCCAGCCCGCTCGCGGTCTACGACGAGCTCGCGCGGCGGCACACGCAGGAGGGCCTGTCGTTCGCGGGCGTGCAGGCGTTCATGCTCGACGAGTACGTCGGGCTCGCCGCCGACCACCCCGAGCGGTACCGCAACGTCATCGAGACGGAGTTCGCCTCCCGCGTCGACATCGACCCCGCCGACGTCCACGGCCCCGACGGGCTCGCGGAGGACATCCCCGCGGCCTGCGCGGCGTACGAGGCCGCCATCGCGGAGTCCGGCGGCGTCGACGTGCAGATCCTCGGCGTCGGCACCGACGGGCACATCGCGTTCAACGAGCCCGGGTCGTCGCTGGCGTCCCGCACCCGCATCAAGACGCTGACGCGCCAGACCCGCGAGGACAACGCCCGGTTCTTCGGCGGCGACGTCGCGCAGGTGCCGACGCACTGCCTCACGCAGGGGCTCGCGACCATCATGTCCGCGCGGCACGTCCTGCTGCTCGCGACCGGCAAGCACAAGGCCGAGGCCGTGCACCAGCTCGTCGAGGGCCCCGTCAGCGCCATGTGGCCCGGCACCGTCCTGCAGCACCACCCGCACGCCACGGTCCTCGTCGACGAGGCGGCGGCGAGCCGCCTCCAGCTCGCGGCGTACTACCGCGAGACCTTCGCCGCCAAGCCCGCCTGGCAGACCATCTAGCCCCACCCCGCGTCGCCCCGGGTCGCCCGCCCCGCCCGCCCCGCACCCGTCAGGTCGTCAGCTGCGGCCGAGGTCGTCAGCTGGACATGACGACCTCGGCCCGACCTGACGACCTCGGTCCGACCGGGTGGCCGCGGCGCGACCGACGGTCTCCTCGTGTGGCGGGTCGAGGGTGCGGCGGCGTCGTCCACAGGCCGTGCACCCCGCCTGGCCCAGGGTGACGCCGGGCGGGCAGAGTGGCGCGATGTCAGACGTGGAGACGGGACGGCCGGTGGCGGGCGCACGGCGTGAGCCGCTGCCGAGCCTGGTCCTCGCGCAGGGGGAGGACCAGGCACGGCTGCGTCGGCTGCGTCGTGATCCGGCGTGGACGAAAGTCGGCCGGGGCGCGTACCTGCCGCCGCCGCCGGCCGAGCGGACCCCGGCGGAGCGGGACCGCCGTGCGGCCCTGGCTCGTGTGCGGGCCGTGCACGAGCGTCGGACGGCGACCGGGTGGTTCAGCCACCAGACCGCCGCGCTGCTGTGGGGTTGCGACCTGCTGGACGTGCCCTCGACGACCCACCTGGTCCAGCGCTCGAGGCCCTCCGACCACGGCGACGCCTCGGTGGCGCGACACCACGGGACCGTGCCGGTCGGCGAGCAGGTCGTGCTCGACGGGCTCCCTGTCACGAGCCTGGAACGCACCGTCGTCGACTGCGCCTGCCTCCTCGACCCTCCTGCGGCACTCGTCGTCGCCGACTCGGGCCTGCGCATCGGGGCGGACCCGGAGCGGATCGACGCCCTGCTGCGGGCTCGGGCCGGTCGTCGCGGAGCTGCCCGCGCCCGCGGGGTGCTCGACCTGGCCGATGCGCGGGCGGAGTCGCCGGGTGAGTCCTTGACCCGGTGGCACCTGCTGCGGGCCCGGCTCCCCGCGCCAGACCTGCAGGTCCCGCTCCCGACCCGTCTGGGGTTGTTCCGCGGCGACCTCGGGTGGGACGAGCCGCGCGTGGTCGTGGAGTTCGACGGGTTCGTGAAGTACTCCGGGGCATACGGGAGCACTGCGCCTGACGCGGTGTTCGCCGAGAAGAGACGTCAGGACGCGATCGAGGAGGCCGGCTGGCGAGTCCTGCGCGTCACCTGGTCCGACCTTCGCGACCCGGCGGCGCTGGCGGGCAGGGTGCGGCGCGCGCTCGGTCGGGGCGACCGCGACGGGCGGCGGGTCCCCGCGGCCGCGAGGTCGTCATCTCGGGCCGAGGTCGTCAGGCCGACCTGACGACCTCGGCCCCATGTGACGACCTCGCCGGGCTGAGGAGCGGGGCCGGGCGCGGGGGGCGGGGGTGGGCGCGGGGGGTGTGGGGGTGGGGGGTCGTACGATGGCGGGCATGAGTGAGCCCCTGCCGCCGAGCACCGAGCCGGACCGACTGTCGGAGCCGGGCGGCGGGTCGACGGGGCTCCTCGAGCGCGTCGAGCAGGAGCAGGCCGTCGAGCCGGGCGACCACGAGCGCTTCGCGCACTACGTGCGCAAGGAGAAGATCATGGAGTCGGCGCTGTCCGGCAAGCCCGTGGTCGCGCTCTGCGGCAAGGTGTGGGTCCCCGGGCGGGACCCGAACAAGTTCCCGGTGTGCCCCGTCTGCAAGGAGATCTACGAGGGTCTGCGCGAACCGCAGGACGGCGGGGACGGCGACAAGGGGTCCGGCGGTGGGGGACGCCGCTGGGGCTTCGGCCGCGGCAAGGGCTCGGGCGACTCCTCCGGCGGACAGTGAGCGCCGCGGAGCGCCCCTCGTCCTCATCCGCCTCGCACGCCTCAACGTCGGCAGCATCGCAGCTGCCGCCGGCGTTCCCCGGGCGTGCGCCGTGGGGGACGGCGGGCAAGCTGCGCGCCTGGCAGGCCGAGGCGCTCGAGCAGTACCTGACGACGTCGCCGCGGGACTTCCTGGCGGTCGCGACCCCGGGCGCCGGCAAGACGACGTTCGCGCTGCGGATCGCCACGGAGCTGCTGCAGGCGCGGATCGTGCGCCGCGTGACCGTGGTCGCGCCGACGGAGCACCTCAAGCACCAGTGGGCGGACGCGGCGGCCCGCGTCGGCATCAAGCTGGACCCGAACTTCAAGAACGCGCAGGGCCGGCACGGTCACGGGTTCGACGGCGTCGCGCTGACGTACGCGGGCGTGGCGTCGAAGCCGGCTCTGCACGCCGCGCGCACCACCGCGGCGCCGACGCTGGTGATCCTCGACGAGGTGCACCACGGCGGTGACGCGCTGTCCTGGGGCGACGCGGTGCGGGAGGCGTTCGAGGGCGCGACGCGGCGCCTGGCGCTGACCGGCACCCCGTTCCGCAGCGACACGGCCGCGATCCCGTTCGTCGAGTACGAGCGCGGCGTGGACGGCATCCGGCGCAGCCGCGCGGACTACACGTACGGCTACTCCGAGGCGCTGCGCGACCACGTCGTCCGCCCGGTGCTGTTCCTCACCTACTCGGGCTCGATGCGCTGGCGGACGAAGGCCGGCGACGAGGTCAGCGCCCGCCTGGGCGAGCCGCTGACCAAGGACATGACCGCGCAGGCGTGGCGGACGGCCCTCAACCCGGACGGCGAGTGGATCCCGTCGGTGCTCGCCGCGGCCGACCGCCGGCTGACGGAGGTGCGGCGCACGGTGCCGGACGCCGGGGCCATGGTCATCGCGACCGACCAGACGGACGCCCGCGCGTACGCCGGCCACCTGGCCCGGCTGACGGGGGAGTCGCCGACCGTCGTGCTGTCCGACGACGACGGGGCGAGCGCCCGCATCGACGAGTTCTCCGCGTCGGAGTCCCGCTGGCTGGTGGCCGTGCGGATGGTCTCGGAGGGCGTCGACGTCCCGCGGCTCGCCGTCGGCGTGTACGCGACGAGCACCGCGACGCCGCTGTTCTTCGCGCAGGCCGTCGGGCGGTTCGTCCGCGCCAGGCGCCGCGGGGAGACCGCCTCGGTGTTCCTGCCGAGCGTCGCACCGCTGCTGGCCCTGGCGAACGCGCTGGAGGTCGAGCGCGACCACGCCCTGGACCGGCCGCTGACCGCGGAGGAGCAGGGCGAGGGATACAACCCGGAGGACGCGCTGGTCGCGGACGCGAACCGGTCGGAGAAGGCCTCGGACGCCCTGCAGGGCACGTTCGAGGCGCTCGAGGCGCAGGCGTCGTTCGACCGCGTGCTGTTCGACGGCGGCGAGTTCGGCACGGGCGCGGACGTCGGCTCGGAGGAGGAGCTGGACTTCCTCGGGCTGCCCGGCCTGCTCGACCCGGACCAGGTGACGACCCTGCTGCGGCAGCGCCAGGCCAGCCAGGTCAACGCCCGCCGGAGCAAGGGGCAGCCGGAGCCGGACCGCGCCGAGATGGACCACCGGCGGCAGGCGGAGCTGCGCAAGGAGCTCTCCCAGCTGGTGGGCGCCTGGTCGCGCCGGAGCGGGCAGCCGCACGGCGCGGTGCACGCCGAGCTGCGTCGCCGCTGCGGCGGCCCGGAGGTCCCGCTGGCGGACCCGGCGCAGCTCGAGGCGCGGGTGTCGATGGTCCGGGGCTGGTTCGTCGGCAAGCGCTGACTCCCGGTATCCGTGCAGGTCAGCGCGCTGCTACTACCACGGTTCGGCCGGCGCGCAACCGCTGCTCCCGGCGTGCGGACCGCGCTGACCGGTGAGAACGTCGTCCCCGTGACAGACGTCCGCCGGGTCGACCGGCGGACCACGGAGCAGGGGGACGAAGGGAGATCGTCAGATGCCCACGTGGCTCATCCTCATCATCATCGGTGTGGTCCTGCTGATCCTGGGCGTCGCGGTCGAGGCCGCGAAGTTCCTGCTCTGGATCGGTATCGCGGTGCTCGTCGTGAGCCTGATCCTCGGCCTGGTGCGCCGCGGAGGCTCGCGGGTCTAGCCCGCCACCGCCGGTAGCCGGTGCCCGCGTCCCCGTCCCGGGGGCGCGGGCACCGTTGCGTCCGGGCCCGTGCCGTCAGCGGCCCGTGCCGTCCGGGCCCCGCGCCCGGGCTCAGACCGTCAGCGTCACCGTGGGCAGCGCCGCCTCGTCGGCCGACAGCCGCCGGGCCCCGCGGGGCAGCTCGTCCCGGGACGCGGCGTGGCGGGCGGCGGCCGCGGCGACACCGTCCGCGCCCGTCCAGCCCGGCTGCACCGCGCCGTCCACGACGAGCGGCACGACGAGGCCCCGCAGGTCGTCGGAGTCCGGCGCCCAGGCCCGCACCGCGTCGTCGCCGCCGCTGATCACGACCTCGGCGACCGCCCGCCCGTCGCCGTCCAGCCGCCGTGCCGCGGTCTTGCGGCCCCCGGTGGACGTCTTGGCGGTCGAGGCCTTGGCCACCGGGGCGAGCCGGCCGTCGGCGCCCTCGCGGGCCACGAGCTTGTAGACCATGCCGCACGTGGGCGCGCCGGACCCGGTGACCAGCGACGTGCCGACCCCGTAAGAGTCCACCGGTGCGACAGCGAGCGCGGCGATCGCGTACTCGTCGAGGTCGGACGTGACGACGATGCGCGTGTCCCGGGCACCGAGCGCGTCGAGCTGGGCGCGCACCTCCTGCGCGAGCACGCCGAGGTCCCCGGAGTCGAGCCGCACCGCCCCGAGCCCCGGGCCGGCGGCCGCGACGGCCCGCTCGACGCCGCGTCGCACGTCGTAGGTGTCGACCAGCAGCGTGGTCCCGGCGCCGGCCGAGGCGACCTGTGCCGCGAAGGCGGCCTCCTCGTCGTCGTGCAGCAGCGTGAAGGCGTGCGCGGCCGTGCCGATCGTGGGGATCCCGTAGCGCCGGCCGGCCTCGAGGTTCGACGTCCCGGCGAACCCGGCGACGGCGGCGGCTCGCGCGGCGGCGACCGCGGCCTGCTCGTGGGCGCGCCGGGCACCCATCTCCAGGCACGGCCGGCCGATCGCGGCGCTCGTCATGCGGGACGCGGCCGACGCCACGGCGGAGTCGTAGTTGAGGACGGACAGCACGACGGTCTCCAGCAGCACCGCCTCGGCGAAGCTGCCCTCGACGGTCAGCACGGGGGAGTGCGGGAAGAACATCTCCCCCTCCGCGTACCCCGTGATCGTCCCCGTGAACCGGTAGTCCGCGAGGTACTCCAGCGTGGTGTCGTCGACGACGCCCTCGCGCGCGAGCCAGCCGAGCTCCTCGGGCCCGAAGCGGAAGTCCGCCAGCGCCTCGAGGACGCGGCCGGTGCCCGCGAGCACGCCGTAGCGCCGCCCGTGCGGCAGGCGCCGCGTGAACACCTCGAAGACGCAGCGGCGCTCGGCCGTCCCGTCCGCGAGGGCGGCCTGCAGCATGGTGAGCTCGTACCGGTCGGTCAGCAGGGCGGTGCTCGACGTCATGGGCACACGGTAGGCGCGCGGGGGCGGCGTCGCCGCCAGGGAACCTAGAGTGGTCCGGTGTCCGTGGAGATCGCACCCGAGGAGACCGCCCACGCCGAGGGCGCCGTCGCCGAGCCCTGGGTGACGGTCGTCTGGAACGACCCGGTCAACCTCATGTCGTACGTCACCTACGTGTTCCGCTCGTACTTCGGCTACCCGCAGGCGAAGGCGGAGAAGCTGATGCTCGAGGTGCACGAGCAGGGCCGGTCGGCAGTGTCCACCGGCAACCGCGAGCAGATGGAGGTCGATGTGCAGGCGATGCACGGGTTCGGGCTGTGGGCCACGCTCCAGCGGGGCGACGCGTAGGTGCGCGCGTTCCGGCGGGAGGGCGACGACCTGGTGGCGGAGGTCGACGCCGGGGAGCGCGAGGTGCTGGCGACGGTCGTGGCGGACGTGGCGGAGCTGCTGGGCGACCGCCCGGGCGGCGCGGGGGGCCGGGGCGGCGACGTCGACGGGGATCCCGACCCCGGCGGCCCCTCCGACGCGCTCGAGGAGCTGCACCTGCGCCTCGACCCGCTGCCCGCGCCGGACGACCCGGCCGTCCACCGGCTGCTGCCCGACGCGTCCCGCGACGACCCCGAGGTGACCGCGGAGTTCCGCCGGCTGACCGAGGACGACCTGCGGGCGCGCAAGCTCGCGCGGCTGCGCGCGCTGCACGACGCGCTCGTGGGCGGCACGACGGCCGGCGCGACCCCCGGCACGACCGACCCCGCCGCGCGCGGGGACGGCGGCCCGGCCGACCGCGGCCCGGCGCCCACGGGGCGGCACCTGGCGGGCACGGTCGTCCGGGTGCCGCGCGGGCGGGCCGCGGAGCTGGCGGCGACGCTCACCGACGTCCGGCTGGTGCTCGGGGAGCGGCTCGGGGTGGCCGACGAGGACGCGAGCGAGCGGCTCGAGCAGGAGGTCGTGCACGGCGACCCCGCCCCGGACGACCACGCGGCGCAGGCCCGGCAGTACCTCGGCTCCGTGTTCCTCGCGCTGGGCTGGTGGCAGGAGACGCTCATGGCGTGCCTGCTCGCGGACCTCCCGGGCGCCCCGGAGCACGACGACGACCCGGGGCGGGACTAGGATCGAGGGCGTGAACGACGCACCCATCGGGATCTTCGACTCGGGGGTGGGCGGTCTCACCAACGCGCGGGCGATCATCGACCAGCTCCCGCACGAGTCGGTGCTCTACATCGGCGACACCCTCAACACCCCGTACGGACCGAAGCCGCTCGCGGCGGTCCGCGCCCACGCCCTCGAGGTGATGGACGACCTGGTGGACGCGGGCGTGAAGATGCTCGTCATCGCGTGCAACACGGCGTCCTCCGCGGTGCTGCGCGACGCCCGCGAGCGGTACACGCTGCGCAAGGGCCTGCCGGTCGTCGAGGTGATCCTCCCGGCGGCGCGGCGCGCGGTCGCCGCGACCCGCACCGGCCGCATCGGCGTCATCGGCACCAAGGCGACGATCGAGTCGCGGGCCTACGACGACGCGTTCGCCGTCGCCCCGGGCGTGCAGCTCACGACGCAGGCGTGCCCGCGGTTCGTCGAGTTCGTCGAGGCGGGCGTGACCTCCGGTCCCGAGCTGCTGAGCGTGGCGAGCGAGTACCTGCAGCCCGTCAAGGACGCGGGCGTCGACACGCTGGTGCTGGGCTGCACGCACTACCCGCTGCTCACCGGCGTGATCTCGTACGTCATGGGCGAGGACGTCACGCTCGTGTCCTCGGCCGAGGAGACCGCGAAGGACGTCTACCGCACGCTCGTCGCGCACGACCTGGAGCGGGACCCGGCCGCGGGCCCGCCGCAGCACCGGTTCCTCGCCACCGGCGACCCGGACTCGTTCGCGCACCTCGCGCGGCGGTTCCTCGGCCCCGAGGTGCAGCACGTGGAGGCGCGCGGCGCCCTGCGCTGAGGGCCGGGTGACGAGCGCCACGTCCGGGGCGGGACCGTCGACCGCCCGCCGCGGCGACCTGCACGGCATCATGGCACCCGGACCGCCGAGGGTCGTCGGTCCTGCCGGTCATGCAGGGGAGAGGTGCCGATGAGGCTGGTCGTCGTGGGCAGTGCCGGGTCGTTCCCGGGCCCGGACTCCGCCGCGTCCAGCTACCTGGTCCAGGCCGAGGGCCCGGACGGCGAGGGCGGCACCCGCACGTGGAGCGTGCTGCTCGACCTCGGCAACGGCGCGCTCGGGCCCCTGCAGCGGCACCTGGAGCCGGCGACGCTCGACGCGGTCGCGATCAGCCACCTGCACGCCGACCACGTCGCCGACGTCGTCGTGCTCGGCGTGATGCTGCGCTACGACCCGCGGGGCTGCCGCACGGCGCCGCTGCCGCTGTTCGGTCCGGACGGCACCGCCGAGCGCCTCGCGCAGCTCTCCGGCCACGACCCGGCCACCGACACCGGCGCGCACCTGGCGCTGCGCACGTGGCGGGCGGGCGAGGCCGTCCGGGTCGGTCCGCTGACGATCGAGCCCGTCCCCGTCGAGCACCCCGTGCCCGCGTTCGGGTTCCGGGTGTCCGGCCCGTCGTCCGTCCACCCGGGCCGGACCGTCACGCTCGGGTACACCGGCGACACCGACGAGTGCCCGGGGCTGGACGCGATCGCCCGCGACGCGGACCTGCTGCTCGCGGAGGCCGCGTACCTGGAGTCGTCGGACGCCCCCCGCGGCGTGCACCTCACGGGGCTGCGCGCCGGACGTGCCGCGCAGCGGGGCCGCGCGCGCCGGCTGCTGCTCACCCACCTGGTCGCCTGGAACGACCCGCGGGCCAGCCTCGCGGAGGCGGCCGGCGCGTACGACGGGCCGCTCGACCTGGCCCGGCCGGGCACGGTCGTCGACCTCTGACCGCGCGGCGCCCCCGGCGCTCCGGGCTACCCTCGGGGGCATGACCACCGAGCCCACCACCTCGACGTCCGCCGTGCCCGCGACCCCGCGCGCCGACGGTCGCACCCCGGACGCGCTGCGGCCGATCGCGATCACCCGCCGCTACCTCGACGCCGGCGAGGGCAGCGTGCTCGTGGAGTTCGGCGGGACCAAGGTGCTGTGCGTCGCGTCGTTCACCGCCGGCGTCCCGCGCTGGCGCAAGGGGTCGGGCGAGGGCTGGGTCACCGCGGAGTACGCGATGCTGCCGCGCTCCACCACCACCCGGTCGGACCGGGAGTCGGTGCGCGGGAAGATCGGCGGCCGCACGCACGAGATCTCCCGCCTGATCGGCCGCTCGCTGCGCGCGGTCGTGGACGTCGCCGCGCTGGGCGAGAACACGATCGTGCTGGACTGCGACGTGCTGCAGGCCGACGGCGGCACGCGGACCGCGGCCGTGACCGGCGCCTACGTGGCGCTCGCGGACGCCGTGGCGTGGGGCGTCGCGCAGAAGCAGGTGGACCGCAGGCGCACCGTGCTGCGGGACTCCGTCTCCGCCGTGAGCGTCGGCATCGTGGACGGCCGCCCCGTGCTGGACCTGCCGTACGTCGAGGACGTCCGCGCCGAGACGGACATGAACGTCGTGGTCACGGGCTCGGGCTCGTTCGTCGAGGTGCAGGGCACGGCCGAGCACGCGCCGTTCGACCGGGCGGAGCTGGACGCGCTGCTCGACCTGGCGCTGGTCGGCACCGGTGAGCTCGCGCGCGTCCAGGCGGAGGTGCTGGCGCTGCCGGTGGCGGACGGCCCCGTCACGGTGCGCGGCGGCTCGGCGGCGCCGGGCCCGGTGGTGCCCGCGTGACCGCGCCCGCCCGCCTCGTCCTGGCGACGCACAACGCCCACAAGCTGACCGAGCTGCGGGCGATCCTCGTCCCGGCGCTGCCCGGCCTGGACCCGGCGTCCGTGGTGGGCGCGCGCGACGTCGGCGCCCCGGAGCCCGTCGAGGACGGCGTGACGTTCGCGGAGAACGCCCTCATCAAGGCGCGCGCGCTGGCCCGGCACACCGGCCTGCCCGCCGTCGCGGACGACTCCGGGCTGTCGGTGGACGTGCTCGGCGGTGCCCCCGGCATCTTCTCGGCGCGCTGGGCCGGCCGGCACGGCGACGACCGCGCGAACCTCGACCTGCTGCTCGCGCAGCTCGCCGACATCGCGCCCGAGCACCGCGCGGCGCGGTTCACCTGCGCGGCGGCCCTCGTCACCCCGGACGGCGCCGAGCACGTGGAGCTCGGGCACCTGCGCGGCACGCTCGCGCGGGAGCCGCGGGGGGAGCACGGCTTCGGGTACGACCCGGTGCTGGTGCCCGAGGGGGAGACGCGCACGTGCGCGGAGCTGACGCCGGACGAGAAGAACCGCATCTCGCACCGCGGCCAGGCGTTCCGGGCGCTCGTGCCCGCCGTGGTCGCGGTGCTCGCCGGGGCGCCCGCGGGCGGTCCGGCGGCCGGCGGCTGAGCGCGCCCGTGGCCGAGGTCCACCTCGTCGCGGACGCCCTCACGTTCGGCTACCCGGGGCGCCCGGTGCTCGACACCGTGAGCGTGTCGGCGTCGTCGGGCGACCGCGTCGGGCTGGTGGGGGAGAACGGCGCCGGCAAGACGACGCTGCTGCGGCTGCTGGCGGGCGACCTCGTCCCCACGGCGGGCGAGGTGCGGCGCGCGGGCTCGGTCGCGGTGGTGCAGCAGGAGCTCGACGTGCCGCCGGGCGCGACGGTCGGGGACCTGGTGCGCCGCACCGCGGGCGAGGTGCGCGCGGCCGCGGCGCGCCTGGACGACGTCGTCGCGCGCTTCGACCACGAGTCGGGCGACCTCGCGGAGCTGACCGAGGCGCTGGCCGCCGCGGAGCGGCTCGCGGCCTGGGACGTCGACCGCCGCGTCGACGAGGCGCTGACGCGGTTCGGGGCGCCGCGGGACCCGGCGCGGCGGCTCGACACGCTCAGCGTCGGGGAGGCCTACCGAGCGCGGCTCGCCTGCCACGTCGCGGAGCGGGCCGACATCCTGCTCCTCGACGAGCCGACGAACCACCTGGACGCCGGCGGCATCGAGTACCTGACCGCCGAGCTCCAGCAATGGCCGGGCGTCGTCGTCATCGTCACGCACGACCGCCGGCTGCTCGACGACGTCATGACCGCCGTGCTCGACCTCGACCCGTCGATGGACGGCCGGCCGGTGCTGTACGGCGCCACCCGGTACGCGACGTACCGGTTCCAGAAGGACCAGGCGCTGCGCCGGTGGCGCGCCCGGTACGCGCAGGAGCGCAAGCGGGCCGCGCGGCTCGCCGAGCGGCTCGACGCGTCCTACGAGGGCCTGTCCGACGAGTGGCGCCCCGCGAAGGGCTCGCAGAAGCACCGCCGCGCGACGCGCGCCCGCCTGCACGTCAAGGCCGCCGACCGCCTGGTGCAGCGCCTGGAGGCGGAGGCCGTCGAGGTGCCCGTCCCGCCGCCGGCGCTCGTGTTCCCCGACCTGCCGTCGATCCCCGCGGGCTACGAGGGCGGTCCGCTGCTCGAGCTCCGGGCCCCGCGGGTCGCCGGCCGGCTGGACCTGCCGGGTGTGCGCGTGGACCTGCCGCCCGCCGGCCGGCTGCTCGTGACGGGCGCCAACGGGGCCGGCAAGTCCACCCTGCTGGCGGCCCTGGCCGGTCAGGTGCCGCTCGACCGGGGGCACCGCGCCGTCGCGCCCGGCGTCCGCCTGGGCGTGCTGGTCCAGGACGACGACAACCCCGCCCGGCTCGGGACGACCGGGTTCGAGGCGGCCGCCCGGCGCGCGCTGGACCTGCTGGAGGCGGGCTCGCTCGACCCGGCCCACGTGGTGCCGGTGGCCGCGCTCGGCCTGCTGGACGAGGAGGACCTGGACCGCCCGCTGCGCGAGCTCTCCGTGGGCCAGCGGCGGCGGTTCGAGCTGGCGGCGGCGCTGGTGTCCGCCCCGCACGTGCTGGTGCTCGACGAGCCGACCAACCACCTGTCGATCGCGCTCGTCGACGAGCTGACCGAGGCGCTGCGGCTCACGTCGGCGGCCGTGGTCGTCGCGACGCACGACCGCGCGATGCGGGCGGACCTGGCGGACTGGCCGTCCGTCGAGCTGTAGGCGTCAGGTCGCCGGGGCGTCCGCCGCGGAGGGCTCCCGGGGCGCTCCGGGCAGCACGCGCTCCAGCAGCCGCACCAGGACGGCCAGCACCAGGAACCCCACGGCGACGACGGTCGTGTTGAGGGCCGCCCGCGTCCCGCCGACCGCGCCGACGTCGAGGAACGGGTACGGGTACCAGCCGGTGGCCGCCCCGCGGGCGAACGTCCACGCGATCCACGCGAGCGGGTAGACGACCGCCCACACCGCGGTCGCGCCGCCGAACCGCGGTCGCGGCCCGACGAGCAGCCAGACCAGCCACGTGGTCACCGGGGCGACCGTGTGCAGCAGCAGGTCGGCCGTCCAGCCGCTCGGCGTCAGGCTCGCCGACCCGTCCGCGAGCACCGCGTGGTAGACCACGCCCGTCACGGCGATGCACAGCAGCGCGTCCAGGTGCAGCACCGCCACCAGGCGTCCCGCGCGTGCCGGGCGCGCGACCAGCAGCACCGAGGCGGCGAGCACCAGCAGGTTCGACTGGATCGTGAAGTACGAGAACAGGCGCACCAGCCGCTCGGCGGTCGTCCCCGCGTCGCCGGGGCCCTCGACGAGCGCGCGGCCGATCTCGAGCGCGAGGCCGCCGCCGGACGCCAGCGCCGGCACCGCGTGCAGCAGCCGCGCGAGCGCGGGCGCGCGGCCCCCGGGTGCGGGGGCGGCTCCGTCGGCGCGCGCGGTCACGGCACGGGCCTCAGGGCATCCGGCCGACGTGCGCCATGGCCTGCCGCAGCAGGAGGCCCTGCCCGCCGTTCATCTCCACCTGCACCTGCTCGCTGCACGCCTCCTCGGGCGTCAGCCACGCCAGATCGAGCGCGTCCTGCTGCGGCCGGCAGTCTCCGGTCACGGGGACGACGTACGCCAGCGACACCGCGTGCTGCCGGGGGTCGTGGTACGGCGTCACCCCCGGCGTCGGGAAGTACTCGGCCACGGTGAACGGCTGGGGCGTCGGCGGGACCTGCGGCAGGGCGACCGGCCCGAGGTCCTTCTCGATGTGCCGCAGCAGCGCGTCGCGCACCCGCTCGTGGTACATCACGCGGCCCGACACGAGCGCGCGCGACATCACGCCCTCCGGGGTCACGCGCAGCAGCAGGCCCACGGCGACGACGTCGCCCGACTCGTCCACCCGCACCGGCACGGCGTCGACGTACAGCAGGGGCAGCGACCGCCGGGCGGCCGCGATGCCCTCGGGGCTCAGCCAGCCGGCGGGGCGCTCGGGCTCGGGGGGCAGGTCGGCGGTGTCGGTCACCCGGCAGTTGTACCCCGCAGGCACCCGGGCGCACACCCCGACGCGCGGACGGCCCGGGCGGCGGGACCCGCGCGCGGGCGTCCGGGGCTCCGGGAATACTGGGCGGGGTCCGGGCGCTCTACTGGCGTCAAACCGACAACAGGAGGCGACTGATGGCCACGACCGAGCTGACGGCCGACACCATCCAGAAGACGATCAGCGAGAACGACATCGTCCTGGTGGACTTCTGGGCCGACTGGTGCGGTCCCTGCAAGCGCTTCGGACCGATCTTCGAGCAGTCGTCGGAGCAGCACCCCGACGTCGTGCACGCCAAGGTCGACACCGAGGCCGAGCAGCAGCTGGCTGCCGAGCTGCAGATCACGTCGATCCCGACCCTGATGGCGTTCCGTGAGGGCGTCCTCGTGTTCAACCAGGCGGGTGCCCTCCCGGCGCCGGCCCTGGAGCAGGTCGTCGACGCGGTCAAGGCGCTGGACATGGACGACGTCCGCGCCCAGATCGCGGCCGCAGGGGCTGCGCAGAGCTGAACCACCCGACGACGCCCCCGTGCACCACGTGCACGGGGGCGTCGTCGCGTCCCGGCCCGGTCGGGCGCCCGGAGGTCAGTGCCGGAACTGCGCGATCCGGGCGCGCAGGTCCTCCGCCATCCGCGCGAGGTCGGCGACCGACGCGCTCATCCCGCCGAGCACGGTCGAGCTCTCGCGCGCGCTGTCCGCGACGGCCGTGATCGTCGAGGCGATCTCACCGGACCCCGCCGCGGCGTCGCCGACGGAGCGCGACATCTCCGCCGTCGTGGCCGTCTGCTCCTCGACCGCCGACGCGATGGTGGTCTGGTAGTCGTCGATCCGCGCGATGACCTGGGCGATCCCCGCGATGGCGGCGACCGCCCCGTCCGTGTCCTGCTGGATCGCGTCGACGCGGCGGGCGATGTCCTCCGTCGCTCTGGCGGTCTCCTGCGCGAGCTCCTTGACCTCACCGGCGACGACCGCGAACCCCTTGCCGGCCTCGCCGGCGCGCGCGGCCTCGATGGTCGCGTTGAGGGCCAGCAGGTTGGTCTGCTCCGCGATCGTCGTGATGACCTTCACGACGTTCCCGATCTCCTGCGACGACGCGCCGAGACGGCTGACCTGGGCGTTCGTCGCCGCGGCGGCGTCCGTGGCCTGCCCGGCGACCTTCGCGGCCTCCGCGGCGTTGCGTGCGATCTCGCGGATGGAGGAGCCCATCTGCTCCGCCCCCGCGGCCACCGACTGCACGTGGGTGTTCACCTGGGCGGCCGACGACGCGACGACACCGGCGCGCTCGGCCGTGCCGTCCGCCTCGGCCACGACCTGCTGCGCGGCCCCCGCGAGGGTGCCCGCCGCGTCGGCGACCGCGCGCGCGGTGTCGTCGATGCGGCTCACGGTCGTGCGCAGCGCCTCGGTCGCCCGGTCCAGCGCCTGCGCCGTACGGCCGATCTCGTCCGGCCCGTCGTCGTCCGTCCGCCCGGTCAGGTCGCCCGCGGCGATGGCCTGCGCGGCGCCCTGGAGCCGCTGCATCCGCCGGCTCAGCCGCCGCGCGACCACCACGGCGACGAGCGTGGGCACGATCGCGGCGACCGCCAGGGCCACGAACTCGATCCGCACGCTGAGGTCGCCCGCCGCGGTCGCGGCGTGCGAGGCGTCCCCGGCGAGCCCGCCCTGCAGCGTGATGAGGTCGTCGACCCGCTGCACGGCCTCCCGCGCGGCGGTCTCCGCGCCCTGGCTGGACGCCACCAGGCCGCCGAACGTCGTCAGGGCCGCCTGGACGCCCTCGACGGCGTCCGTCTGCTCGGCGGTCAGGTGCGGCAGCGCCGCGTAGTCGTCCAGCGCGGCCGCCGCGGCGTCGAGCGCCGTCGCGCGGTCCGGCTCCAGCGACGAGGCGCGGAACGGGTCGCCGTTGCCGAGGGCGTCCTGCATGTCGGCCCCCAGCTGCTGTGCCCGGCCGAGCTCGGTCCGCACCTCGCTGGCCAGCACCATCCCCGCGACGTGGTCGGAGTACATCCGCTCCGTCCGGGCGGTGCTCTGCCAGAGCGTGAGGATCGACACCCAGCCGAGCAGCCCCGTCATCCCGACCGCCACCGAGACCGTCAGCAGGATCTTGCCGGTGAAGCCGAGCCCGCGCCGCCGCACCCGCGGGGTGCGCGGCGCCCGTGGGTGCCGTCGGCCCGGAGGGGTCGCGGGCACGCGCGCCTCCCGCGCGTCGCTCGCGTCCGGGCTCGTGCCGGCGTCCTCGTCCGCCCCGGCCACCCGGTCGGTCGTCGTCGTCATCCCCGGCCTCTCGTCGTCGCGCCATCGCGCCGCGGCCGCCTCACCTGCGAGGCTGCACCGCCGCGTCTCCCGTCCTCGTCGCGCGGGTGAGAGGAGAACTGAGGAACCGCGGTGCACCTCACCCGGTCGCCGAGTGCGCGGTCGCCACGTGCGGGTGAGGCGCGGGGCGAGCGGGTGAACGGCGGAGGCTCGGGGAACGGGGCATGGTCGGCGGGCCGACGCGGGATCACCGGTCGGGTTCGTCGTCGTCCTCTCGGCCGGGGGCCGGGATCAGAGCCTGGACCCTGGCCGACAGGTCCTCGACCTGGCGGGACAGCTCCGCGACCTGCGTTCGCGTCGCCGATGCCTCGTGCGCTCCTTCCGCTGCCACCCGGTCGACGAGCCATGAGGCCAAGGACGCGGTCACCACGCCGAGAAGCGCCACCCCGCCGATCATCAGGCCGACAGCGACGAGCCGTCCGGTCGGCGTCGTGGGGTACTCGTCCCCGTAGCCGACCGTGGTCACTGTCGTCGCTGCCCACCAGAGGCCGTCGCCGAAGCCGTCGATCGTGGCGCCGGCCGCGCCGCGCTCAGCGTCCGTGACAGCCAGAGCCCCCGTGAGCACGAGGAGCGCGGTACCTCCTGCCACATAGGTCGCGACGCGTCCACGCAGGGTGTGCGCCCCCGCTCGGTTCAAGACGGACAGCAGCGCGACCAGGCGCAGCAGACGCAGGGGGCGCAGCACGGGCAGGGCGATCGTGACGAGATCGAGCAGGTTCGTGCGCACGAAGCTCCGGCGGTCGGTCGACAGGACGAGCCGCACGACGTAGTCGACGCCGAGGAGGACCCAGGTCGCGGTGATCACCCAGCCACACACCAGGACGAGCGCGCGAGGGGAGCTGGGACTGACGATCGGAACCGCGTAGGCGACGAGGAACGCCACCGCTGCCCACACCAACGGTGTTTCAGTGCGTGCCTGCCAGCGATCGAGGCGCGTCATCAGCGCACGCTAGCTCGGGCACGGAGCGGCGTCCCGAAGCCACTCCGCGCGGAGGTCGGGGGTGGGAGCATGCGACCGGGCTGACGCGGTTGTCGTGCCGGCCGTCCGCGAGCTGGGGGAGATCATGAGCTGGAAGCCGACGAAGTCGTCCGGATACCTCGGCTGGGGCATCACGCTGCTGATCATCGGGCAGGTCGCCTACGACTCGGGCCAGAGGCAGTCGTTCCAGGCAGCCCTGCGCTCCAGCCTGTGGAGCGCTTCCGACGACGGGTCTGCATGGATCATCGTCGGGCTGATCGTGTCCTTCGTCGGGCTGGTGCTCCTCGTCTCAGGGGTGGTGTACCTCGCGCAGTCCGTCGACTACCTCGCTCAACGCGAGCACGCACGGTCGATGATCGCGCCGCCGACCACGGAAGTCTCCGACCCGGACGGCGGGTCACCTGACGGCCGCTCGTGAGCGGACGGGTCCCTCGGCCGCCGGAACCCGTCGGGTCGGCCGGCGCTGATGCGGGGAGGCACCTGGGGTGCGGGAGGCGGGAGTCGAACCCGCACGCCCTCTCGGGCACCAGGACCTAAACCTGGCGTGGCTACCGTTTCACCACTCCCGCGTCGGCCCGGTCACTCTGCCAGAGCGCCGGGCCGCGGCGTCAGTCGATGCCGAGGTCGCGGCGCAGCTTCGCGACGTGACCGGTCGCCTTGACGTTGTACCGGGCGAGCTCGACGACGCCCTGCGGGTCGACGACCACCGTCGAGCGGATGACGCCCGTGACCGTCTTGCCGTACAGGGTCTTCTCGCCCCACGCCCCCCAGGCCTCCAGCACCTGGCGGTCCGGGTCGGACGCCAGGGGGAACGTCAGCGACTCGGCCTCCGCGAAGCGGGCGAGCGCCTCGACGCCGTCCGGGGAGACGCCGAGCACGCGGTAGCCGTGGGACTGCAGCGACGCGAGCGAATCGCGGAAGTCGCAGGCCTGGGTGGTGCAGCCCGGCGTGCCGGCCGCGGGGTAGAAGTACACGACGACGTGCTCCCCGCGCAGGTCGGACAGCGTCACCGAGCCGCCGTCCGCGGTCGGGAGGGTGAAGTCGGGCGCGGTGTCGCCGGGGGCGAGGCGGGGCATGGTCGTCTCCTGCGTCTGCGGGCTGCCCGGGCGGGTGCCCGGCGCGGTCAGCGTACGACGCGCGCGGGGTACCGTCTGCCGGGTGAGTGCACAGCGTCCCGAGGCCGCCGCGGCCCGTCCCGAGCTGCCGATCCGCATGCTGAACGACCGCCTGCTCGTGCAGCTCGACGCCGACGCCTCGGAGCGCCGCTCGACCGCCGGCATCGTGATCCCCGCCACCGCCGCGGTGGGCAAGCGCCTGACGTGGGGCGCGGTGGTCGCGGTCGGGCAGCACGTGCGCCAGGTGGCGGTCGGGGACCGGGTGCTGTTCGACCCGGACGAGCGCGCGGAGGTCGAGCTGGAGGCGCGCACGTACCTGCTGCTCCGCGAGAAGGACGTGCACGCGGTGGCCGAGCCGCGCGGTGACGGCCAGGGGACCGGCCTGTACCTCTGAGCAGCGCGGACCCCGCCGTGGCGGCCCTGTTGCGCGGGCCCGAGGGGGGTGTTCCCATGGTCGTCTGGAGCGACCGGGGGAGAGGCCGTGGAGCACGACGAGGGGCGGCCGCAGGAGCAGCCGCAGGACCGCCGACCCGAGGACGGTGACGGGCCGGCCGAGCCGCCGGCGGTCGCCGAGGACGCGGCGGGGACGGTGATGGAGCTGCTCGCCGAGCACGTGCCCCTGACCCTGCTCGCCGACCTCGCGGTGGCCGAGCCCCGCTCGGAGGCGATCCTGCGCGCCGAGGGGCTGCCCGAGGACGCGTGGTGGGTCGAGCCGCGCGCGGACGCCGCGGACGACGCCGACGCCGCGGACGACGCCGACGCCGGCGACGCCGCCGGGGACGAGCCGGGTGCCGGACCGGGCGCCGACGACGAGCTCCCGGTCGACCCGGACGCCGCGTCCGGCCCCCTGCCGGAGGGCCTGCGGCCGGCGTGAGCCCAGGTCAGCCGTGACGTGCACCACAACGGCCGTCCGGGGCGGGAGTGGATTCGCGTCCGGCGGCGGGGCGGTGCTAACGTTCTCAACCGCGCGCCATTAGCTCAATTGGCAGAGCAGCTGACTCTTAATCAGCGGGTTCGGGGTTCGAGTCCCTGATGGCGCACAGGAAGAGGCCCCGTCCGGTGAGATCCGGACGGGGCCTCCTGCATGTCCCGCGGGTGCTGACGGTTGCCGCCGGCCGGTTGCGGGGCCGGGCGCCGAGCCCGCCCTCGCGTCCGGCGTCCTGACATCCGGCGCCGGGCGTCGGGCGCGGGGCGCCGGCGTCCGGGACCGCCGCGCCGGCGTCCGAGACGGCCGCCCGGTTCGCCCACGGTGCGCCCCGTCCCGTCGCTACGCTGAGACGCACCCGGCGCGGGAGCGCTCCCACGCCGCTGACCTCGAAGGAGAGCGTCCGGTGCCGTCCACGACCCCGCCCACCCCTGCCCTCGCCGACCTGCTGGCGCGGGGAGGCCCCGTCCTCGACCGCCGCACCGTCCTCGGCCTGGGCGCCGCCGCGGGCGTGGCGCTGCTCGGTGCCTGCTCGGCCGGTCCGGGCCCGTCGCCGTCCGCCTCGCCCACCGCCTGGGCGCCCTCCGGGGAGCCGCTGCGGTTCCCCACCGGCTACACCTGGGGCGCCGCCACGTCCGCGTTCCAGGTCGAGGGCTCCACGACCGCCGACGGGCGCGGGCCGTCGGTCTGGGACACGTTCTGCGCGACGCCGGGCAAGGTGAAGGGCGGGGCGACGGGGGACCCGGGCGCCGACGTGTACCGGCGGTGGGCGGACGACATCCGGCTCATGTCCGAGCTCGGCATCGGGTCCTACCGGTTCTCGGTCGCGTGGCCGCGCATCCAGCCGACCGGGACGGGTGCGGTGAACCCGGCGGGCCTCGACTGGTACCGACGGTTCGTCGACGGCCTGGTCGACGCCGGCATCCGGCCCGCGATCACGCTGTTCCACTGGGACCTGCCGCAGGCCCTCCAGGACGCGGGCGGGTGGGCGCAGCGGGACACGGCCGCGCGGTTCGCGGACTACGCCGGGATCGTGGTCGACGCGCTCGGCGACGTGGACGCCGACTGGTTCACGATCAACGAGCCCAAGACGCACGCGTACGTCGGCCACTGGTACGGCGCGCAGGCGCCCGGCCTCCACGACCCCGCGACGGCGGTGGCGGCGGTGCACCACCAGCTGCTGGCGCACGGGCTGGCGGTCCGGCGGTTCCGGGAGAGCGGGGCGCGGGGCCGGATCGGGATCGCGCTGAACCTGCTGCCCGTGTACCCGCTGGAGGGCGCCGAGGAGGCCGCGGCGCGGGTGGACGCCCGGGAGAACCGGCTGTTCCTCGACGCGGTGCTGCGGGGGTCCTACCCGCAGGACGCGATCGGGCCGGAGTCCGGTCAGGTCCCGGCCGACCCCGACGCGTTCGCCGCCCTCGTGCAGGACGGGGACCTCGAGGTGATCAGCACGCCGGCGGACCTGCTGGCCGTCCAGTACTACGGGGTCACCGGGGTGGGCGTCACCGGCGAGCAGGTCGAGATCCACCCGACGTCGGCGGCGACGTGGCAGCAGGTCTGGCCCGAGGGCCTGTACGACCTGCTGGTGCGGCTGCGGGACGAGTACCCCGCGATCCCCCTGCTGCTCACCGAGAACGGCATCCCCGACGAGTCGCCGGAGCTCACCACCGACGACCCGTACCGCACGGAGTACCTGCGCACCCACATGCAGCAGGCCGCCCGGGCGATCGCCGACGGGGTGCCGCTCGAGGCGCACTACGTCTGGTCGTTCCTCGACAACTTCGAGTGGGGGGAGGGGTACGAGCAGCGCTGGGGCATCGTCGGCGTCGACTTCGACACCCAGGAGCGTGTGCCCAAGGACAGCTTCCGGTTCTACCAGCGGGTCATCGCGGACAACGCGGTGGCACCGGGCTGAGCGCCGGCACCGGGGGCGAGGTCCCGGTCCCGGTCAGTCGGCGTCGGGGGTGCGCGCCCGCCCCGCGTGGGCCCGGACGTCGTCCGCGAGCTGCTGCGCCTGCGCGTGGACGAGCATCCGCAGCAGGTCGTACCGGCGTGCCACCTCGGCGTCCGTGGCGTCGCCGTCGCGGGCGGCGACCCACTCGCGCTTCGCGGCGCGGACATCGGCATCGGTCACGTCGATCCGCCACTCGTCCCGTTCCATGGGTCAAAGGTCCCACCACTCGGCGGCTCACCACAGGGGGACGGGCGGGTTTCACCCGGGTGCATCCACCCGGAACCGTCACGTCACCCCATCGGCGGCCGACGCGCCCGGCCCGGGTCGACCTGCCGACCGGCGCGGACCGGGCCACGATGGGTCCGCACGCCGCGACCCGCTCTGCCTCGTCGCGGCGGCGGCACCCGCGGGCCGGCCACCTGCCGCGTCGCGGGCGACCCGACCGCGCACGCCAGGGAACGGAGCGAGCACATGACCGAGAGCCCCCAGGACCCCGGGACCGCAGGAGCCGGCGACACCACCGTCACGTACGACGTGGTCGTCATCGGCGCCGGAGCGGTCGGGGAGAACGCCGCGGACCGTGCCGGTCGGCTCGGGCTGACCGTCGCGGTCGTCGAGCACGAGCTCGTCGGCGGCGAGTGCTCCTACTGGGCGTGCATGCCGTCGAAGGCGCTCCTGCGCCCCGGGGCCGTCCTCGCGGCGGCGCGGGCGGTGCCCGGCGCCGCGGAGCTCGTGACCGGCACGCCCGACCCGGCGCAGGTGCTGGCCCGCCGCGACGTCTTCACGTCGCACTGGGACGACCACGGGCAGGTCGAGTGGCTGGACTCCGCGGGCATCGCGCTGGTGCGCGGCACCGCGCGGTTCACCGGTCCGCGGGAGCTGCTCGTCGAGAGCGAGGAGGGGGCCGTCCGGGTGATCGCCCGGCACGCCGTCGTCGTCGCCACCGGCAGCGAGCCGGTGATCCCGCCCGTCCCGGGTCTGGCGGAGTCCGCCCCCTGGACGTCGCGGGAGGCCACGGCCGTGCAGGACGTGCCCGAGCGGCTCGCGATCCTCGGGGGCGGCGTGGTGGGCGTGGAGATGGCGGTGGCGTACCGGGACCTCGGGGCCGCCGTGACGCTGCTGGTCCGCGGCGACCGGGTGCTCACCGGCGCGGAGCCGTTCGCGGCGGACGAGGTCGCGGCCGGTCTCCGCGACCTCGGCGTCGACCTGCGGCTCGGCACGGCGGTGACGGCGGTGCGCCGGGACGAGGACGGCGTGCACGTCGCCACCACCGGCCCGCAGGGCGAGGACGAGGTGCACGCCGACGAGCTGCTGGTCGCGACCGGACGCCGCCCGCGCACGGCGGACCTGGGGCTCGACGTCCTCGGGCTCGAGCCCGGCGCGCCGCTGGCCGTCGACGACGCGCTGGAGGTCACCGGGGTCGAGGGGGGCTGGCTGTTCGCGGTCGGGGACGTCACGGGACGCACCGCCACCACCCACCAGGGCAAGTACGACGCGCGGGTGGCGGGTGACGTCGTCGCCGCGCGGTTCTCCGACGGGCACGCGGACGCCGAGCGGGACGCCGGGCCGTGGACGCGCTACCGGGCCAGCGCGGACGCCGCCGCGGTGCCGCAGGTGGTGTTCACGCGCCCCGAGGTGGCGTGGGTCGGGCGGACCGAGCAGCAGGCGCGCGACGCGGGTCTGCGCGTCCGGGCCGTCTCGTACCCGATCGGCTCGGTGGCGGGCGCCTCCGTCGCGGCCGACGGCTACAGCGGGACCGCGCACCTGGTGCTCGACGAGGACCGCGGTGTCGTCGTGGGGGCCACGTTCACCGGGCCCGACGCGGCGGAGGTGCTGCACGCCGCGACGATCGCCGTCGTGGGGGAGGTGCCGCTCGACCGGCTCTGGCACGCGGTCCCGGCGTACCCCACCGTCAGCGAGCTGTGGCTGCGGCTGCTGGAGACCGCCGGTCTCTGAGCCGGCGACCCGCGCTGGACACGCCGACGGCCCGGCAGGAGGACTCCTCCTGCCGGGCCGTCGGTCGCGAGCGGTCGGGCGACGCCGGGCACGGTGCCCGCCGCCGCCCGCCCGCTGCGGTCAGCTCGCGAGCGAGCCGTCGCTGGACAGGACGAGGCCGATCGACGCCTCGCCCTGACGCACGGCGTCCCCGATGAGGCCGAAGTCGTACGAGCGGAACTCGCTGAAGCTCAGCCCATACGTCTCCTCCAGGCCCGGCTGGCAGAACGGCCGCTCCGGGCACTCGGCCGGCCCGGCGAGCACGAGACCGCCGCCGCAGGCCGTCGCCAGGTCGGACAGCGTGGTCACGCCGTGCTCGTCGGCGAACGCGCTCGTCACGGCGAACGCGTTCTGGTCCTGGGCGGCGGAGACCGCCCCGAACGTCAGACCGGCGTCCGCACCCAGCGCGGTCAGGGCCTCGACGGTCGCGTCGGGGTCGGCGCTCGCGACCGGCTCGGCGTCCGGGCCGTTGGCCGAGGCGTTGAGGAACTCCGCGAGCGTCGCGGCGTACTCCGGGGTCAGCGTGATCTGGCCGCTCTCGAGCGCCGGCAGGTAGGTCTCCCGGTTCCCGATCGTCTGCACCTCGGCGGTGTAGCCGGCCGACCGCAGCACGGCGGCGTAGATCTCGCCGAGCGTCGCGCTCTCGGAGAAGTTGGCGGCACCGACCACGACGCTCTTGCCGGCGCCCGCCGCGTCGTCGTCGGCCGCCAGGCCCTCGTCCTCGACGAACTGCGCGGCGGCCTCGGAGGAGGTCTGCCGGTCGATGTCGACGGCCTTGTTGAGGGCGATGAGCTTGTCGGTGTCGAGGGCCTCGGAGACGGTGTCGAGCAGCGGGACCAGGCCCGGGTCCGCCTCGGCTGCCGCCGCGTTCACGGCCGGGATGACGTTGTCGGCGTTCTGCAGGCCCTTGTCGTCCTCGAGCACGACGAGCTGGTCGCCCGCGACGGGCTCGCAGACCGCGCCGGACGCGTCGGAGCCGGAGGTGGGGTCGGCGCTGCCGCCGCCCGAGCCCGGGTCGCCGCAGGCGGCGACCAGGAGCAGGAGCCCGGCCGCCGCGGTCGGGAGCGTCGATCGGCGGAGGTTCATGTGCGTTCCTCTGTTCTCGGGATGGGGGCACACGGTCGGGGTCGCGGTCGTCCGGCGCCGTCGTCCGGCGTCGGGACCGCGGAGGGCACGCGGAGCGCGCCGTTCATGGAACCGGTGAACACGGGCACCGGCAACCGCTGGGGGCGCCGGGCGGTCACGAGGGCCTCCCGGCGACGTGGCCGGCCGCCCCGGTGGCGGACGCGCGGGCGGGGTCCGCCGCGCCCGTCGCCCCCGGGCCGGCGGTCGGGACCGGGTCGGCGGAGCCGGACGAGCCGCCCGACCCGTGCCCCCCGGAGCGACCCCGGGCCGCACGCCGCCGGGCGGAGGCGCGCATCGGCTCGGGCGTGGCGGCGTGCTGCGCGAGGGCCAGCACCCCCTCCACCAGCAGGCAGAGCCCGGCGACGAGCACCGCGCCCGCGACGACCTGGCCGTACCGCTGCAGCGCCATGCCCTCGACGATGACCGAACCGAGGCTGGTGCCGCCCACGAGCGCGGCCAGCGGGACGGTGGCGAGCACCTGGGTGGCGGCGGTGCGCAGCCCGGCCCCGACGAGCGGCAGCGCGAGCGGCAGCTCGACGAGGGCGAGGGAGCGGGCGCCCGACATGCCCATGCCGCGGGCGGCCTCGCGCACGTCCGCGTCGACCTCCATGAGCCCGGTGAAGGTGTTGGACAGGATGGGCGGGACGGCGAACACCGCGACGGCGAGGATCGTCGCGCCGGCGCCGAAGAGGCCGCTCGCGGCGAAGATCGTCAGCAGGGCGAACGTCGGCAGGGCGCGCGAGGTGTTGGCCAGCACGACGGTGAGGACCCCGCCGCGGCGCCGGTGGCCGAGCCAGACGCCCGCGGGCAGCGCGACGACGGCGGCCAGCAGCACGGCGAGCGCGCTGATCCGCAGGTGCTCCGCGGTCAGCGCCAGCACGCCCCGGCGCCCCGTCCAGTTCAGCGGGTCGTTGAGCCACGCCACCGCGTCCTGCAGCACGTCCACGCTCAGGCCTCCCGTCCGCGCGCCCACGGCGTCACCGCGCGCCCGATCAGCCACAGCACGAGGTCGAGCACCAGCGCGAGCGCGAGGCACAGCAGCGTCGCCGTGAGGATCTCCGCGTGGTACTTGTTGTTGCGGAAGCCCCGGAACATGAGGTTGCCGAGCCCGCCGTAGCCGACGACCACGCCGACCGTGACGAGCGCCACGGTGGTCACCGTCGCGAGCCGGATCCCGGTGACGATCGCGGGGAGGGCGTTGGGCAGCTCGACGGTCAGCAGCAGGCGCAGCCGCCCGTAGCCGAGGCCGCGCGCCGCGTCGCGGACGCTGTCGTCCACGCCCGCGAGCCCCACCAGCACGTTGCGCACGAGCACCAGCAGCGCGTACAGCACGAGGCCGACGAGCACCGGGGTGCGGCCGATCCCGGTCCACGGCACCAGCACCGTGAACAGGGCGAGCGACGGGATCGTGTAGAGCACGCCGGTGGTGCCGACGACCGGTGCGGCGAGCCGCGGGCGCAGGTGGGCGAGCATCCCGAGCGGCAGGGCGATGAGGCACGCGATGAGCACCGCCTGCACGGTGAGGCCGGCGTGCTGCTCGAGCGCCCGGCTGATGTCGCCCCAGTTGCGCTGCACGTACTCCCACGACAGCCACGGGTTCGCAGCCGGGTCGCCCGCGGCGGCGGCGCGCGCCACGGTGGTGGCCGTCGGGTGTCCAGTCACCTGCGTGACGCTACCCGGGAGGTCCGACACGCGCGGCCCGGGACGCCACCCACGTGCGCGGACGTCGCCGGAGGCCCGGCCGCCGGGGGGAGCGCTCCGCGCGGCGGCTGTCGGCGGGCCCGGATAGCGTGGTGCGCATGGCGACGGCGATCGGGTTCGAGCACGTGCGCAAGGAGTACCCCGACGGCACGGTGGCCGTCGGGGACCTCTCGCTGGAGGTGCGCGAGCACGAGCTCCTCGCGCTCGTCGGGCCCTCGGGCTGCGGCAAGTCCACGACGCTGCGGATGGCGAACCGCCTGGTGGAGCCGTCCTCGGGCCGCATCCTGCTCGACGGCGAGGACGTCACCGACGTCGACGCGGTGGGCCTGCGCCGCCGCATCGGCTACGTCATCCAGAACGTCGGGCTGTTCCCGCACCGCACGGTCGCGCAGAACGTCGGCACCGTCCCGCGCCTGCTCGGGTGGGACCGCGCGCGCACCCGCGCGCGCACGGCGGAGCTGCTCGAGCTCGTCGGGCTGGAGCCCGGCCGGTACGCGCGCCGCTACCCGCACGAGCTGTCCGGCGGGGAGCGGCAGCGCGTCGGCGTCGCGCGGGCGCTGGCGACGGATCCGCCGGTGCTCCTCATGGACGAGCCGTTCGGGGCGGTCGACCCGGTGGGCCGGCGCCGGCTCCAGACGGAGTTCCGCCGCATCCAGCAGGAGCTCGGCACGACCGTGATGCTCGTCACGCACGACGTCGACGAGGCGGTGCGGCTCGCCGACCGGGTGGCGGTCCTCAGCCGCGGAGGGCGCCTGGAGCAGCTCTCCGACCCCGTGCGCCTGCTCGCCGCGCCCGCGTCCGCCGCCGTGGCGGACCTCGTGGGGACCGGTGCGGCGGTCCGTCTGCTGTCGCTCGGGACGGTCGAGCGGCGTGACGTCCGGCCGCTGCACGGGTCGGCGGAGGGCACCGGGACCGGTGCCCCGTCCGTCCGGCTCGGCGACCCCCTGGACGCCGCGTTCGCCGCGCTGGCGGCGGAGCCGTCCGGGCGCGTCCCGGTCCACGCGCCCGACGGCGGCGGCGCCGTCGGGGAGCTGGACGCCGCGGGGCTGCTCGCCGCGCTGCACCGCCTGGTGGACGACGCGCAGGAGCGCGCGACCGGCACGGTCGAACCGGAGCCGTCCGCGGGGGTGCGTGGGTAGTCTGCCGAGGGTGAGCACACGGATCGCCCTGGCCACCTGCGCCGCCCTGCCGGACCTCGACCCGGACGACGCGCCGCTGGTCGCCGCGCTCCGGGAGCGCGGCCTCGAGGTCGAGTCGCCCGTCTGGAACGCCGCCGACGTCGACTGGTCGTCGTACGACGCCGTCGTCGTCCGCTCGACGTGGGACTACACCGAGCGCCCGCGGGACTTCCGCTGGTGGGCGCAGCGCGTCAGCCAGTCCTCCCGCCTCATCAACCCTGCCCAGGTGCTGACCTGGAACATCGACAAGATCTACCAGCGCGCGATGGAGGCGGCGGGCCTGCCGATCGTCCCGACCATCTGGATGGACCCGGCGCGCAACTTCGACGCCCGCGCGATCCACACCCGGTTCCCGGCGTTCGGCGAGTTCGTCATCAAGCCGACCATCAGCGCCGGCTCCCGCGACACCGGGCGCTACGACGCCAGCCAGACGCCGTCGCGGGCCCTGGCGATCCAGCACGTGAAGCACCTGCTGGACGCCGGGCGCCACGTCATGGTGCAGCGGTACCTCAAGCAGGTCGACACGGTGGGGGAGACCGCCCTCGTGTACTTCGACGGCGAGCTGAGCCACGCCGTGCGCAAGGCGCCGCTGCTGGAGGGCCCGTACCGCGAGGGCGACACGGACGGTGTGCTGTACAAGGAGGAGGTCATGGCGCCCCGCGAGGCCTCCGAGGCGGAGCTGGCGCTGGGCCGGCGCGTCGTCGACGCGCTGCCCGAGCTGGTGCCGGGCGTGGAGCAGCCCCTGGCCTACACCCGCGTCGACCTCATCCCCGACGACCAGGGGAACCCCGTGGTGCTGGAGCTGGAGCTCATCGAGCCCTCGTTCTTCTTCGCGCAGGCGCCCGAGGCCGTGCAGCGGTTCGTGGACGCGGTGGTCCGGCGGCTCTAGGCGTGCGGCACCGGGCGTCCGCCCGGCCCGAGCGCGGCGTCAGGCCGGGTCGGGAGCCGGCGCCGGCGCCGGCTCCGCAGCGACCGCGGACGCCGTCGGGCGCGCCACCCGGACCAGCGCGACGACGAGCCCGGCGCCGCAGACCGGGACCGCCGCGAGCACGAGCACCGTGAGGGCCGGCGGCAGCGGGGACCAGGCCCCGAGCGCGGCGAGCCGTCCGAGGAGCCCGCTGCCGGCCCAGTGGAAGTCCAGCACCTTCAGCATGGCGGACCCGGTGAACGCGAGCGCGGCGCAGCCGAGCACCACCGGCAGGCGGGAGACCCACGTCCGGGGCAGCAGCGCGGTCGCGCCGAGCGCCGCCGCGACGGCCATCCCGGTGAGGGTCGGGAACAGGTACCGGCCCTGGAGCCCGCGCGGGGCACCGGTCGCCAGGTACAGCGTCCAGGTGGACTGCAGGAGGATGAGCACGTTCAGCACGAACGGCGTCACCAGGAGCCACCCGTCGACCCGCCGGGCGTCCCACGTGCGACGGCGCACCAGGACGACCGCGACGGCGGCGAGCGCGAGCACGCTGAGCGTCGTCGTGAACCACAGCGGGTAGGGCTGGACCGAGGCCTCGGAGACGCTCGCGGCGTCGCCGGGCTTGATCGACAGGGCCGCCCAGAACCGGGAGACCATGAGGACGAACGCGTCGTGCGCGTAGCGCGGCCACGCCTCCGCGGCCTCCAGCGGTTCCGCGAGGCGCCGGAGGTGGCCGGCGGGCTGGAGCGTGCCGTACCGCAGGAGGTTCGCGATCCACCACCACCCGCCGAGCGCGGCCGTCGCCCCGGCCGTGACCAGCGCGGCGGCGGCGCGTCCGGGGGACCGGGTGCGCCGCCACCCGATGACGTACGCCAGCACGACGACCGGCACGAACAGCAGCGCCCACGCCTTGGTGAGCAGGCCCACGGCGAGGGCCAGCCCCGTCCAGACCGCGGTGCGCAGGCGCAGGTCGCCCCGGGAGGCGAGCACCGCTCCGAGCGTCACGGTGGCGCAGGTCGCCACGAGCAGGTTGTCGTTGTTGACGGCCGCACCCAGCGCGCCGAGCTGCGGGACGGCGAGCGGGGCGAGGGCGGCGGTCACGATCACGGCCCGGTTGCGGGTCAGCGCCCGGGCGGTGGCGGCGGCGAGCAGGGGCAGCGGGGTCAGCGCGAGGACGTTGAGCAGCCGCAGGACCCAGACCTCGAGGTCGTACGGCGTCGAGTCGGGCAGCGCGGCGGTGACGACGCCGAGCAGCACGTAGTAGCCCGGTGGGTGCTGCCCCATGTTGCTGAGCTCGGGCCCGAACCCCGGCGGGGCGAGCTCGTCGAACGACGGGCGGTCCGCGCGCGGCACCGCGTCGCCCCGGAGCAGCGCGGGATAGCCGTCGCGCCGGGCCAGCTCCTCGGCGGCGTCCGTCTGCGCCCAGGCGTAGAGCTCCTTGAACCCCGGCCACTCCCGCGTCTGCTCCCAGGCGAGGGACGCGCCCACGTGGCTCGGTTCGTCGGCCGACCGGAACGTCGGCAGCAGCACCGACCAGCACAGCAGCACGGCGAACCAGGTCGCGGTGACCGCCCACACGGCGCGGGGGAGCGGCTCCGGGCGGGCCGGGGGTCGCCGCTCGGCCTCCCGTCGCGCGCGACGGCCGACGGGCGCAGGGAGCTCGTCCTGCTGCGCCACGGTCACGTGCACGTCCTGTCTGGAGGGCGGGACCGCCGGCGGCGGGCGATCCGCGACGGACAGGGCGGCAGGCCGACGGCCTGCACGATGGGGTGGCTAACGGGACTTGAACCCGCGACCCCCTGGACCACAACCAGGTGCTCTACCTACTGAGCTATAGCCACCATGCGGCCCCGGTTTCGCAGGGCCGACGAGAAGTGTACCGGTTCCCGCGGGGTCCTCAGGACGAGGACGTCGAGGCGCGGTGAGCGGCGGCCACGGAGGTCGCCTCGATGCGGGCGGCGACGGCCTTGGCGGCCTTCGAGTCGGGCCCCGGCTGCGGCACGAGCAGCGCCTCCCGGTAGTAGCGCAGCTCGTCCACGGACTCGAGGATGTCGGCCAGCGCCCGGTGCCCGCCGTGCTTCTGCGGCGAGGCGAAGTACACGCGCGGGTACCAGCGGCGGGCGAGCTCCTTGATCGACGACACGTCGACGACCCGGTAGTGCAGGTGCGCCACGAGCTCCGGCATGTCGCGGTCGAGGAACACCTTGTCGGTGCCGACGGAGTTGCCGGCCAACGGGGCCTTGCCCGGCTCCGGCACCCACTCGCGCACGTACGCGAGCACCTGCTCCTGCGCGTCCGCGAGGGTGGTGCCGGTCGCGAGCGCGTCCAGCAGGCCGGAGGTCGTGTGCATCGTCCGGACGAAGTCGCCCATCTGCGCGAGCGCCTCCGGCGGCGGGGCGATGACCACGTCGACGCCCTCGCCGAGGACGTTGAGCTCGGAGTCCGTGACGACCGCGGCGACCTCGACGAGCGCGTCCGCCACGGAGTCGAGCCCGGTCATCTCGCAGTCGATCCACACGATGCGGTCGGCGCTGCCGTTGCCGTTGCTGAGGGTGCTCACCCGCCCAGGGTACGGGCGGGCCCGCCGGACGGAGGTCCGGCGGGCCCGCCTGTCGTGGTCAGCGCGCCGCCGCGGGGCGACGCAGGAGGTGGCGGGACCGCCGTTCCGGCGGGCGACCGCGGGTCTCGGCGACCCGTCTGGACTCCCGGGCGGCGAGCAGCCGCTCGGAGTGCAGCAGGGAGGCCTCCAGGCGCGCCTGGTGGTCGGCCCGGACGAGCTCGAAGGTGAGGGTGGGGTGCATGGTGGTGGTCCTGTCGTGCTGCTGGGAGGGGCCTGGCCGGGCCCCGGGACTCACCGCGGTGACCACTACGGTTCCACCGCTGCACCCCACGGGTCACGCTGTTTTTCCGCCCCGCGCACCCGTTCCCGCGACCACCGTGCGCTCCAGGAACGCGGCGACGTCGGCGAGCCCGTCGCGGCCGATGCCGTGCCCGAGACCCGGGTACGTGTGGTGCTCGGCAGCGGTGTGCCGCGCGAGCCACGCCGCGGTGCGCGCGGTGGCGTCGGCGGGGATGACGGTGTCCGCGTCGCCGTGGCCGAACAGCACCGGGACGCGCAGCCCCGCGAGCTCGGCGTCGCCGGGCTCCTCGGTGTCGAGCGCGAACCCGGACAGCACCACGGCGGCCGTGATGCGCCCGGGGCGCGCCCGCAGGACCTGCGTCGCGAGCAGCCCGCCCTGGGAGAACCCGAGCAGTGCGAGCGGGCGGGCGGGGTCGACGGCCCCGTCCAGCCAGGTCAGCAGGGCGTCGGCCGCGTCGCGCACGGCTGCGGGGTCGGGCCGTCCGGGTGTCGCGAGCGGCGCCCAGGCGTAGCCCGGCCCCCCGCGCAGCGGGCCGCGCGGCGCGACGAGGGCGAGCTCCCGCGGCAGGGACGGGGCGAGGCCCAGCAGGTCGCCCTCGTGCGACCCGTACCCGTGCAGCAGCACGAGCACGGGCGCACCGGGTGCCGTGGCGCCGGCGGTCCGGACCGGGCCCGGGTCGACGCGCAGCGGCACGCTCAGCGCTCCAGGGCGAAGCCGGTGGTCCACGAGGTCTGCTCGCAGGCGGCGAGCGTGAGCTGCAGGAAGCCGAGCGCCTCGAGCTCGTGCGCGCGGCGCAGCGGACCGGCGTCGACGGCGCGCAGGCCGCCGCCCTCGACCACGCCGGCGAGCGCGGCCTTGGCGTCGGCGTCGTCCCCGGCGATCAGCACGGTGGTCGGCACCTGCCCGACGGTGCCGCCGGCGAGCGTCGCGGCGAAGTTCGTGTTGAAGGCCTTGAGCACGCGGGCCTGCGGGAGGCGCGCGGCGAGCTCGGCGGTGGCGGAGGACCCGGCCGGGACCACGAGGGAGTCGAAGGTGGCGAAGTCGACGGGGTTGGTGGTCTCCACGACGACCTTGCCCGCGAACCCGTCCGGGTACCGGTCCGCGACCTCGGCGAGCGCGGGGTAGGGCAGCGCCAGCACGACGACGTCGCCGGTGACGGGGTCGCCGACGGTGCCGGGGGTGACGGCGGGGTCGACCGCGGCGGCCTTGGCCGCGTCCCGGGCGAGCACCTGGACCGGTGCGCCCGCCTTCAGGGCGGTGCGCGCGACGGCGCTGCCGATGTTGCCCGCACCGATGATCGTGACGCTGGTCATGTCCTGCTCCTCGTGCTCGTTGTTGTAGCGACAATCGTCACCGTACGCGGACTAGATTGAAGCGTCAACCATTGCGTAGGATGCCGCCATGACCGACGACACGCGCTGGCTGAGCACCGGCGAGCTGCAGGCGTGGATGCGCCTGGAGGCCGTGGCCGAGCTGCTGCCCGCCGCGCTCGACCACCAGCTCCAGCGGGACGCCGACCTGACGCACTTCGACTACCTGGTGCTCGCCAAGCTGTCCGAGGCGCCCGACCGGACGCTGCGCATGACGGCGCTCGCCTCCAGCACCAACGCCACGCTGCCGCGGCTCTCGCACGTCGCCGCCAGGCTCGAGGCCCGCGGGTACCTCCGCCGCACGCGCAGCGCGACCGACCGCCGTGCCACGCTCGCCACGCTCACCGAGGAGGGCTGGGCGAAGGTCGTCGCGACGGCTCCCACGCACGTCGCCGAGGTGCGCCGGCTCGTGGTCGACCGGCTCACCGCCGAGCAGATCGAGCAGCTCGACGCCATCGCGCTCGCCGTGCTCGGCGCCCTCGACCCGGACAACCGCCTGCAGGCCCGGACCCCGGTGGCCGACCCGACCGACGGGTGCGGGAACGCCGCCGTCGCCTCCTGAGGCCCGTCAGGCCGCGTCGCCGGCGGCGCGACGCGCGCGGCGGGTCCGCCAGCGGTGCCAGACGCGCAGCACCAGCGCCTTGAACCGGTCCGTCAGGCGCCGCACGGCCGGGAACTCCGTCCCCAGGATCCCCAGGCCGAGGAAGATCACGAGCCAGCCCGGTCCCGGCAGCACGAGCAGGGCGATGCCCACCGCCACCACGGCGCCGCCCACCAGCGTGACCAGCACCTTGTAGGTCAGCCGCAGCCACGGCGAACCGTCCAGCCGGGCGCGCGCCCGGGCGAGCAGGCGGTGCGCACGGCCGTCCGTGCGCTCCCCGGCGGCGATCTCCGCGGCCAGGCCGTCGTCCGTCATGCGGGCTCCAGGGTGTCGGGGGTCCTCGGAGAGTAGACGCACCGCGACGCCCCGGTGTTCCCGGCGGGGTCCTACCTGCGCTGCAACGGTGCTGCAACGGTGCGCGGCCTACCGTCGCGCCACGGCGCACCGCAACGACGCGGTGCCCCCGGCCCCGGCCGCACCCCGGCCCGGCCGGACACCTGCACGGAGGGCGCACATGACCGTCTACGCAGCACCGGGCCAGCCCGGCAGCCCCGCCACCTACCGCGAGCGCTACGACCACTGGATCGGCGGGGAGTTCGTCGCCCCGGCGTCCGGACGCTACTTCGAGAACCCGACGCCGGTGACCGGCCGGACGTTCACCGAGGTGGCCCGCGGGGACGCCGCCGACATCGAGCGCGCGCTGGACGCCGCGCACGGCGCCGCCCGCTCCTGGGGCCGGACCACGGCGACGGAGCGCGCGGTGATCCTCAACAAGATCGCCGACCGCATGGAGGCGAACCTCGAGATGCTCGCGGTCGCCGAGTCGTGGGAGAACGGCAAGCCGGTCCGCGAGACCCTGGCCGCGGACCTGCCGCTGGCCGTCGACCACTTCCGGTACTTCGCCGGCGCCGTACGCGCGCAGGAGGGGTCCATCTCGGAGATCGACGCGGACACCATCGCGTACCACTTCCACGAGCCGCTCGGGGTGGTCGGGCAGATCATCCCGTGGAACTTCCCGCTGCTCATGGCGACGTGGAAGCTCGCCCCGGCGCTCGCGGCCGGCAACACGGTGGTGATGAAGCCCGCCGAGCAGACGCCCACGTCGATCCTCATGCTCATGGAGCTCATCGCCGACCTGCTCCCGCCGGGCGTCGTCAACGTGGTCAACGGGTTCGGCGTCGAGGCCGGCAAGCCGCTCGCGTCCAGCCCCCGCATCCGCAAGATCGCGTTCACCGGCGAGACCACGACCGGGCGGCTGATCATGCAGTACGCCAGCCAGAACATCATCCCGGTGACCCTCGAGCTGGGCGGCAAGAGCCCGAACATCTTCTTCGAGGACGTCGCCCGCGCGAAGGACGACTACTACGACAAGGCGCTCGAGGGCTTCACGATGTTCGCCCTCAACCAGGGGGAGGTCTGCACCTGCCCGTCGCGGGCCCTCATCCAGGAGTCGATCTACGACGGGTTCCTCGCCGACGCCATCGCCCGCACCGAGGCCGTCAAGCAGGGCAACCCGCTGGACACCGAGACGATGATCGGCGCGCAGGCCTCCCACGACCAGCTCGAGAAGATCCTGTCGTACATCGACATCGGCCAGGCCGAGGGGGCCAAGGTGCTCACCGGCGGCACCCGCGCGGAGCTCGACGGCGACCTGGCGGCCGGCTACTACGTCACCCCGACGATCTTCGAGGGCAAGAACTCGATGCGGATCTTCCAGGAGGAGATCTTCGGGCCGGTCGTCGCCGTCACGTCGTTCTCCGACTACTCGGACGCGATCCACACGGCCAACGACACGCTGTACGGGCTCGGCGCGGGCGTCTGGTCCCGTGACGGGTCGATCGCCTACCGGGCGGGCCGGGACATCGAGGCGGGCCGCGTGTGGACGAACTGCTACCACGCGTACCCCGCGGCCGCGGCGTTCGGCGGCTACAAGGGCTCCGGCGTCGGCCGCGAGAACCACAAGATGATGCTCGACCACTACCAGCAGACCAAGAACCTGCTGGTGTCCTACTCCGGGCAGAAGCTCGGGTTCTTCTGATCGGCACCCCGCGCGCGGCCCCGCCCCAGCCCGGCGGGGCCGCGCGCGGGCGGGACGGAGGCACGTGGACGACGACGAGACGCCCGGCCGGGTCGCGCTGACCCCGGCGGCGGCTGACCTGCTGCGCCGGCTGCACGACCAGCACGGCGACCTGATGTTCCACCAGTCCGGGGGCTGCTGCGACGGCTCCTCGCCGATGTGCTACCCCGCGGGCGAGCTCCTCACCGGCGACGCGGACGTGCACCTGGGCGACCTGCGCGTGGACGGCTTCACGGTGCCGGTGTGGATGAGCCGGGCGCAGTTCGCGTACTGGCGCCACACGCACCTGACGATCGACGTGGTGACCGGGCGCGGCGCCGGCTTCTCGCTGGAGGCGCCCGAGGGCGTCCGGTTCCTCATCCGGTCCCGGCTGCTCACCGACGAGGAGTGGCGCGCGACGTCGGCGGGCGAGGAGCCGCCGGAGCTGCTCGTGCGCGGGCCGGGGCGCACGGGCACGGCGCCGGCGGCGGCAGGGAGCTGACCGTCCGCACCGCGGCCCCGGGCGCGGGTCCGGGTGCGCCACGTGCCCGCCCGCGGCGTTCACCCGGCGCCGGCGGTGCCCGGCTCTGGCGCGCCGGGGCCGGCCGGGTCAGACTGGCGGCGCGACGACGACGTCGAGGGGGTGGGCCGTGCGGACCGACGAGCCGGCGGCGCTCGCGCGCACCCGCGTCGCCCACGAGCGGTTCCTGCACACCGGGGTGCGCGCCGACGGCGTCCGCCCGCTCGTCGCCGACTCGTGGCTGCGGAGCCTGCGCAGCGGCGTGGACCCCGAGCGGCCCGCGCCGCCGGTCACGCTCTCGGACGCCGACCTGCGGGCGTACCGCGACGAGCACCCGCTGCGCCACGCCCTGCCCCTGGTGCGGGGCCTGCTGCTCGACGCGGCCGTCGAGGAGGGGTTCGTGGTCGCGCTCACCGACGCCGACGGCCGCCTGCTGTGGGTCGCGGGCGACGCGCGGGTCCGGCGGGCGGTCGAGGAGGTCGGGTTCGTCGAGGGCGCCGCCTGGGACGAGCGGCACGCCGGGACGAACGCCCCCGGCACCGCGCTGGCGACCGGCCACGACGTGCAGGTGCGCGCCGCCGAGCACTTCACGCGGGCCGTCCAGCCGTGGAGCTGCACCGCCGCGGTGCTGACCGGACCGGACGGGCGGGTGCTCGGCGCGCTCGACGTCACCGGCCGCGAGCAGGCCGCGTCGGTGCTCATGGGCTCCCTCGTCCGCGCGACCGCCGTCGCGGTGGAGGCGGACCTCCGGGCGCGCAGCCTCGCGCGCACCCGCCCCGTCACCGCAGGACGGACGCGGCTCGAGGTGCTGCGCCCCGGGTCGGGCGTGCTCGTCGGGCCCGGCGGCGCCCCGCGCACGCTGTCCCTGCGGCACGCCGAGCTGCTGCTCCTGCTCGGCGAGCACCCGCAGGGCCTGCACGCCGACGAGCTCGCGGTGCTGCTGCACCCCGACGCGATGTCCGACGTGGCCGTCCGCGCGGAGGTCTCGCGGCTGCGGCGCGTCGCGGGGTCGCTGGTGGCGCACTCCCGGCCGTACCGCCTCGCCGCGCCGCTCGACTCCGACGTCGCGACCGTGCGGGAGGCGCTCGCGTCCGGTCGCGTGCGGCAGGCGCTCGACCAGTACCCCGGGCCGGTGCTGCCCCGGTCCCGGGCGCCGGGGGTCGAGCGGGTGCGCGACGCGCTCGCGGCCGACGTCCGCGGCGCCGTGCTCGGCGGCGACGACCCCGTCGCCCTCGAGGCGTGGCTCGACCGCGACGACGGGGCGGACGACTGGCAGGGCTGGGAGCGGCTGGTCGCGTGCACCCGGCCGGGCACCGCGGTGCACGCCCGCGCGCTGTCGCGGCTGGACCTGCTGGTGCGGCGGCTCGGGGTGGGGCCGGCACCGTACCCGTGGCGGTGACGGGCGCGGTGCGTCGGCCGACGGGTGGTGCGTCAGCCGCCGGGGCCGTCGGTGCCGGGGTCGGGGGCGGGGCTCGTGCCGCCCGCGTCGTCCGTGCCGCCGGTGCCGCCCGTGCCGCCCGTGCGGGTCTGCGCCTCGACGTACGCCCGCAGCACCTCGTGCGGGATGCGCCCCGTGGCCGTGACGGCCATGCCCTGACGCGCCGCCCACGTGCGGATCACGGACGCCTCCCGCAGCGGCGCCGCCGCGCGGGGCCGACGGGTGGTCCGTCCTGCCTCGAGGAACGGCGCCACGGCCGCGGCGAGCCGGGTGGCGTTCGCGGGGGACAGGTCGAGCTCGACGACGTGCCCGTCGAGCGCCAGCACGTGGCTCGACGTCGCCGGGGACCCGTCCAGGTCGTCGACGAGCGCGACCTGCGTGCGTCGTGCCACGTCCGCCCCCCGGGTCCGCCGTGCCACCGGCGCACGGATCGGCACGACGCTAGGGCCGCGGCCGCACGGCCAGGGGCGGCCGGCGCGCAGGACAGGGGCGGGGCGGGGCGGTTCTGAGTACCGCGCGGGCGCAGTCGGGGGTGCCGGAGCACGGGATCGAGGCGCGCGGGCGTGGTCGGGGGTGCCGGAGCACGGGATCGAGCACCGCGCGGCGCACCAGCGTGCTGCGCGGTTCCCCCGGATTCCTGCTCCGGCCGGGCGATCTGGTGCCGTAGGATCCGTCCGCCGGTCGGGCCCCGCCCGCCGCCGGATCCCCATCGTGCCCCGCATCCCAGGCAGGTCGGTCGTGACAGTGCTCGAGCAGACGGGGCAGCACCCGGACGCGTCCTCAGCCCCCCGCCCGGGAGTGCGCGCCCTGGCCCGGTCGCTGCCGAGGACCGTCGGGCTGGTCACGGCGGTGTGGGTCGCGGTGCTGCTGGCGTGGACCGTCGTCCTGCCGGCGTTCCGCTCGGCCGACGAGGCGAGCCACATCGGTGCCGCGATGTCGTGGGAGCACACCCACGAGTGGCCGGGGTTCAAGAAGCTCTACGCGTGGCGGCAGATCAACCCCGCCCTCGGGCCGGCGCAGTGGCGCGGGTACCCGCAGCTCGACGGCGCGACCGCGAGCCTGCGGGACGAGCGGCCGTCGTTCGACGAGCTCGGGCCGGCGCAGTCGTCGTCGTGGATCAACAACCTCGGTCAGCACCCGCCGGGCTACTACATGGTCATCGGCGTGGCGACCGGCGTGCTGCCCGACTCGACACCGTACGACCTCGAGGCGTGGGTCCTGCGCCTGCTGAACGTGCTCATGATGGCGCCGCTGCCGTTCGTCCTGGCCCTGGCCGCGCGCGCGCTCACCGACCAGCGAGCCGTCGTCCTGACGGCCTCGCTCATGCCGCTCGCGATCCCGCAGCTCGCGGCGCTCGGCGCCGCCGTCAACAACGACAACCTGCTGACCATCGCGTGCGCGGTCGTCACCCTCGGCGCGGTGCTGGTGGCGCGGGGGGACCTGCGCGCGCGCACCGGCGTCTGGACCGGCCTCGCCCTGGCCGTCGGGCTCCTCACCAAGGCCTGGGCGCTGCTGTTCGTCCCCGTGGTCGTGCTCGCCTACGTCGTCGCGCTGGTCCGCACGCGCGACCTGCGTCGCAGCCTCACCGGCCTCGTCGCGGCCGGGGCCGCCGCGGGCCTGGGCGGCTGGTGGTGGATCGCGAGCCTGCTGCGGTACGGCACCCTGCAGCCCGCCGGGCACGTCGACCACCTGCCCGTGCCCCTGGAGGCCGCCGACGCCTGGCGGACCTACGTGCACGACGCGACCGTCCTGGTGGTGTCGCGGTTCTGGGCGGCGCTGTCGATCCGCACCCCTCCCGACGTCCCGGCCGCCGACCCGAGCGCGCAGCCGTACCCGCTGTGGCTCACCGGGGGGCTCAGCGTCCTGGCGCTCCTGCTCGCGGCCGTCGTCCTCGTCCGGCGCCGCACGTTCGGGGCGGGACGCGCGGACGGCCTGCTGCTCGTCACGCCGTTCGTGCTCAACGTCGCCGTCCTGGTGGAGTCCACCTGGGGCCTGTACCTCGCGACCGGCGTGCCGCGCGGACTGCAGGGCCGCTACCTGTTCACCAGCGTCGCCGGGCTGGCCGTCGCGGCTGCCCTCGGTCTCGGCGTCCTGGTGCGGGGGCGGGCGCGGCGCTGGCTCCCGCTCGCCGTCGGCGCCGGCGCGCTCGCCTTCACGGCCTCGGCGATGCTCAAGGCGCTCGAGTTCCACTGGGCGGGTGACTCGCTGCTCGACAGGATCGCGTCCCTCGGCGCGTGGTCGCCGCTGGTCGCCCCGGTCACCGGGGCGATCCTCGTCGCCGTGCCCGTGTGCTCGATCGCGCTGCTCGTCGCGCTCGCCCGGCCCGGGCGCACCGACACCGGCGACGTGGTCTCCGGCGGTCCGCGGCACGCCGCGTAGCCGGGTCCGGGACGGGACCGCGCGTGCCCCCAGCAGGACTCGAACCTGCAACCGACGGATTAGAAGGCCGTTGCTCTATCCATTGAGCTATGGAGGCGGGGGACGGCCCGCCGGCGGGCGTCCGTCCGGCGCACCAGCCTACGCGCCCCGGGCCCGCCGCCCCGGGGCCGTCTGCCCCACGGAATCGCAGGTCGCGCGGCGCGGGGGTTTGGTCGGTGCCCGGTCACGGGCGAGGATGTGCCCGTGCACGCAGAGGAGGGGAGCTCGGCCGCGGGGGACGTCCTCGACCGGCCGCTCGCCGCCACGTCGCTGCTCGACGCGGTGACCGACCTCCTGCGGGACACGCGGGCGACGGCGTTCCCGCTGGACGTGCCGGGCGCGGAGCAGGCGTGGGCGTCCCGCACCCGGCTCGTGGACCAGCTCGCCGACCACCTCGTGCCGCGGCTCCGCCAGCTGTCGGCGCCGGCCGTCGTCGTCGTGGCGGGGTCCACCGGCGCGGGCAAGTCGACGCTGGTCAACTCGCTGGTGGGGTCGGAGGTGAGCGCCGCGGGCGTGCTGCGGCCGACCACGCGGCGGCCCGTGCTGGTGCACCACCCCGACGACGCCGAGCTGGTGCGCGAGCACCCGGTGACCGACGCGGTCGACGTCGTGGCCTCCGAGCAGGTGCCGCGGGGCATCGCCCTGATGGACGCCCCGGACCTCGACTCGGTGCTGGAGAGCAACCGCCGGTCCGCCCAGCGGCTCCTGGAGGCCGCTGACCTGTGGCTGTTCGTCACGACGGCTGCGCGGTACGGCGACGCGCTCCCGTGGCGGGTGCTCGGCGAGGCGACCGCACGCGGGGCGTCCGTGGCCATGGTGCTGAACCGGGTCGACCCCGCGTCGCTGCCGACCGTGCGGGGCGACCTGCTGGAGCGGCTCCGGACGCACGGGATGCAGGGCTCGCCGCTGTTCGTGGTGCCGGACGTCGGCCCGCACGAGGGCCTGCTCGAGCCGGCGCGTGTGGCGCCCGTGAAGCGGTGGCTGGCGATGCTCGCCGGACCCGACCGGGCGCGGACCGTCGTCGCCCGCACGCTGCGCGGCTCGCTCGCGGCGCTGCGCCCCTGGGTCGACGAGCTCGCCGACGCGGTCGAGCGGCAGGCCGAGGCCGCCACCGCGATCCGGACGGCGCTGGACGACGCGGTGCGCGGACCCGCGGAGGAGGCCCGGCGCACGGTCACCAGCGGGGCGGTCGCCCAGGGCAGCGCCCAGGCGCGCTGGGTGGAGCTGACGGCGCCGGGCGCGCCGCTGGCGGACGCCGTGCGTGCCTCGGGCCGGGTCGACCGGTCGCGGCGCGCCGGGAAGGACCGCGCGACCGCCGTGCTGCCGCTCGTGCAGGACCTGGTCTCGTCGGCGTCCGCGACGCTCGCCGCGGTCGGCGCGGCGGCGGAGCGGACCCTGCGCGACGCGCTGGCGACCGGCCCTGACGGGGCACCGTCGGCCGCGCGGGCGTGGTCGTCGGCCGACCGGGCCGCGGACCGGCCGCGCGAGGTCGAGCGTGCCGCCCGGGAGTGGGTCGCGGGAGCCGTCGAGGTGCTGGAGGACGAGCTGGCGCGCGCGCGTCCGGCGCCGGCGGACCGCTCCGGGCGCCGCGCGGCCGCCCGTGCGGACCGGCGTGCGGCCGCCGGTCGGCCCGCGCGCTCGGCGACGAGGGCCTGGCTGCGCTGGCGCTCGCCGCGGCCGCGGGGCTCGACGCCGCCGACCGCATGCTCCGCGGTCTGCTCGGTGACCGCGGGGACGCCGCCGTCCGCGTGCTGCGCGACCGCCTGGCCGACCAGGCGGCCGCGCAGGCGCACCGCGAGCGTGACGCGGCCGCGGCCGTGCTGGACCGGCCGGAGCTGCGGCCCGACGCGGCGTCGCTGCTGCGCCTGCGCCTCGCCGTCGTCAAGGGGCTGACATGAGCGGCACGACCCCACCGCCGGACGGTGCCGCCATCCCGCCGGCGCCCGCCGCAGGCACCGAGACGGCGGCACTGAGCCGACGTCTCGCGCAGCTCGACGAGGCGCTCGCGGTGGCGGGCGACCGCGTCGACGCGCGGACGGCGTCCCGGGCGCGCGTCATCGGCGACCAGGTGCGCGCGCGGCTCGCGCTCGGGGTCGACCACACGGTCGTCGCGCTGCTCGGGGGGACGGGGTCCGGCAAGTCCAGCCTGTTCAACGCGATCTGCGGGCTGGACTTCGCGGAGGTGGGGGTCCGCCGGCCGACGACGGCGGAGGCTGCCGCCTGCGTCTGGGGCGCGGGCGGCGATGCGCTGCTCGACTGGCTGGAGGTCGAGGCCGACCGGCGCATCGAGCGCGAGAGCGCCCTGGACGGCGAGACCGAGGCGCCGCTGCGCGGCCTGGTGCTGCTCGACCTGCCCGACCACGACTCGATCGAGCCCGCCCACCGCGCGGCGGTCGACCGGCTGCTGCCGATGGCGGACCTCCTGGTGTGGGTGGTCGACCCGCAGAAGTACGCCGACGACGCGCTGCACTCCGGGTACCTGCGACGCCTCGTCGGCCACGAGGGCGCGATGGTCGTCGTGCTGAACCAGGTCGACACCGTCCCCGCGGACCAGCGTGAGTCGCTGGTGCGCGACCTGCGTCGGCTGCTCGTCGAGGACGGGCTCACCGACGTGACGGTGCGGACCGCGTCCGCCCGCACGGGGGAGGGCGTCGCGGAGATGCGGGACACGCTCGCCGACGTGGTCTCCCGCCAGAGCCTCGCGGCGCGCCGCGGGTCCGCCGAGGTCGCGGACGCGGCGCGGCTGGTCTCCGCCGAGGTCGCGCCGGGCGAGCCGTCGGAGGAGGACCTGGACGTCACCCCGGTGGCCGTGACGCTCGCGCAGGCCGCCGGCCTGCCCGCCATCGCGGACGCGGTCGCGGCCGTGGTGCGCGGCAGCGAGGACCCGGTGCCGGCGTTCGTCGCGGTGCAGCCGGGTACCGTCTCGCTGGCCCGCGCCCAGTGGGCCGATGCCGTGACCGCCCGGCTCCCGCGACGGTGGGCGGACGCGGTGCGGACGAGCGTGGCCGGCACCGACGAGATCCGGGCGGCCGCGGACGACGCGCTGTCCCGCGTGGCGGTCGTCGCGCGCCGGTCCGCGCGTGCGGCGGTGCTGTCCGTGCTGACGTTCGTGCTGGCGGTGTCGGCGGTCGCGTCGGCCGCCGTCGGCGTCGGCCTGGCACTGGGCTCCGGCGGGGTGGACGACGCGCTGCGGCCGGCCTGGCCGGCTGCGGCGGCGCTCGCCCTGCTCGCGGTGCTGTGCGGCGTCCTGGCCGTGCGGGCGCGCCGGTCGGCGGCCCTGCGTCGGGCCGAGGCGGTGCGCCGGGACGGCCGGACGGCGCTCGAGGCCGTGGCCCGGCGCTGCCTCGCCGACCCGACGCGGGCGGTGCTGGCGGACCACCGGCGGGTGCGGGAGCTGCTCGCGGGGGCGCGCGGCAGCTGATCTGCGTGCCGGGCCCGACGCGGACCGGCTCGCCACCTGCGGCCGCCGAGTCCTCCACAGCGCGTGTCGGCGGACCGGGTCCCCAGGCGACGGGTCGGAGGCCGGCGGCGGGGGAGCGCCCCGCGGGACGGTGCGTCCACGGCCGGCCCGACAGGTGCGCCGGCCACGGACGAGGAGGACGCATGGCGGTCAACGAGCTCAGCCTGACGGTGGTCGGCTGGGTGGGCAACGAGCCCACCCTCTACCTCGGCGAGGACGGGCAGGTGCCCTTCACGAAGTTCCGGCTCGGCAGCACGCCGCGGCTGTACGACCGGGAGCAGGACGCGTACGTGGACGCCGCGACGAGCTGGTTCACGGTCAAGGCGTTCCGCCACCTCGCCCAGAACGTCGCGGCGAGCATCCGGCGCGGGGACCCGGTGGTCGTGACCGGGCGGGTGCGGCTCGTCGACTGGGTCGCCCCCGATGGGCACACGCGCACGACGGCCGAGCTCACGGCGGACACCGTCGGGCACGACCTCACGCGGGGGACGACCCGGTTCGCGCGCACGGTGCACGAGCAGCGCGGCGGGCCCGGCGACGCGGCGGGCGGGGCCGCCGACCGGACCGACGGGGAGCACGCCGGGGCCGCAGCCCGGGGCGCCGGGCCCGTGGACGTGAGCGGTGCCGTCGTGCTGGACGACGAGACCGCCGACGACCCCCGCGCGGCGCCCGCGCCCGCGTGAGGGTGCGCCCGCGCGCCCGCCGGGTGGGCCGTGGCGGGACGGGCGGGAGGGCGAGAGCGTGCCCGGTCGCCCGGGCGGTGTCCCGGGCACGCCGATCGCCTAGGCTGGGTGACCGCGACGTCGCCCGGCCCCAGCCCGTCCGCCCACCCGGCGGACCCGACGCGCACCCCGATCACCGACGAGCACCGAGGCGGACGAGAAGCCAGTGGCTGAGTTCATCTACAGCATGTACAAGGCGCGCAAGGCGCACGGCGACAAGGTCATCCTCGACGACGTCTCGCTGAACTTCCTGCCCGGCGCCAAGATCGGCGTCGTCGGGCCGAACGGCGCGGGCAAGTCGACGATCCTCAAGATCATGGCCGGTCTCGACCAGCCGTCGAACGGGGAGGCGCGGCTCAGCCCCGGCTACACGGTCGGCATCCTGCAGCAGGAGCCGCCGCTCAACGACGAGAAGACCGTGCTCGGCAACGTCGAGGAGGGCGTCGCCGAGATCAAGGGCAAGATCGACCGGTTCAACGAGATCTCCGCCCTGATGGCCGAGCCCGACGCGGACTTCGACGCGCTGCTCGCCGAGATGGGCCAGCTCCAGGAGGCGATCGACGCCGCCGACGCGTGGGACCTCGACGCCCAGCTCGAGCAGGCCATGGACGCGCTGCGCTGCCCGCCGCCGGACGCGGACGTCAAGGTGCTGTCCGGCGGTGAGCGCCGCCGCGTCGCCCTGTGCAAGCTCCTGCTCGAGAAGCCCGACCTGCTGCTGCTGGACGAGCCGACGAACCACCTGGACGCCGAGAGCGTGCTGTGGCTCGAGCAGCACCTCGCGTCCTACCCGGGCGCCGTGCTCGCGGTCACCCACGACCGGTACTTCCTCGACCACGTCGCCGAGTGGATCTGCGAGGTCGACCGCGGGCGGCTCTACCCGTACGAGGGCAACTACTCCACCTACCTGGAGAAGAAGCAGGCGCGCCTGGAGGTCCAGGGCAAGAAGGACGCGAAGCTCGCCAAGCGCCTCAAGGACGAGCTCGAGTGGGTCCGGCAGTCCGCGAAGGGCCGCCAGGCGAAGTCCAAGGCCCGTCTGGCTCGCTACGAGGAGATGGCGGCCGAGGCCGACCGCACCCGCAAGCTCGACTTCGAGGAGATCCAGATCCCGCCGGGCCCGCGCCTGGGCAACCTCGTGCTCGAGGCCACCGACCTGCGCAAGGGCTTCGGCGACCGCGTGCTCATCGACGGCCTGTCGTTCACCCTGCCCCGCAACGGCATCGTCGGCGTCATCGGCCCGAACGGCGTCGGCAAGACCACGCTCTTCAAGACGATCGTGGGCCTCGAGCCGCTCGACGGCGGGACGCTCAAGGTCGGCGAGACCGTCTCGGTGTCCTACGTCGACCAGTCGCGCGGCGGCATCGACCCGAAGAAGACGCTCTGGGAGGTCGTGTCCGACGGGCTCGACTTCATCAAGGTCGGCAACGTCGAGATGCCGTCCCGCGCGTACGTCGCGTCCTTCGGGTTCAAGGGCCCGGACCAGCAGAAGCCCGCCGGCGTGCTGTCCGGTGGCGAGCGCAACCGCCTGAACCTCGCGCTCACCCTCAAGCAGGGCGGCAACCTCCTGCTGCTCGACGAGCCGACCAACGACCTCGACGTCGAGACGCTCGGTTCGCTGGAGAACGCCCTGCTCGAGTTCCCGGGCTGCGCCGTCGTGGTCTCCCACGACCGCTGGTTCCTCGACCGCGTCGCGACGCACATCCTCGCGTACGAGGGCACCGAGGAGGACCCGGCGAGCTGGTACTGGTTCGAGGGCAACTTCGCGGCCTACGAGGAGAACAAGGTCAGCCGGCTCGGCGCCGACGCCGCGCGCCCGCACCGCGTGACCTACCGCAAGCTCACGCGGGACTGACCGCAGGGCCCTCCGCGGCCCGGCCCACCCCCCGACGCGCACGCGCCGTCGCCCCACGGGGCGGCGGCGCGTCCGCGTGCATGCGGAGGCGTGCACCGATCCCGTGCACGCCTCCCGTGCACCAGCCGCGCGAGCGACTCCACCCGCCGCCCCGGTGCACGTTCGGAGGCTCCCAACGTGCTCGGAGAGGTGCGCGCGTCATCGAGGTGGTCCGCGGACACCTCCGAGAGCACGCGGGCCCCTCCGAGCACGCTCGGAGCCTCCGAACGGGGACGCTGGGAGTGGCGTGGGAGTGGCGCCGCGCGGGTGTGCGGCGCTGACCGGCGCGGACGCCCGTCGGCGGGCACACTGGCCCCATGGCCGACCTGCCCCAGGACGCCGCCGACCCCGCAGGCGGCGCGCCCGCCCCGGCGCCCCCCGCCGACGACGCGGGCGCGGCTCTCCTCGGGCCCGTCGAGCAGGTGCACCTGCGCCTCCGCGAGCTCGCGCTGCCGCTGGAGGTCCCCGGCGCCGCGCAGGCGCGCGCGGTCCGGGAGGCGGCGGCCCGCCAGGTCGACGACTACCTGCTGCCACGTCTGCGGTCGGCGGCGGCGCCGCTGCTCGTCGTCGTCGGCGGCTCCACCGGCGCGGGCAAGTCGACCCTGGTGAACTCGCTGCTCGGCGCCACCGTGACCGACCCCGGGGTGCTGCGGCCGACGACGCGCGCGCCCGTCCTGGTGCACCACCCGCTGGACGGGGCGTGGTTCTCGGGTGACCGGGTGCTGCCCGGGCTGGCGCGCGTGACCGGGTCGGCGTCGACGGCCCCTGCCGCGGAGCCCCGGGAGAACCGGCCGACGGACCGACCGACGGACCGACCGCCCGCGCCGGCCGTGCGGCTGGTGCCGAGCGAGGCGCTGCCGCGCGGGATGGCGCTGCTCGACGCGCCGGACGTGGACTCCGTGGAGGCGGCGAACCGGGCCCTGGCCGCGCAGCTGCTCGCGGCGGCGGACCTCTGGCTGTTCGTCACCACCGCCGCGCGGTACGCCGACGCGGTGCCGTGGGAGCTGCTGCACGACGCCGCCGCCCGGCACGCCGTGGTCGCGCTCGTCGTCGACCGCGTGGACCCGGGCGCCGAGGCCGCGGTGGCGGACCTGCGCCGGATGCTCGACGAGCACGGGCTGGCGGGCGCGCCGTCGTTCGCGCTGCCGGAGGGGCTCGACGCGGACGGCCTGCTGCCGGAGGCCGCGGTGGGGGAGCTCGCGGCGTGGCTGTCGGACCTCGGCGGCGACGTAGGCGCCCGGCAGGAGGTGGCGCGCGCGACGCGGGACGGGGCGGTCGCGGAGCTCGTGCGCCGCGCCCTGGCGCTGGCGGACGCCGCGGACGCCCAGGTCGACGCCTCGGCGAGGCTCCGCGAGTCCGTGACCCGCGCGTACGGCGAGGCCGGCCGGCAGGTCGCCGCGGCGACGTCCGACGGCGCCCTGCTGCGCGGGGAGGTGCTGGCCCGCTGGCAGGAGCTCGTCGGCACGGGCGACCTGCTGCGTGCCGTGGAGCGAGGCGTCGGGCGGCTGCGGGACGCGGTGACGGGGTTCCTGCGCGGGCGGCCGGCGCCGGTCCCGCCGGTCGAGCAGGCGATCGCGCACGGGCTGGCGGCCGTTGTGCTCGACGCGGCGGACGGGGCCGCGGAGCGCACCCACGCGGCCTGGCGCGGTGACCCCGCGGGCGAGGCGCTGCTGCCCGACCTCGGGCTGTCGCGGTCGTCGGCGTCGCTGCGGGCCACGGTCGACGCTGAGGTCCGCGCGTGGCAGGGCGACGTGCTCGACCTGGTGCGCGAGCAGGGCGAGCGCCGGCGCGGGGCCGCGCGGGCGCTGTCGTTCGGGCTGAACGCGCTCGGCGTGAGCCTCATGGTGGTGGTGTTCGCGTCCACCGGCGGGCTCACGGGCGTCGAGGTGGGTATCGCGGGCGGTACGGCCCTGGTCGCCCAGCGGCTGCTGGAGGCCGTCTTCGGTGACGACGCGGTGCGCCGGCTCACGGTCGCGGCCCGCGAGCGCCTGGACACGCGGGTGTCGCAGCTGCTGGCGGCGGAGGCGGAGCGGTTCACGGCACAGCTCGACGCGCTGGGTGCGTCCTCCGGCGACGCCCTCCGTGCGGCCGCCCTCGCCCTGCAGGAGGCGGCCCGGCGGCACGTCCCGGGACCACCCGCGCCGGGGGCGGACGACGACGCCGCGCTCACGCGGGGTGCCCGCGCGGCGCCCGCGCCCGGTTCGGGCCGGGTGGAGCTGCGGGGCGCCGCCGCCTGGCGCGCGGTGGCGGCCTCGCCCGGACGCGGCGGGGTCGGGGACGGTGCGCCCACGGGGCACCCCGACGGAGCCGCCGCCGCGCCTTCGCGTCCGGGGTTCTGGCGCCGCCTGCTCGGACGTGGGGGTGCGGGGTGAGCGCGACGCCGGCCGAGCGGGTGGCGGCGCTCGACCGTGCGCTGACGGCGGGTGAGGGCCGGCTGCCGCGCGAGGTGGTCGACGCGGGTCGCGCCGTCGTGGCGCGCGCGGGGGAGCGTGCCGCGCTGTCGGCGGAGCACACGGTGGTGGCGCTCGCCGGGGCGACCGGGTCGGGCAAGTCCTCGCTGCTCAACGCCCTGGCCGGTGAGGAGGTCGCCCGCACGGGCGTGCAGCGGCCGACCACCTCCGAGGCGCTGGCCGTGGTGCGGGGACCGGGTGCGGGCCCGCTGCTCGACTGGCTCGGTGTGCGGCGCCGGCACGAGCTGGCGGGCGGCCGTTCGCGCCGCGGCGCGGGGCTGGTGCTGCTCGACCTGCCGGACCACGACTCAGTGGTGACCGAGCACCGGCTGCGCGCCGAGCACCTCGTCGACCGCGTCGACCTGCTCGTCTGGGTGGTGGACCCGCAGAAGTACGCCGACGCCGTGCTGCACGAGCGCTACCTGCGCCCGCTGGCACGGCACGCCGAGGTCCTGGTGCTGGCGCTCAACCAGGCCGACCGGCTCTCGGCCGCCGAGGTGGACGCCGTGCTCGCCGACCTGCGACGGCTGACGGCGGTGGACGGTCCGGCGGGCGCCCGCGTGCTGGCCGTCTCGGCGCGGACGGGCCTGGGCCTCGACCGCCTCGGTGCGCTGCTCGACGAGGCCGCGGAGCGCCGGGAGGCGGCGACCCGGCGCCTCACCGCGGACGTCGAGGTCGTGGCGCTGCGCGTGCTCGAGGCGTGCGGTGACGAGGCCGGCTCCGCGCGGCAGCGCGTGCTGCCGTCGCGCGGCGCCGCGACGGCATCGGGGAGGGCGGACCGCGCCGTCCCGCCCCCGGAGCTTGTCGCGGCGCTGGCCGACGCCGCCGGTGTGCCGGTCGTCGTCGAGGCGACACGTCGGTCCGCGGTGCGGCGCGCGACCGCGGCGGCCGGCTGGCCGCCGGTGCGGTGGCTCCAGCGCCTGCGCCCCGACCCGCTGCGGCGGCTCCACCTCGGCGCGGGTTCCGTCGGCAGGGGTTCCGCCGGCACGGGTTCCGCCGGCGCGGGTGCCGTCGGGCCGGGAGCCTCGGGTGCTGGTGCTGGTGCTGGTGCTGCCGCTCCCACCGGGCGCACCTCGCTGCCCGCACCCGGCCCCGCCACCCGGGCGGCTGCCGCCACCGCGGTGCGGCGGTCGCTCGACGCCGCGACGGCGGGCGTGCCGGACGCGTGGGCGCTCGCCGTGCGGTCGTCGGTCGGCGACCCGGACCTCGCCGACCCGCTCGACGCCGCGGTCTCGTCGACCCCGCTGCTGCCGGACCGGGTGCCGTGGTGGGCGAGGGCGGCGAACGTGGCGCAGACCGTGCTGCTGACGGCCGCCGCTGCCGGGGCGCTCTGGCTCGGGGTGCTGGCCGTCCTGGCCTACCTGCGGCTGCCCGAGCCCCGCACGCCACAGTGGGGACCGCTGCCCGTGCCCACGGCCCTGCTCGGCGGCGGCCTCCTCGTGGGCATCGTCCTCGCGCTGCTCGCCGGGGCGCTCGCCCGGTTGACCGCCCGACGCCGCGCGCGGGTGGTGCGCGCGCGTCTGCTCGGCGCCGTGGCGGAGGTGGCCCGCGACCGCGTCACCGGGCCTGCGGCGGCGGTGCTGGACGACCTGGACGCGTGCCGCACGCAGGCGCGGGTGGCCGCGGGCCGGTCACGCTGACGCGCACCGCCGCGCGGACACGCCGCGTCGCGCTGCCGGTGCGCGCCGTGCCGCCCGCGGGTGCAGGATGCTGGACGGCCCGCCGCGCGGCGGAGCCGGGACGGACGGAGGACGCATGACGAGGCTGCAGGTGCCGGTCCAGCTGCGGTGGTCCGACATGGACGCCTACGGGCACGTGAACAACGTGGAGCTGCTGCGCCTGCTCGAGGAGGCGCGCATCGAGGCGTTCTGGGCGCACCCCGCCGAGGCGGGTCCCTCCGGTGCGGCCGACCGGCCGGTGTGGCCGACCGCCGTGCTCGACGCGGGACCGGGCGCGCAGACGTTCACGCTGGTCGCCCGGCAGGAGGTCGAGTACCTGCGTCCGGTCGGGTACCGGCGGGCACCCGTCGTCGTCGACATGTGGATCGGTCACCTCGGGGGCGCGAGCATCGACGTCTGCTACGAGCTGCACGACGCCGCGCCGGCGGCCGACGGGACGGCGGACCCGGACGGGCCGTACGCCCGCGCGGTGACGACGCTCGTGCTCGTGGACGCCGCGACCGGCGCACCCCGCCGGATCGGGGAGGCGGAGCGCGCCGCGTGGACGCCGTACGTGGAGGCGCCGCCGGCGTTCCGGCGCCGCGGTCGCTGACGCCGCCGCGCCGCCCCCGCCCGGCGCCGCGGTCGGCGACGCCGACCCCCGCCCGGCCCCCCGTCACCGGTCCCGGCGCGCCCGCTCCGCGGTCTCCGCCGCTCGGGCGATGTTCCGCTGCATGCCGCCGAAGACGACGCCGTGGAACGGGTAGACCGACCACCAGTAGAGCTGCCCGAGCAGCCCGTGGGGGTGGAACACGGCGCGCTGCGCGAACGTCACGGGCGGGGTGGTCCAGCGGGCGTCGTCGCCGGGGTCCGCGCCGTCGTCCCCCGGCTCCACGCGCAGCTCGAGCCACGCGAGCCCGGGCAGCCGCATCTCGGCACGCAGCCGCAGCAGCCGCCCCGGTCGGACGTCCTCGACGCGCCAGAAGTCGACCGCGTCGTCCACGACGAGCCGGCCGGGGTCCCGGCGGCCGCGCCGCAGACCGGGGCCGCCGACGACGCGGTCCAGCAGGCCGCGGACCCGCCACGCGAGCGTCCAGGAGTACCAGCCGCGTTCGCCCCCGACCGCCTCCAGCACCCGCCACAGCGCCGCGGGGGAGGCGTCCACGGTCGTGCGCCGCTCGTCGACGTAGAGCGAGCCGCCGGCCCAGTCCGGGTCCGAGGGCAGCGGGTCGCTCGGGACGCCGGGGATCCCCGCGGAGGACCACCGGGTGGTCACGTCGGCCTCACGGATGCGGGTGAGCGCGAGGCGCACCGCCCGGTCGAAGCCGATCAGCCCGCCGGGCGGGTCGGGGACGTGCTCGGCGATGTCGTGCTCGCGGCACACGACCTCGTGCACGAGGGACTCCACGAGCGGCCGGGCGATCCCGGACGGCACGGGCGTCACCAGCCCGACCCACAGGCTCGACAGCCGCGGGGTCAGCACGCCGACGCCGACGATGATCCGCCGGGGCAGGCCCGCGGCCTCGGCGTACCCCTGCATCATGTCGCGGTACGTGAGGACGTCCGACCCCCCGATGTCGAACGCCCGGTTGACGTCCGGCGGCATCGACGCGGAGCCCACGAGGTAGCGCAGCACGTCGCGCACCGCGATCGGCTGGATGCGGTTCTCCACCCAGCGCGGCACGGTCATCGCGGGGAGGCGCTCGGTGAGGTAGCGCATCATCTCGAACGACGCGGAGCCCGACCCGAGGATGACGGCGGCGCGCAGCACGGTCGTCGGCACGCCCGAGGCCAGGAGGATCTCCCCGACCTCGGTGCGGGAGGCCAGGTGCGGCGAGAGGTCCTCGACGTCGGGGGCGAGCCCGCCGAGGTAGACGATCCGGCCGACGCCGGCCTCGCGCGCCGCGCGGCCGAACGTGAGGGCCGTCGACCGGTCGCGCTGCTCGAACCGCCGTCCCGTGCCGAGCGAGTGGATGAGGTAGTACGCCACGTCCACGCCGTCGAGCGCGGCGCGGATCTGGCCGGGGTCGGACGCGTCGGCCTGCGCGATCTCGACCGCGTCGTACCAGGGGCGGCCGCGCAGCCGCTCGGGTCGTCGGGCGACGGCGCGCACCCGGTACCCGGCGGCCAGCAGCTCGGGGACCAGGCGGCCGCCGACGTAGCCGGTGACCCCGGTGACGGCGACCAGCGGCGCGTCCTCGCGCGGGCGTCCGTCGTCGCCGACCCCCGGGACGAGGCCGGCGAGGCTCCCCGCGACCGGTTCCGGCAGCAGGTCCTCGCCGGTCGGGCCGGAGCCCGTCGGCCGGGTGCGGGTGGGTGCGGGGGTGTCGTCGTGGGGCACGGTCGCAGTCTGCGTCGCGCGGGGGTGCGACGCATCCGGGCGCCGGCCGGGTGGTCGCGGCCGGCCGGCCGGCGCCATCATGGGGGATGGACGACTGGGCAGCGGTGGACGCGTACCTGACCGGGACCCTGGTCGACGAGGACCCGGACCTCGTCGCGGCGCGGGAGGCGGGGCGGGCCGCGGGCCTGCCGGCGATCGAGGTGTCGCCGCTGCAGGGCAAGCTCCTCGCGCTGCTCTGCACGATGACCGGCGCGCGCCGCGTGCTCGAGTTCGGCACGCTCGCGGGGTACAGCGCGCTGTGGTTCGCCCGGGCCGTGGGGCCGGAGGGGCACGTCACGACGCTCGAGCTCGACGCCGTGCACGCCGCCGTCGCCCGGGAGAACCTCGCCCGCGCCGGTGTGGCGCACCGGGTGGACGTGCACGAGGGCCCGGCCGCGGAGACCGCCCGCGCCCTGGTGGACGCGGGCACCGAGCCGTACGACCTGGTGTTCATCGACGCGGACAAGCCGGGCAACAGCCGGTACCTGGAGCTCGCGGTGGCGCTGTCCCGTCCGGGCACGGTGGTCGTCGTCGACAACGTGGTGCGCGCCGGGGCGGTGGCGGACGCCGGCTCGGACGACCCGCGCGTGCAGGGCTCCCGCGCCGTCCTGGACGCGATGGCCGCCCACCCCCGGCTCGAGGCGACCGCGCTGCAGACCGTGGGGAGCAAGGGCTGGGACGGCTTCGCGCTCGCGGTGGTCACGGACTGACCACGCCGGCGCGTCACGCCCGCAGCAGCGCGAGCGTCTCCTTCTCGCCGACCGCCTGCGAGCGGGTGGGCCGGATCGTGGTGCCGTGCTCCCACAGGTCGACGACGCGCGGGTCGATGTACGACGCGCGGCACACCGCGGGGGTGTTCCCGAGCTCGCCGGACACGTCCTTGACCACCTGCGCGACGACCCGGCGCCGCGCCCGCTCGGACGCCGGGGCGGGCCCGGCCGCCGCGAGGCCGCGCGCCGCCAGCACGGTCGCGTGCCACGTCCGGAAGTCCTTCGGGCTCGCGTCCGGGCCCAGCCGGTTCTTGACGTCGGCGCCGACCTCGGCGCTGGTGATGTCGTGCCAGCCGGCCTCGTCCTGCCAGGCGAGCAGCTCGGGCCCGCCGCCGCGCCGCCGCAGGAGCGTCCCGACCAGCTCCGCCACCTGGGCGTCCTCGACGACGACGTCGCGCACCTGGCCGGACTTCGCGGGGTAGCAGAACCGGACGGCGACCGCGGCGCCGCCGGGGTCCGCGAGCACCTGCACGTGCTCGCGGCGCAGGGTGGCGAGCCCGTACGAGCCGTTGCGCTGCGCGTAGCCCTCGCCGCCGGCCCGGAAGTACGCGAGGTCGAGCAGCCGGAACGCCAGCGCGAGGGCCTTCGCCCGGGGGAAGCCGTCCGCCGCCAGGTCCCGGCGGACCGACCGCCGGGCCGCGGGCAGCCGGCGGGCGACGTCGAGCACGTGGTCGTGCTTGAGGCGGTCGCGGCGGCGGCGCCACTGCTCGTGGTAGAGGTACTGCCGCCGCCGGGCGTCGTCGAGCCCGGCGGCCTGGATGTGCCCGTGAGGCCACGGGCTGATCCACACGTCCCGCCACGCGGGCGGGATGGCGAGCGCCGTGATCCGGTCCAGGTGCACCGGGTCGGTGATCCGGGCGGCGTCGGCGTCCAGGTACCAGAACCCGCGGCCGGCGCGCCTGCGCGTCCACCCCGGGGAGTCGATCCGGACCCGTCGCAGCCTCACCACCGGGACACTGTGCACCGGGGCACGGGCGCCCGCCAGCGGAGCGGGAGGGGCGCCGCGCCGGTCAGGACGGGACCCGGACCATGCCCTCCTGCGCGATGGTCGCGACCAGCACGCCCTGCTCGCTGAACACCCGCGTGGTGCCCAGGCCGCGCCCGCCCTGGGCGGTCGGGCTGTCCTGGTCGAACAGCAGCCACTCGTCCACCCGGACGTCCCGGTGCCACCACATGGCGTGGTCGAGGCTCGCCACGGACAGCCCCGGCGTCAGCCAGGACAGGCCGGCGCGGCGCAGCACGGGCTCGAGCATGATCTGGTCGCACGCGAACGCGAGCACGGCGCGGTGCAGCAGCGGGTCGTCCGGCAGGGCGCCCTTGGTGCGCATCCACACGCGCTGCCGGCCGTCGGGCGCGGGAGCGGGGCCGAGGTACAGCGAGCCGCCGACGTGCCGGACGTCGAACGCGCTCTCGTGCGTCCAGAACCGGGCGAGGGGGTGATCGAGGTGGCCCATGCGGTCCATGGCCGACTCGACGTCCTGCGGCGCGGGGACGTCCGGCATCGGCTGCGTCAGCTCGATGCCCGGCTGGTCCTCCTGGAACGACGCGATCATCGACAGGATCGGCTCGCCGTCCTGCAGGGCGTGCGTGCGGCGGGCGGAGAACGACCGGCCGTCGCGCAGGCGCTCCACGGACAGGCCGATGGGCGAGGCGACGTCCCCGGCGCGCAGGAAGTAGCCGTGCATCGAGTGCGGCAGCCGCCCGTCCGGCACGGTGCGGCCCGCGGCGACGAGGGCCTGCGCGACCACCTGCCCGCCGAACACCCGGCCCCCGGGCTTCGGCAGGTTGGCGGCCACGAGCTCGTCGGGGGTGCCGGAGGGCTGCACGTCGAGGACGGCGAGCAGCGCGGCGATCGGGTCGGGGGTGGGCTCCTGCGCGGTGGTGGCGCCCTGGGCAGCGTCGGTCACGCGCGCCAGGATCTCACGGCCGCGACGCGGTGTTGACGAGCGAGTGCGCGGCCCGCTCCAGGTAGTCCCACAGGACCTCGTGGTGCAGCGGCGGCAGGTCGAGCGCGTCGACGGCGTCCCGCATGTGGCGCAGCCACCGGTCGCGCGCGTCGGCGTCGACCGGGAACGGCGCGTGGCGCATCCGCAGCCGGGGGTGGCCGCGCTCGGCGGAGTACGTCGTGGGACCGCCCCAGTACTGCTCCAGGAACATCGTGAGGCGCCGGCGCGCGGGGCCCAGGTCCTCCTCCGGGTACATCGGCGCGAGCACGGGGTCGGCCGCGACGCCCTCGTAGAACCGGTCCACGAGCCGCTCGAACGTCGCGTGGCCCCCGACGGCGTCGTAGAACGACTCGCGCACGCGCTCGGGCGCCGCGCCGGGTGCCGGGGCTGCGGGCGCCGGGGGTGCGGCCGCGGTGAGCGGCAGGGACGGGCCGGCCGGGCGGGGCGCGGGCGTCGGCTGGTCGGCGGTCATGCGTGCCAGTGTCGCACCGGGCAGGACCCGGACCGCCGCCCCCGCCCCCCGCGGACTAGGCTGGTCGCCGAGGCCGCCCTCCGGCGGTCGCGGGGGCGGGACCGGCAGGACGACGGGGGTTCGATGAGCAAGGCAGAGCAGATCCTGGTGGCGCTGGGCGGCGGCGGGAACGTCGTCGACCTGGAGCCGTGCATCACGCGGCTGCGGGTCGAGGTCACCGACCCGCAGCGCGTGGACGAGGCCGCCCTCAAGGCGACCGGCGCGTTCGGCGTGGTGCGGTCCGGCCGCATCGTGCAGGTCATCGTCGGCCCGGAGGCGGACAACCTGGCGGCGGAGCTCGACGGCCTGCGCTGACGCGGGCGCGCGGCGAGCCGCGACGGCACGCAGCCCCGGGACCCGGACGACCGGCCCGGGGCTGCGCCGCGTCCGGGCCCGGTGGGCCGCGCGGGGACGGCGGCAGCGCGCGACGGGGAGCAGCCCGGCCCGGCGGTGGTCGCCGACCGGGGGCGCCGGGGGTGGTGGTCGCCGGACGTGCCCTCAGCCCTGCCCGCCGGGCGCGGCCCCCTCGTCCGCGGGCGGCGCGTCGGCGCCGTCGACGACGACCGCCCCCTGCGCCTGCACGCGCTCGCGGTGCGCCGCCAGCAGGTCCCGCTGCCCGGCGAGCGGCACGTCGGCCTCCTCCAGCGCGTCCCGGACCGCGGCGCGCAGGGCCCGCGCCACGGCCCACTGCCGGGAGGGTGCCGTGCGCTGCGCGATCCGCACCGTCACGGCGTCGAACGTGAGGTCCTCGGCCGTGGTGACCGTCGCGGCGCCCTCGAGCGCGTCGCCGATCTCCGGGTCGGACGCGAGCCGGGCGGCGGCGCCGACCAGCAGGTCCCGCACGCGGTCGAGGTCCGCGAAGTAGTCGACCTTCACCTCGACGACGGCGTTCGCCCAGCCCTGCGTCTTGTTGCCGACCCGCAGCATTGAGCCGTTGGGGACGTACCAGAGCGTGCCGTCCGCGTCGCGGAGCTTCGTCACGCGCAGCCCGACCGCCTCGACGGTGCCCTGCGCGGGACCCGCGTCGACGACGTCACCGACGCCGTACTGGTCCTCCAGCAGCATGAACATGCCGGACAGGAAGTCCTTGACCAGGCTCTGCGCGCCGAAGCCGAACGCCACGCCGACGATGCCCGCGGAGGCGATGAACGGTGCGATGTTCACCCCGAGCTGGTCGAGCACCAGCAGGACGACGATCGAGCCGATGACGATCGCGGCGGTCGACCGCAGCACGGAGCCGATGGTGCGGGCTCGCTGGGTGCGGCGGGCGCTGGCCACGGGGCTGACCTTGCGCAGGGCGGCGGCGACCTCCGTGCCGCCGAGCGGCCGGGTGATCCCGCGCTGGAGCAGCGACGTGCCGTCGGCGATGTGCTCGGTGACGGCCCGGATCAGCCGCCGCACCAGCAGCAGCGACACGACCCCGGCCACCACGATGATCGCGATGCGCAGGCCCGGGCCGAGCAGCCAGTCGACGAACGCGTTCGCGCCGTCGGCGAGCTGCTCGGAGGGGGCGGGGTCGGGAGCGGCGGGCAGCGCGGGGCGGAGGAGGGCGGAGGTCACCGGGCCACGCTAGCCCGGCCGCCGCGGGGGCCGCCCGCCCGTGCCGCCCCGGGTCCCGCGCCGCGCCCGGTCAGCGCGCCGTCACCAGCCCCGTCCGGTCGCCGACGAACTGGAGCTGCTCCACGGTCAGCGCGATCGTGCGCGACAGCGCCCGCCCGCCGTGCCCGACGCCGCGCTCCCGGCGGACGAGCACCGGGGCCTCGTCCGCGGGCGCCGACGTCGCGGCCTGCAGCGCCGCCGCCAGCTTGCGGGCGTGCAGCGGGTCGACGCGCGTGTCGCCGTCGAACACCGTGAACAGGGTCGCGGGGTACGCGGTGCCGTCCACCACCCGGTGGTACGGCGAGTAGGACAGCAGCCAGTCCAGCTCGGCGGGCGTGTCCGCGTCGCCGTACTCGTCGGTCCACGTCACGCCGAGCCCGAACCGCTGGTAGCGCACCATGTCGAGCAGCGGCGCCGAGCAGACGACCGCCGCGAACGTCTCCGGGTGCTGGGTGAGCGCGGCCCCGACCAGCAGGCCGCCGTTCGACCCGCCCCAGCACGCGAGCCGGTCGGTCGTCGTCCACCCCTCGTCGACCAGCAGGCGCGCGACGGCGTGGAAGTCGTCGAAGACGTGCTGCTTGCTGCCGCGCCGCCCCGCGCGGTGCCACGCCTCGCCCTCCTCGCCGCCGCCGCGCAGGTTCGCGACCACGTAGACGCCGCCGGCCTCCACCCACGCGAGGGTGGTGGCCGAGAACGCCGGGTCGAGCGAGATCTGGAAGCCGCCGTACCCGTAGAGCACGGTCGGCGCGGGGGCGAGCGGCCGGCCGGCCGCGTCGAGGGCGTCGGCGCGGGCCACGACGAACGCCCGGACCTGCGTGCCGTCGGCGCTCGTCGCCACGACGCGCTGCACCCGGACGTCCGGCAGGTCGGCGAGCGCCCCGGGCGGTGCGGCCCACAGGGAGGTCGTCCCGGTGGTCGCGTCGTACCGGTGCACCTCGGTGACCGTGGTGTGGTCCGTGTACGTGAACCACACGTCCGGCCCGCCGTCGGGGCGGGTGACGAGACCGCCGACCGAGCCCAGCCCGGGCAGGGCCACCTCGCCCGCGGGCCCCGGGAGCTGCTCGCCCGTGGCGGGGTCGTGCACGGTGAGCTCGCTCACCGCGTGCCGGCGCCAGGCCGCCACCAGCCGCACCGGGCCGGCGTCCTCGCCCCCGCCGTCCGTGAGCGCGACGTCCTCCAGCACGGCCTCGGGGTGCTCGGCCAGCAGGGTCCGCCAGTGCGGGACGCCCGGCTCCCGCGGGTCGGCCACCGCGAGGCGCCCGCGGTCGGCGTCGAGGGTGGTGTGCAGGTAGAGGCGCCCGTCGCGCCCGACCCACGCCGCCACCTCGGCGTCGTGGCCGACCGCGACCTCCCGCAGCTCCGGGACCGTCCCCGGCTCCGACGCCGCGAGGTCCGCGATCCACACGTCCGTGCGCGGGGCGGTCCCGGCGGCCGCGGACACGATCAGCCAGCGGCCGTCGCGGGAGACCGAGACGCCGTAGTAGTTCGTCATGTCGAGCCCGGCGCCGAAGACCTCGAGGTCCGCGGCCGGGTCGGTGCCGACCACGTGGCGCCAGACCCGCCGGTGGTACTGCCGCTCGTCCTCGGGCAGCAGCTCCGGCGCCAGCCGGCGCACGTAGTAGAACGCCCGCCCGCCCGGCTCCCACGCCACGGGGGAGTAGCGCGCCCGGTCGATCGGGCCGTCCACCGGCTCGCCGGTCGCGACGTCGAGGACGTGCAGCACGCTCTCCTCGGTGCCGCCGTGCGACACCTGGTACGCGAGCAGGTCGCCCTCCTTGCTGGGCTGCCACGCGTCGAGCGTCGTCGTGCCCGCGGGGTCGATCGCCACCGGGTCGACGAGCACCCGCTCGCGCTCCCCGCCCGGGACGGCGGGGTCGGGCTCGGTGACGACCACCACGGCGTGCTCCTGGTCGCCGGCGCGCCGCGCGGTGAACCGCCGCTGCCCGCGCCACGCCGGTGCCCCGACGAAGCCCGCGCCGAGCAGCTCGCCGAGCCGGGCCGTGAGGCGCTCCGACGCGAGCGGGTGGTCCGCCGGGACGCGGGCCGTCACCCCGGCGCGGTACGCCGCGTACAGCGCGTCCTGCGCCGCGGACCACGCGCCGGTCTCGTCGGAGCCCGCGTCCTCCAGCCAGCGGTACGGGTCGGCGACGGCGCGGCCGTGGAGGTCCTCGACGAGGTCGCTCCGGCGGGCGTCGGGGTAGGCGGGCAGGCCGGTGGGGACGGGGTCGGCGGTCATGCGCGCCACCCTACGGCGGGGCGCGCGCCCGACGGCGCCGGTGCGACCTGCGCGTCCGTCCGCCCGGCCCCCTGCGCGGCGACCGGCGCGAGCAGCACCGCTCTGGCAGGATCGTGATGTGGCACCGCACACACCGCCGTCCGAGTCCCTGGTGCGCCTCGCGCGGGCGCACGGCGTCGCCCCGGAGTTCCAGGAGTTCGGCGGCGGGCTGCGTGAGGTCCCCGCGGCCACGCTGGTCGCCGTGCTCGCCGCCCTGGGCGTCGACGCCTCGACGCCGGAGCGGGTCGAGGTCGCGCTGCGGCACGCCGAGGACGCCCCGTGGCGCCGGGTGCTGCCGCCGGTCGTCGTCGTCCGGCAGTCGCAGGGCACGACGGTGCCGGTGCACGTCACCCACGGCGACCCCGTGCGGGCGTGGCTCGAGCTGGACGCCGCGGAGGGCCACGGCCGCCGCGCCGCGGGCGCGGAGCCGCGCCGGGTCGACCTGGAGCAGGCCGACGTGTACGTGGACCCGCGGACCGTCGACGGCCGCGAGGTCGGCCGGGCGACGTTCGTGGTCCCGGCGGACCTGCCGCTCGGCTGGCACCTGCTGCGGACCGCCGGCCCCTCCGGCGAGGCCGCGAGCCCCCTGGCCGTGACCCCCGACCGGCTGGAGCTGCCCGCGGCGCTGGACGGGCGGCGGGCCTGGGGCCTGATGCTGCAGCTGTACTCGGTGCGGTCCAGCCGGTCCTGGGGCGCGGGCGACCTGCGCGACCTGGCCGACCTGGCGTGGCTGGCGGGGCGCGAGGCCGGGGCGCAGTTCCTGCTGGTGAACCCGCTGCACGCCGCCGAGCCCGTGCCGCCGCTGACCCCGTCGCCCTACCTGCCGACCACCCGCCGGTTCGTGAACCCCCTGTACCTGCGGGTCGAGGACGTCGACGAGGCCGCGTACCTGTCCTCGGCGGACCGGGCGCTCGTCGAGTGGTCGGCGGAGCAGGCGCTCGCCCTCGACGCGGACGACGGCCCGATCGACCGGGACGTCGTGTGGGCGGCGAAGAAGGCGGCGCTGGACGTCGTGTTCGCGGTCCCGCGCTCCGCGGCCCGGCAGTCGGCGTTCGACGACTTCCGCCGCCGCGAGGGCCGCGGGCTGGAGGACTTCGCGCTCTGGTGCGCGCTGGTCGAGCGGCACGGCCCGGGGCCGTGGCCGGCGGACCTGCGCGACCCCGCGGCGCCCGGCGCGCTGCGGGCCCGCACCGAGCTGGCCGACCGGGTCGAGTTCTTCTGCTGGCTGCAGTGGCTCGCGGACCAGCAGCTCGCCACGGTGCAGCGCACCGCGCACGAGGCCGGCATGGGCCTGGGCGTGATGCACGACCTCGCCGTGGGGGTGCACCCGGGCGGCGCGGACGTGTGGGCGCTCGGGCCGGTGCTCGCGCGCGGCGCGTCGGTCGGCGCCCCGCCCGACATGTACAACCAGCAGGGCCAGGACTGGTCGCAGCCGCCGTGGCACCCCGCCGAGCTCGAGCGCGTCGCCTACCGGCCGTACCGGGACCTGCTGCGCACCGTGCTGCGGCACGCCGGCGCGGTGCGGATCGACCACATCATCGGGCTGTTCCGGCTGTGGTGGATCCCGCAGGGCAACAGCCCCGCGGACGCCGCGTACGTCCGGTACGACCACGACGCGATGATCGGCATCCTCGCCCTGGAGGCGCACCGGGCCGGTGCCGTCGTCATCGGCGAGGACCTCGGCAACGTCGAGCCGTGGGTGCGGGACTACCTGTCGGAGCGCGGGGTGCTCGGCACCTCGATCCTCTGGTTCGAGAAGGACGGCGAGGGCCGCCCGCTGCCGCCCGAGGACTACCGGCGCCTCGCGCTGTCCAGCGTCACGACGCACGACCTGCCGCCGACCGCGGGCTACCTGGCCGACGAGCACGTCGCGCTCCGCGAGCGGCTGGGCCTGCTGACCGAGCCCGTGGAGCAGGTGCGGCGCGCCGCCCGGGCCGAGCGCGAGGCGATGCTGGCGGCGCTCGCGGCGCGCGGGCTGCTGGGCGACGACCCCTCGGAGCGCGAGGTGGTCGAGGCCCTGCACCGGTACGTGCTGCAGACGCCCAGCGTCCTGGTCGGGGTGTCGCTGGCCGACGCGGTGGGGGAGCGGCGCGCCCAGAACCAGCCCGGCACCGACCAGGAGTACCCGAACTGGCGGGTGCCGCTCGCCGACGGCGCGGGGCGCCTGGTGCTGCTCGACGACCTGTTCCGCACGGCCCGGTTCCGCTCGCTCGCGGCGGTCCTCGGCGAGGCCTGACCCGTGACCTCGGCACAGCCGCGGCTGCGGCGCGTCCGGGTGGTGGGCAACTCCGGCGCGGGCAAGACCACGTTCGCCCGGGAGCTGGCGCGCCGGCTGGGGGTGCCGCACCGCGAGCTCGACGAGGTGTTCTGGGGCCCGGGCTGGGTCAAGAAGGAGCCCGAGGTCGGCCGCGCGCTGCTCCGGGAGTTCCTCGACGCCTCGCCGGACGGCTGGGTCGTCGACGGCAACTGGACGACCGCCCGGCAGGGCCTCGCCGACGACGTGGACGCGATCGTCTGGCTGGACTACCCGCGCCGCGTCGTCATGCCGCGGGTCGTGCGGCGGACCCTCGCGCGGGCGGTGCTGCGCCGGCCCGTCTACCACGGCAACACCGAGTCGCTGCGCTCGTTCCTGCGGCGCGACCCGGAGCAGAACATCGTGCTGTGGGCGTGGACGCAGCACGGGGCCTACCGGCGGCAGTACCTCGCGCTCGCGGCGTCCGGGACGGTGCCGGTGGTCCGGCTGCGCAGCCCGCGCGCGGCGACGCGGTGGCTCGCGGGGGTCACCGGCACCCGGTGACCCCCGCCGTGCCCGTCAGGCCTCGTGGTAGTGGCGGTCCGCGGCCTGCGCGGCGAGCGTGCGGCGGACGCCGTCGCGCGCCTCGACCACCAGCCGGCGCAGCGCGGGCGCGGCGTCCGGGTGTGCCGCCAGCCACGCGTCGGTCGCGCCCGCCACGTCGGCCTCGGCGTCGTCCGCGAGCTCCGTCGGGTACAGCCCCGTGACGATGTTCTGCGCCATCTCGTTGGTCTTCTCGGCCCAGACCTTCTCGAGCACCTCGAAGTACGGCGCCACGTACGGCCGCAGCAGCGTGCGGTCGTGCACCCGGCCGAAGCCGCCGATCGTCGCCGCCTGCAGCGCGTTGGGCAGCGCGTCCGACTCGACGACGGCCTGCCAGGCGGCGGCCTTCGCCTCGGCGGTCGGCACGGCGGCGCGGGCGGCGGCCGCGGCGCGCTGCCCGGTCGCGGTGGGGTCGGCCTCGAGCTGGGCGTCGATCTGCTCGGCCCCGGCACGACCGCCCGCGACCAGGGACGTCAGCAGCTCCCAGCGCAGGTCGGTGTCGATCGACAGGCCGTCCAGCCGGGTGCCGCCGTCCAGCAGCGCCTCGACCGCGTCGAGCTGCTCGGGCGTGGACGCCCGCGCCGCGAACGCCTTCACGAGCTGGAGCTGGGTGTCGCTGCCGCCGGGGGCGTCGGTGGCGAGGGTCCACAGGCGGTCCGCGGCGGCGACCTCGGTGGCCGACCGGTGCTCGGCCGCGACGTAGAGGTCGAGTGCGGTGTGGAGCTGGCGCAGCAGCACCAGGACGACGGACGAGTCCGTCTCGTGCGCGATGTTGCCGAGCAGCAGGTCCACGTAGTCGCGGGCCGGGGTCTCGCCGTCGCGCGTCGCGTCCCAGACGGCCGCCCACACGAGCGTCCGCGGCAGGGACCCGCCGAAGTCGCCGAGGTGCGCGATCGCCGTGGCGAGCGAGCGCTCGTCCAGGCGGACCTTGGCGTACGCCAGGTCCTCGTCGTTGAGCAGCAGCAGGTCGGGGCGGCGCTCGCCCACGAGCTGCGGGACGGGCGTGAGCTCGCCGTCCACGTCGAGCTCCACGCGCACGGTGCGCTCCAGGCGCGAGCCGCCGTCCGGGCCGGGCACCACGTCGTAGCCGCCGACCACCAGGCGGTGCGGGCGCTGCACGGGGTGCGTGGCGGGGACCTCCTGGCGCACGGCCAGCGCGGTGATGCGCTCCACGCCGTCCGCACCGGTCTCCGAGGCGATCTGCGGGCGCAGCAGCGTCACGCCGGACTGCTCCAGCCACAGCGCCGACCACGCCGACAGGTCGCGGCCGGAGGTCGACTCGAGCTCGGTCAGCAGGTCGCGCAGCTCGGTGTTGCCCCACGCGTGCTTCTGGAAGTACTGCCGGACACCGGCGAAGAACTGCTCCTGGCCGACCCACGCGACGAGCTGCTTGAGGACGCTCGCGCCCTTCGCGTACGTGATGCCGTCGAAGTTCACCTCGACGTCCTCGAGGTCGCGGATGTCCGCGGCGATCGGGTGCGTCGACGGGAGCTGGTCCTGGCGGTACGCCCAGCCCTTCTCCAGCGACGAGAACGTCGTCCAGGCGGTCGTCCACGGCGTGGCCTCGGCGGTCGCGAGCGTCGAGGCGTACTCGGCGAACGACTCGTTCAGCCACAGGTCGTCCCACCAGCGCATGGTGACCAGGTCGCCGAACCACATGTGCGCGAGCTCGTGCAGGATCGTCACCGCTCGGCGCTCGACCGTGGCCTCCGGCACCTTGGACCGGAACACGTACGACTCGAGGAACGTCACCGCGCCGGCGTTCTCCATCGCGCCGGCGTTGAACTCCGGGACGAAGAGCTGGTCGTACTTCGCGAACGGGTAGGGGACCGCGAACTGCTCCTCGTAGAACGCGAAGCCCGCCCGCGTGACGTCCAGGATGTTGGCGGTGTCCAGGTGCTGCGCCAGCGAGCCGCGGCAGTAGACGCCGAGCGGGATCGTCCGGCCGTCGCTGCTGGTCAGCTCGCCGTGCTCGTGGTGGTACGGCCCGGCGACGACGGCGGTGACGTAGGACGAGAGGCGCGGCGTCGGCTCGAACGTCCAGGTGGCGGTGCCCTCGTCGCGGCCGCCGTTGCGGTTGCTGCCGCCCTCGACGGGGACCGGGGCGCCGGCCTCGGGGGAGTTCGACACGACGACCCAGTGCGCCGGCGCGGTGACCGTGAACGCGAACGTCGCCTTGAGGTCGGGCTGCTCGAACACCGCGAACACCCGGCGGGAGTCGGCGACCTCGAACTGCGAGTACAGGTACACCTCGTCGTCCACCGGGTCCACGAACCGGTGCAGGCCCTCGCCGGTGTTCATGTAGGCGCAGTCGGCCTCGACCACGACCACGTTCTCCTCCGCCAGGCCGTCCAGGCGGATCCGCGAGTCGGCGACGACGTCGGCCGGGTCCAGCTCGGTGCCGTTGAGGACGACGCGGTGCACCGCCGGCGCGATGAGGTCGAGGAACGTGCTCGCCCCCGCCTCGCGGCTGGTGAACCGGACCGTGGTCGTCGACGCGAAGGTCGCCGGTCCCGTGGTCAGGTCGAGCGTCACGTCGTAGGACCGGACGTCCACCAGGTCGGCCCGGGTGCGGGCCTCGTCACGGGTCAGGTTCTCTGCGGGCACGCGCGGGTCTCCTCGTGGGGTTGGGTGAGCGGCCGTCGCCGCATCATTCCACCAACGGACGGGTCCGTGCGCCGGGCTCCCCGCCCGCCGCGACCGGTCCCGGGCGTGACAGCGCCCCGGGGTGTCGGGGCATGATGGCGGGGCGCGCCGGTCCGTCCCCGCGGGGGCACCGCGCGCCCCGGCACCAGCGCACCAGCCCGCAGCCCCGCCCACGAGGAGCCCCTCCGTGACCGACACGCAGCCGCCCGCCACCCGCGACACCGCCGACTTCTGGTTCGACCCGGCCTGCCCCTGGGCCTGGATGACCTCGCGGTGGATGGACGAGGTGCAGCGGGTGCGCGACGTGGACGTGCGCTGGCACGTCATGAGCCTCGCGGTGCTGAACGAGGGGCGCGACCTCCCCGAGGAGTACCGGGCGGCCATGGACGACGCCTGGGCTGCGGTCCGCGTGCTGATCGCGGCCCAGGAGCTGTACGGCGCCGAGCACCTCAAGCCGCTGTACGACGCGCTGGGCACGCGGCGCCACCCCGGTGGCAGGACGGACACCTGGGCGGTCATCCGGGAGTCGCTCGACGAGGTCGGCCTCCCGCAGTCCCTCGTCGCGTACGGCGACACCGACGAGTTCGACGAGCAGCTGCGCGCCTCGCACGCGGAGGCGATCGCCCTGGTCGGCGACGAGGTCGGGACGCCCGTGGTCGCCGTCAACGGCACCGCGTTCTTCGGGCCGGTCATGACGCCCGCGCCGCGCGGCGAGGACGCCGGCCGGCTCTGGGACGGGTTCGTGCTGGTCACCGGCGTGCCCGGCTTCTACGAGCTCAAGCGCACCCGGACCAAGGGTCCGGTCTTCGACTGACCCGGGAGGGGAACCATGGGAGCGTTCGCGGGGATGAGCCGCGGGATGAAGGCGTTCGTCGCGGTCGACGTGGTCCTCGTGCTCGCGCTGGTCGTCACGGCGGTGCTCGTGCTCGGCGGACGCGGGGACGACAGCCCCGCGGCGTCGCCGACCACCGGCTCGGCGCCCGCCACCGTGGGCGCGACGACCGGCGCGACCGACCGGGCCACGAGCGACACGGCGCTGTCCTTCGCGTCCCCGACCGGCAACATCGCGTGCACGATGTCGCCCGACGGCGTGACCTGCACCATCGCGAACATCCGCTACACCGTCCCGGCGTCCGAGGGCTGCACCGGCACCACCGGCCACGTGATCGTCCTCAACACCGCGGACGGCGTCACGACCCCGTGCGTCGACGGCCCCGGCCCCGCGGTCGCCTCGGCGGACACCCCCGTCCTCGACTACGGCCGCGCCCAGACCGTCGGCCCGTACACGTGCACCAGCGCGTCCAACGGCATGTCGTGCGTCGTCGACGAGACGGGCACCGGCTTCCGCGTCGCGACGGCGGCCCTGACCACCCTCCCCTGACCCACCCCGCGCCACCCCGCCCGCCCCGTCCGGCGAGTTCGGCACTCCGGTGACGAGGTCGGCAGCTCCAGGTGCCGACCTCGCCTCGGACTGCCGAACTCGCCGGGGGAGCGGGGACGGGGTCAGGGGGTCGGGGCGGGGTGGCGGTCGCGGCCGGAGACCGCGACCAGGAGGGCGCCCGCGAGGGACACCACCGCGATGCCGGCGACCGCCGCCGGGCCGGTGCTCTGGCCGAGCACGACCAGGGCCACGAGCGCGCCCATCGCGGGGTCGATGCTGAACAGCGTGCCGACCACCCGGGCCGACGTGAGGCGCGCCGCGACCGTGTCGACGCTGTAGGGCACGACGACGCCGATCACCGCGGACGCCGCGAGGACGCCCCACTGGCCGGCCGTGACCTCGGCGACCCGGCCGGCGCCCCACGGCAGGGCGACCAGCGCGGCGACCGTGACGGACAGCGCCAGGCCGGACAGCCCGTCGTCGGCCTTGCCCACCCGGTCCGCGAACACGGTGTACAGCGCGAAGAACACGGCGGCGGCCAGGGCGAACGCGTAGCCCGCCAGGTCGAACGCCCCGCCGGGCCCGGAGATGAGACCGACGCCGACCAGCGCCGCGACGGCGCACAGCCCCTCCCGGAGGTGCCGGGACGCGAGCAGCGCCACCGCGCACGGACCGAGGAACTCGAGCGTGACCGCGACCCCGAGCGGGATCCGGTCGATCGCCGCGTACAGGCTGAGGTTCATCGCCGCCATCGCGACGCCGTACACGACGATGCCCGCCCACTGGGTGCGCGACCGCCCGCGCAGCCGCGGCCGGAGCACGACCAGCAGCACGGCCGCGGCCAGCGCCAGGCGCAGCGAGCTGACCGACGCCGGGCCGAGCGCCCCGAACAGGCCCGCCGACAGCGCGGACGACGTCTGGATGCCCAGCGAGCCCAGCGCGATGAGACCCATCGCCTGGAGCACGCGGCGACGCCCGGGCGACCGGAGCAGCGGGCCGGCGTCGGGCACGTCGGCGGTGCCGGTGGTCACGGCCGGGCCGTGCGCGGGCGCGCCGGGGACCGGGGCCGGCGGCGTGCCGGCCCCGGGGACGACGCCCGTCACCAGATCCGGACGCGCTGCTCCGGCGCGAGGTAGAGGCCGTCGCCGGGCTGCAGGTCGAACGCCTCGGCGAACTCGTCGACGTTGCGCACCACGGCGTTGCAGCGGACCTCGTCGGGGGAGTGCGGGTCGGTCGCGAGGCGGCGGATGATCTCCTCGTCGCGGCCCTTGGCGCGCCACACCTGCGCCCAGCCGAGGAACACCCGCTGCACCCCGGTCAGCCCGTCGACCACCGGCGCCTCGTCCAGCGGCCGGCCGAGCGCGATCCGGTACGCCCGCAGCGCGATGGACAGCCCGCCGAGGTCGCCGATGTTCTCGCCGATCGTCAGGGCGCCGTTGACGTGGTGCGACCCGTGGAGCTGGGAGGGCGAGAAGCCGTCGTACTGCGCGACCAGCGCGGCCGTGCGCTTCTCGAACTCCGCCCGGTCCGTCTCGGTCCACCAGTCCTCGAGGCGGCCCTGGCCGTCGTACTTCGAGCCCTGGTCGTCGAACCCGTGGCCGATCTCGTGGCCGATCACCGCGCCGATGCCGCCGTAGTTGACCGCGTCGTCCGCGTCGGCGTCGAAGAACGGCGGCTGCAGGATCGCGGCGGGGAACACGATCTCGTTCATGCCGGGGTTGTAGTACGCGTTCACGGTCTGCGGCGTCATGAACCACTCGTCGCGGTCGATCGGCCGGCCGATCTTGCGCAGCTCGAAGTCCTGCTCGAACGCGGACGCCCGGCGCACGTTGCCGACGAGGTCGTCCGCGCGCAGGTCGAGTCCCGAGTAGTCGCGCCACTTCACGGGGTAGCCGATCTTCGGCGTGAAGGCGTCGAGCTTCGCGAGCGCCTTGGCCTTCGTCTCCTCGCCCATCCAGTCGAGCCCGGTGATCGACTCGCGGTACGCCTCGACGAGGTTCGCGACCAGCTGCTCCATCCGCTCCTTGTGGGAGGGCGGGAAGTGCCGGGCGACGTACACCTCGCCGACGGCCTCGCCGAGCACGCCCTGCACCAGGGACACGCCGCGCTTCCAGCGGTCCCGCAGCTCCTGCGCGCCGGTGAGGGTGCGGCCGTGGAAGTCGAAGTTCGCCTCGACCAGCTCCGACGACAGGTACGGCGCCCGCGCGGTGGTCGCGTGGTACGCGAGCCACGCCTGCCACGACTCGACCGGCTCGGACGCCCACAGCTCCGCGAAGGCGGCCGCGAACGACGGCTCGCGGACGACCAGCGCGTCCAGGGCGCCCTGCGGTGCGCCGAGCGCCCGCACCCACGCGTCCCAGTCGAAGCCGGGCGCGGCGGTCGCGAGCTCCGCGAGCGTCGTCGGGTTGTACGTCAGGTCGGCGTCACGGTCCTTGACGACGTCCCAGTGGCCGGCGGCGAGCTGCGTCTCGAGCGCGACGACGCGCCCCGCGGCCTCGTCCGCGGCCGCCTCGTCCGCGGCCCAGCCCCCGAGCCGCAGCATCCGCGCGACGTGCGGGCGGTACGCGGCCAGCACCGCGGCGTACTGCTCGTCGCGGTAGTACGACTCGTCGGGGAGCCCCAGCCCGGACTGGTGCAGGTAGACGACGTACCGCTCCGGGTCCTTCGCGTCGTTGTCCACCCAGAAGACGGTGGCCCCGGCGGCGCCGGTGCGCTGCAGCGACCCCAGCACGCCGGTGAGCTCCTCCCGGGTGGTGGCCGCGGCGATCGCGTCCAGGTCGGGGCGCAGCGGCGCGGTCCCGGCGGCCTCGACGGCGTCGGTGTCCATGAAGCTCGCGTAGAGCGCGCCGATCTGCGCCTGCACACCCGTGGCGTCCGGCACCCCGCCGGCCTCCACGATGATGTCCCGGACCTGCTCCTCCGCCTGGTCGTGCAGCGCGCGGAACGACCCGTCCATGGCGCGGTCGGCGGGGATCACGTGCTCCGCCACCCAGCGGCCGTTGACGTACGCGTAGAGGTCGTCCTGCGGGCGCACCGCGGGGTCGAAGGCCGAGGTGTCGATGCCGCTGCGGGTCATGGTCGGGGGGCGTCCCTTCGGTCGGCGGTGGCGCGGGCGCGCGCCGGGCCCAGCCTAGGTCCCGGCACCGGGCCGCCGCCCGGCCGACCACAGGGTGACGACGCCGGGCGGGGGCCCGCGCGGCCCCCCGGGTGCGGCAGGATGGCCCCATGCGTATCCATGTCGCCGCCGACCACGCCGGATTCGAGCTCAAGGTCGCGCTCGTCGAGCACCTGCGCGCCGGGGGTCACGACGTCGTCGACCACGGTGCCGCCGAGTACGACCCGCAGGACGACTACCCGGCCGTGTGCTTCGCCGCCGGCGAGGCCGTCGTGGCAGACCCCGGCAGCCTCGGGGTCGTCATCGGGGGGTCGGGCAACGGCGAGCAGATCGCCGCGAACAAGGTCACCGGCGTCCGCGCCGCGCTCGCCTGGAACCTGGACACCGCGCGCCTGGGCCGCCAGCACAACGACGCGAACGTCGTCGCGATCGGCGCCCGCCAGCACTCCGTCGACGAGGCGCTGGAGCTCGTGGACGCGTTCGTCGCGGAGCCCTTCAGCCAGGACCCGCGGCACCAGCGCCGCATCGACCAGCTCGCCGCCTACGAGGCCGCGCGCGCCTGACGCGCCGCGGGTGCCCCGGCACGGCCGGGGCACCCGCGCCCAGCACACCCGGGTCGCTCAGAACACCCCGGGTCGCTCAGAACACCCCGGCTCGCTCAGAACACCCAGGGGCAGACCGGGGCGACGGGCCACCCGAACGCGGTCGTCGCGCGGTGCAGCGCCCCGGCGCTCGCGGCGTCGACCAGGCCGGCCGTCGCCAGGGCGGTCAGGCTCCGGCCGCCGAGGTAGGCCGCGCCGAGCTCCCGCACGTCGAGCGTGAGGTCCGGGGCCGCGTCGGTGCGCTCCACGCGGGCCGGGTGCGTGCCGTCCGCGACCGGGTCGCCCGTGACGAGCCGCCAGGACCCGTCGTTCCCGGGCAGCCGCGCGTCGCGCACGCCCAGCACCAGGTCGACCGGGGCCGCGTACCGGCGTCCCGCGAGGGCCGCGGGCACGTCGAGCAGCCGCAGCCACAGGTTGTCGCTCAGCTTCGGCACCGCCCGCCGGGAGTCGACGAGCAGCGCGAGCAGCGGGTCGTCCACGGCGAGCATCCCCGTGCTGACGGTTGTCGTCAGGTCGAGGTCCAGCAGGAACGACCACAGGCGGTGCGCGGCCGGGGCGTCGACGGCCGCGGCGGCGCGCACCTGCACGGTGTACTCCGCGCCGCCGTCGCCCCACGTCGCCGTGCGGCGGAGGATCGCGTACGCGCGCGGCGCCCCCGTCGCGTCGTGCACGGTGGCGAGGCGCGCCTGCTCGCCGCCGCGGCGCCACGCCGGCGGGTCGACGACGGCGGTGCGCCGCAGGGCGTCCGAGCCGCGCTGCAGCCACCCGGGGCGCCCCCGCCCGGCGGCGGCGTGCACCTCGGCGACGAGGCCCTCGTGCCGGTCGGCGTCCAGGGTGGTGAAGCGCACGGTCAGGGCGTCGGACCCCGGGACGTCGCGCAGCGCCGCGCCGCGCGGGAGCGTCAGCCGCACGTCGTCGCACGCCGACCCGTAGCCGAACCGGCCGTAGATCCCCGGCTCGGCGGCGAACAGCGCGGACACCACCTCGCCGCGGCCGGCGGAGCGCTCGTGGTGCGCGGCGATCATCGCGGTGAGCAGCCCGCGGCGACGGTGGTCGGGGCGCACACCGACCCAGGTGAGGCCGGCGCACGGCAGCTCGCCGCCCGGGACGGGCAGGCTGAACACGTACGAGCCGTGCACCGCGACGATCTCGTCGGCGGCGTCCTCGACGGCGACGGCGCGCTCCAGCGGCACGGTGAACGGCACCGCCGCGAGGGTCTCGGCGTCCTGCGCCGGCTCGGCGAACGCCAGGGCGTCGAGCGCCCGGAACTCGGGGAGGCGGTCGGCGGTGATCTCGGTCAGGCGGTAGCCCTCGGGTGCGCTGGTCATGGGCCCATCCTGGCCGGGGCGTGCGGCGCGGGCACGCCGTTTTCCGGCCCGGCGCGGCTCTGCCGGCGGTCGCGGCCGGCTGGATACCCTCGCGGGATGAGCCCGAGCGACGCCCCGGCCCCGCAGCGGTCGCGCCGGGCCCCGGGCGTGCCGGACCGCGTGCGCCGGGTGCTGCTCCGCTGGGGCCTCGGGTCGCAGGGGGCGCTGACGCTCCTGCTCGTCGGGCTGACCCTGCTGGCCTCGGCCGGCATCGTGCTGGCCCGGCCGTGGTTCCCGCCGTCGACGTTCGTCCTCATCGAGCTGCTCGGGGCGTTCCTGCTGCGGCTGCGGGGCATGGTGGTGCTGTGCGCCGCGATCGTCGCGCAGGTGCTGGCCATCCCGCTGGCCGGCCTGGGGGTGTTCACGCCGGGGACGTTCGTGCTGCAGGGCATCGCGGTCGCGGCCGTGCTCGCGTTCGCGACGCACCGGGAGCGGTTGGGGCTGCAGGGCGCACCGGGCGGCCTCATGATCGTCGACCTGCGCGACCGCCTCGCGGCGCACGGCGTGGTGCCGGCGCTCCCGGACGGCTGGTCCGTGCAGACGGCGCTGCGGTCCGCCCACCGGGAGGCGTTCTCCGGCGACTTCGTCGTGACGGCCACCCGGGAGCACGGCCGCGTGCTCGAGCTCGTGCTGGTGGACGTCTCGGGCAAGGGCCAGGGCGCGGGCGTGCGGTCGCTGCAGCTCTCGGGGGCGCTCGCCGGGCTGGTGGGGCAGCTCGAGAGCGCGGACTTCCTGCCGGCCGCGAACGCGTACCTGCTGGGCCAGGCGTGGGAGGAGGGGTTCGCGAGCGCCGTGCACCTGTCGGTCGACCTGGCGACGGGTGACTACGAGGTGGCGTCCGCGGGGCACCTCCCGCCGGTGCACCTGCACTCCGGGTCCGGGGTGGTGGAGCTGCTCACCGTGCCGGGCGGCCCGGTGCTGGGTGTCGTCGAGGGCGCGCGGTTCCCGCGGGTCGGCGGGCGCATCGACCCCGGGGACGCCCTGCTGCTGTACACCGACGGGCTGGTGGAGACGCCGGGCGGCGACCTGGACCTCGGCATCGACCGGCTCCGGGGTGCCGCGGAGGACGTGCTGGCGACGCGGCGCGGCGGCGCGGACGACGTGATCGCGCGGATCGGCGCGAGCGAGGGCGACGACCGGGCGCTCGTCCTGGTGCGCCGGGACTGACGGCCGTGGACGAGGACTACCTGGAGGCCGTGCTGGACGTCGTGGGGGCGATCCCGCCGGGGCGCGCGATGACGTACGGGCTGGTGGCCGAGGTGGTGCAGGACCGCCTCGTGGCGTCCGGGCTCCCCGCGCGCGGCGGCCCGCGGCAGGTGGGCCAGGTCATGGCGCGCGGCGGCAGCGGCGTGCCGTGGTGGCGGGTGGTGAACGCGGCCGGGTCGCCGCCGGCGCACCACGCCGTGGCGGCCCTCGAGCGGCTGCGGGAGGAGGGCACGCCGCTGACCGCGGACGGGACGCGCGTCGCGCTGCGGCGCGCCGTGTGGTTCCCCGACGACCCGCCCGCCGGAGACCCGCCCGCCGGCGACCCGCCCGCCGGCTGAGCGGGCGGTCAGCCCCGCAGGTCCCGCCGCCGCACGGCGGCCAGGGCACCGGCCGTCAGCGCGACCGCGACCGCCGTCAGGGCGACCAGCGGCGCGAGGTCCAGCGCGGCGGCGGGCACGGCCGGGACCAGCCCGAACGGCGCGACGTCCAGCACCGCGTCCGGCAGCCCGAGCACCGGCCCGTACACCCCGACGACCACCGAGGCGACCAGCAGCGCCCACCCCGGCCACGCCGGCGCCCCGGTGCCGTGCAGCAGGGCGGCGAGCGCGGCGAACGCCGCGACGACCGGCAGGTGGGCGAGCGAGGCGAGGGTGCACGCGGTCACCGCGCCGTCGACCGCTCCCGCCGCCCCGAGGCCGAGACCCAGGCCGCTCGCCAGCAGCAGCACGGTCGCCCCCGTGACCGCGACGCCGAGCTGGGCGCCCAGCCACGCACGCCGGTCGACGGACGCCGCGAGCACGGCGGACGCCCGGCCGTCGGTCTCCTCGCGGCGCAGCCGCCCGACGACCGTGACCGCGTACACCGCGACCGCCATCGCCAGGATCCCCAGGAACGTCGAGACGGTGCGCAGCACGAGGTCGTCACCCGGGGCGGACCCGAACGCCTGCGCGAGCTGCGGCTGGTCCGCGAAGCTGTCGACCACGCCCTGCGTCATCGACCCGGTCAGCGCGGCGAAGGCGAGCAGGGAGACCGCCCACCAGGCCAGTCCCGCGCGCTCGAGGCGTGCGGCGAGGCCCACCGGACCGGCCAGCCACCGGGAGGCGCGGGCGGCCCCGCGGCGCTCGGGGACGAGCCCGGCGCCGACGTCCCGGCGGGCGGCGAGCGCGGCCGCGACGGCCAGGAGCACCGCCGAGGTGACGACGTGCAGCAGCAGCGGCCACCACCGCAGGTCGACGAAGGCCCGCGTCTGCTGGGCCCAGCCGACCGGGGACGCCCACGAGAGCGCGCTGCCGCCGGTCCGCCGCGCGTCGCCGATGCCGCGGAGCAGGAACGCGAGGGCGAGGACGGCGCCCGCCGACCCGCTGGCGGCGCGGGCGCCGGTGGTGAGCTGCGCGGTCACGGCGGCGACCGTGCCGAACGTGACGCCGACCGCCGCGACGCCGAGGGCGACGGCGGCGCTGTCGCGCGCGTCGAGGCCGTTCGCCGTCAGCGCGCCCAGCAGCCCCGCCGCCACCGCGGCGTCCGCGACGAGCATGACGGCGAGCGCGGCGGCGAGCGGCGCGGCCCGGCCGACCACCCCGGCGCGCACCAGGTCCGTGCGCCCGTCCTCCTCCTCCGCGCGGGTGTGACGCACCACCAGGAGGATCGACATGAGGGCGGCGGCCACGGCGAGCATGCCGAGCATCTCGTTGGCGATCATCACGCCGAACGTGTAGTCGTCGAGCCCGTACCCGGGGCCGGTCAGGAGGGCACCGGACGGCTCGCGCATGATCGCGGCGCGGGTCTGGCGGGCGGCGGCGTCCGGGTAGACGGTCGGCACGACGGCGCCGAAGTACGCCACGAGCCCGCCGAGGGACAGCGTCCACACCCCGATCCGGACGCGGTCCCGCCGGAGGGCGAACCGGGTGAGGTGACCGGTCCCGGCGAGCGGGCCGCCGGGGGCGGGTCCCGTGCGGCGGGGCCGGGTCGCCGCGGTCGTGGCGGTCGCGGCGGTCACGACGACGCCCCGGCACCGGCGCTGCTGCGGCCGTACTGCTCGACGAACAGCTGCTCCAGCGAGGGCGGTGCGGTGGTCAGCGCGGTCAGCCCGAGCGAGGCCAGCGCGGCGGTCACGGGGGAGAGCGCCTCGGCGTCGACGGACAGGTGCACCGTCCGGCCGTCCACCCGCACGTCGTGCGTCCCGGGCAGCGACGCGACGGCGCCGGGGTCGCCGGTGACGGTCGCGGTGACCGTCGTGCGGTGCAGGTGGCGCAGCCCGGAGAGCGTCCCGGTCTGCACCGCGCGCCCGTCGCGGATGATCGTCACGCGGTCGCAGAGCCGCTCGACCTCGGCCAGGATGTGCGACGACAGCAGCACGCTGCGGCCCTCGTCCCGGGCCCGCGTGATGCACTGCTGGAAGACCAGCTCCATGAGCGGGTCGAGGCCGGCGGTCGGCTCGTCCAGCACCAGCAGCTCCACGTCGGAGGCGAGCGCGGCGACCAGCGCGACCTTCTGGCGGTTGCCCTTGGAGTAGGTGCGGGCCTTCTTCGTGGGGTCGAGGTCGAACGCGTCCAGCAGCTCGGCCCGGCGTGCCGGGTCCGCGCCGCCCCGCAGCCGCGTGAGCAGGTCGATCGCCTCCCCGCCCGTGAGCTTCGGCCAGAGCGTCACGTCGCCGGGCACGTACGCGAGCCGGTGGTGCAGCGCGACCGCGTCCGCCCACGCGTCGCCGCCGAGCACGCGCACCGTCCCGGCGTCCGGGCGCAGCAGGCCCAGCAGCACCCGGATCGTGGTGGACTTGCCGGCCCCGTTCGGGCCGAGGAACCCGTGCACCTCGCCCGCCTCGACCCGCAGGTCGAGCTCGTCGAGGGCGCGCACGGGGCCGAAGGACTTGGTGAGCCGGACGACGTCGATCACAGCGGGCACGGGGATCACGGGCTTTCGTCGCGGGGCCGCGCCGGGGCCGGCGGGCGGGACGGTGGGCGGGGTCGGACGGGTGGGCGGGCTCGGACGGGTGGGCGGGGCCGGACGGGCGCGGGGTGGGCGCCCCGGGGACGACGCGGACGCCGGGGCGCACGGACGGGTCAGGCGGCGGGCGGCGGCGCGTGGCCGCCGGCCGGCGGTGCGCCGGCGTGCCCGACGTAGGCGTCGAGCAGGGCGCGGTCGGCCAGCAGCCCCTCGGTGTAGACCTCGAGCGCGGGCAGGGTCGCCGCGTCGGCGTACGCGCGCAGCGCCGGGCCCAGCCCCTCGGGGCCGGCCGGGTGCAGGCTGAGGTGCACGAGGAGGGCCCCGATGCCGCTGAGCGCGAGCCAGCGCGCCCGCGCCTCCTCGTCGCGGCTGGGGCGGATGGTGCCGGCCGCGACCCCGTCCGCGAGGTACTGCCGGGCGTCGGCCACGAACGTCTCGACGAAGCGCTGCGCCATGCCGCCGCCGTCCTGGAGGCTCCGGACCGCGTAGGCCGCGAGCGGTGCGAACGACTCGACCCGGGCGAGCGCCGCGAGCACCGCCCCCGCGCCTCCCGGGCCGAGCGCCTCGGCCTTGTGCGACGCGATCGACGCGAGGACGTGCTCGTCGCACGCCTCCCGCAGCCGCTGCTTGCTGCCGAAGTGGTGCAGCACGAGCGCGGGGCTGACGCCGGCGTCCTCCGCGACCGTGCGGACGCCGGCCCGGAACCCGTCGCGCCCGAACCGCGCCACGGCGGCGTCCCGGATGCGGGCGCGCGCGGTGAGGTCGTCCGGGCCGGCGACTGAACGCATGTTCAGGATGCTAGCCAGCCGTTCAGCCGGGCGCAACGGACCCGCGCGCACCCCATCCGGACGCCGACGAGGGCGGACCCCTCGGGGGTCCGCCCTCGTGCCGCGTCCGGTGGCGGCCCGGGCCGGCGGTGACCGGCGCCCGGCCGCCGCCGGCCCGTGATCAGTGCGCGACCACCGCCGCCTCGGCCGCCACGACGGCGGGTACCGCGGCCGCCCGGGCGCGGCGGTCGGCCAGCCGGCGGAACAGCACGGCGGTGAGGACGGCGCCGCCCGCGAAGATCCCCGCGGACCACGTGTACGCGGTGTCGAAGCTGTGCAGCGCCGCCTCGGCGAGCACCTCCGGCGTGGCCGGGGCGTGCGCCGCGACGTAGGTGGTCGCCGCGGTGGCGGCCAGCGTGTTGAGCAGCGCCGTGCCGATGGCGCCGCCCACCTGCTGGCTGGTCGAGACCAGCGCCGAGGCGGCCCCGGCCAGGCGCGGCTCGACCCCCAGCGTCGCGAGCTGGAACGACGCGGGCATGATCGAGGCCATCCCGACTCCCATGAGCACGAGGCCCGGCAGGACGTGCGCGTAGGTGCTGTCGGTCTCCAGCGTGGTGAGCGTCAGCATCGCCCCGGCGGCGAGCAGCATGCCGATCGGGACCAGCACCTTCGGGCCGAAGCGGGGGATGAGCAGGTTCGACTGGATCTGCGCGGTGACGATGATCGACACGACCATCGGCAGGAACGCGACACCGGTGCGCATCGGGGAGTAGCCGAGCGTCGACTGCAGGTAGTACGTGAGGAACAGGAATACCCCGAACATCCCGGAGCCCGCCACGAGGATCGCGAGGAACGACGCGCCGCGGTCCCGGTCCAGCACCACGTCCAGCGGCAGCACGGCGTGCGACGCGGTCCGCTGCCGCAGCACGAACCCGACGAGCAGGACGACGCTCGCGGCCAGGGGGCCCCACGTGGCCGGGGAGTCCCAGCCCTGCGGCTCGGCCTGCGAGAAGCCGAGGACCAGCGCGAACAGCCCCGCGGAGCCGAGCAGCACGCCGGGCAGGTCGAGGCGGTGGCCGGCCGTGCCCCCGGCCCGGGGGAGCAGCGCGATGCCGGCGGCCAGGGCGACGGCGGCGATGACGACGTTGACGTACAGGTTCCAGCGCCAGTCGAGGTTCTCGGTCAGGTACCCGCCGAGCAGCAGGCCGATGGCGCCGCCCATGCCGGCGATCGCGCCGAACACGCCGAACGCGCGCGCCCGCTCCCGGGGGACGGTGAACGTGGTGGTCAGCACGGACAGGGCGGAGGGCGCGAGCACCGCGCCGAACACGCCCTGGAGCGCGCGGGCGGCGACGAGCAGCTCGAACGACCCCGCGGCCCCGCCGAGCGCGGACGCGACCGCGAACCCGACGAGCCCGATGAGGAACATGCGGCGCCGCCCGAACATGTCGGACAGCCGCCCGCCGAGCAGCAGCAGGCTGCCGAACGCTAGGGCGTAGGCGGTGACGACCCACTGGCGGTCGTTGTCGGAGAAGCCGAGCTCGGCCTGCGCCGAGGGCAGGGCGATGTTCACGATGGTCGCGTCGAGCACGACCATGAGCTGGGCGAGCGCGGCGGTCGCGAGGACGAGCCAGCGCCGCGGGTCGGGTGCCGGCAGGGCGGCGTCGGGTGTGGACACAGGTGTGCTTCCTCAGGACGTCGGTGTGGGGATGGGACGACGGTAATCCAAGACCGCCTAGTTCCGAAACCCATCAGTCTCGATTTGTCTCCGGGGGGCGCGGCGGGCACAATGACCGCGACGGAGAGGAGCGGGCATGACAGCGCGTGGCGACGACGCGGACGTCGCGCTGCCCGCGCCCGCGCCGGCCTCCCGCCCCGGGCGCCCCCGCGACGAGGCGAAGGACGAGGCGATCCTCAGCGCCGCGCGCGAGCTGCTGCGCGAGCGCGGGTACGCCGGCATGACCATGGACGCCGTGGCCGAGCGGGCCGGCGCCGGCAAGGCCACCGTCTACCGCCGCTGGTCGTCCAAGGTGCAGCTCACGGTCGACAGCATGCTCTGCGCCAAGCAGCTCACCATCGACGAGGTCCCGGACACCGGCTCGCTGCGCGACGACCTGCTGGCCGTGGCCACCCGCGCCTCCCGGCTGAAGAACGACGACCTCATGCACGGCGTCATGTCGGCCATCCGCGAGGAGCCCGAGGTGGCCGCCGTCTTCCACGAGCAGTTCGTCGCGAGCCAGGCGCGGCTCATGCGGGACGTCCTGGAGCGCGCCGAGCTGCGCGGCGAGACGTCGCCCGACGCGGACGTCGAGATGATCACGGCCGTCGCGCTCGCGATGGTGCACTACCGCAAGGTCGTCGCGCACCGGCCGATGGACGCGGCGTTCGCCGCGCGCCTCGTCGACGCCGTGATCCTGCCGCTCGCGACCGGCCGGCTGACGTCGGCCGCTGAGCGCGAGGCCGTCGCGGCCGACGCCTGAGGCGGCGTCGGCCGCGGTCCGCCGGCCCCAGCCGGGACGCCGCCGGGCGACCCGCCGGGGCGGACCCGGCCCGGCGGCGCCGCGCGTCAGCCCGGCGCGCGCCGGGAGCTGATGACCCCCGTGTCGAACCCCGCGAGGTGCAGCCCGCCGTGGAACCGGGCGTGCTCGATCTTCACGCACCGGTCCATGACGACGGTCAGCCCGGCCTCCTCGCCGCGGCGCGCGACGTCCTCGTGCCAGGACCCGAGCTGGAGCCACAGCGCCCGGGCGCCCACCGCGAGGGTCTCGTCGAGCACCGTCGGCAGGTCGTCGTGGCGGCGGAACACGTCGACGAGGTCCGGCACCACCGGCAGCGCGTCGAGCGACGGGTAGACGGGCAGGCCGAGGATCTCCGTCTCCCGCGGGTTCACCAGGTACAGGTCGTACGGGGAGCTGGAGCGCAGGTACGTCGTGACGAAGTACGACGCCCGGGACGGGTTGTTCGACGCTCCCACGATCGCGATGGAGCGGGTGCGGCGCAGCAGCGCGAGCCGCTCCGGGGCGGACGGGCCCTGCCAGGTGCGGGTCGCGGTGCTCATCGGGTGGCCTCCGGGAGGGCGCAGGCGTCGGCGGTCCCGACGGCGGGGACGGGGAGGACGGCCTGACGGCCGGGGGAGCCGCGGCCGTCGTCGGTGGCGTCGTCGGGGGCGGTCGCGACCCTCAGCGCCTGGTCGAGGTCCCAGAGGATGTCCTCCGGGTCCTCAAGCCCCACGCTGATGCGCACCAGGTCCTCCGGGACGCCCGCGGCCTCGAGCTGCGCGGCGGACAGCTGCTGGTGCGTGGTGGACGCGGGGTGGATGACGAGCGTGCAGGCGTCGCCGACGTTCGCGAGGTGGCTCGCGAGCTGGAGCGCCTCGATGAACCGGCGCCCGACCTCACGGCCGGATCGCTCGGGCGTGGCCGCCAGCCGGAACGCGAACACCGACCCGGGGCCCAGCGGCAGGTAGTGCACGGCCCGCTCGTGGTGCGGGTGGGACGGCAGCCCCGCCCAGTGCACCGCGCCCACGCGGGGGTCCGCGTCGAGCCACTCCGCGACCGCGCGGGCGTTCGCCAGGTGCGCGTCGAGCCGCTGCGGCAGGGTCTCGACGCCCTGGAGGAGCTGGAACGCGGACTGCGCCGACAGCGTCGGGCCGATGTCCCGGAGCTGCTCGGAGCGCAGCTTGGTGAGGAACCCGTACTCGCCGAAGTTCCCCCACCAGGACACGCCGTTGTACGACGGCACGGGCTCGGTCATCTGCGGGAACTTCCCGTTGCCCCAGTCGAACCGGCCGGACTCGACGACCACGCCGCCCAGCGTGGTGCCGTGCCCGCCCAGGAACTTCGTCGCCGAGTGGATGACGATGTCCGCGCCGTGCTCGATGGGTCGCACGAGGTACGGGGTCGACAGCGTCGCGTCCACGACCAGCGGGATCCCGGCGGCGTGCGCGACCTCGGCCAGCCCAGCCAGGTCCGCCACGTCGCCCGACGGGTTCGCGACCACCTCGGTGTACAGCACCTTCGTCTCCGGGCGGATCGCCGCGGCGAAGTCGGCCGGGTCGGTGCCGGGCACGAACGTGGTGTCCACCCCGAACCGGCGCAGCGTGACGTCGAGCTGCGTGACCGTCCCGCCGTAGAGCTGCGCGGAGGCGACCACGTGGTCGCCGGCCCCGACGAGCGCGGCGAACGTCACGAACTCCGCGGCCATCCCGGACGCCGTCGCCACGGCACCGATGCCGCCCTCGAGCGACGCGATGCGCTCCTCGAACGCCGCCACGGTGGGGTTGCCGATGCGGGAGTAGATGTTCCCGTACTTCTGGAGCGCGAACAGGTTGGCCGCGTCGGTGGTGTCGGCGAACACGAAGGACGTCGTCTGGTAGATCGGCACGGCGCGCGCGCCGGTCGCGGCGTCGGGGATCGCCCCGGCGTGCAGCGCGCGGGTGCGGAAGCCGAAGCGGTGCTCCTCGGTGGTCATGCGGGCAGGGCCTCCTCGGCCGTCGTGGGGTGGGGGCGGGCGGCGCGGGGCAGCAGGGCGGCCACCTGCTCCACGGCCCAGGGGTTCTGCAGCGAGGTGCTGTCGCCGAGCGGCCGGCCGTCGTGCAGGTCGGCGAGCAGGCGGCGCAGGATCTTGCCCGAGCGGGTCTTGGGGACCTCCGGGACGAGGACGACGTGCCGCGGCTTGGCGACCGGCCCGATCTCGCGGGCGACCTGCGCCCGCAGCTCGTCGCGCAGCGCGTCGGCGGCGGCGCGCCACGCGGCGACGTCCTCGACGGGGCCGGGTGGCACGGCCGGCACGACGAACGCCGCGACGGCCTGCCCGCCCACCGCGTCCGCCACGCCGGCGACACCGGCCTCGCCGACCGCGGGGTGCGCGACGAGGGCCGACTCGATCTCGATGGTCGACAGCCGGTGCCCGGCGACGTTCACGACGTCGTCCACCCGGCCCAGCAGCCACACGTCGCCGTCGGCGTCCCAGGACGCGCCGTCGCCCGCCAGGAAGTACCCCTGAGCGGCGAACGGCCGCCAGTAGGAGTCGAGGTACCGCTGCGGGTCGCCCCACACGGTCCGGGCCATGCCGGGCCACGGGCGGTCGATCACCAGGTACCCGCCGGACCCGCGCGGGACGTCGGCGCCGTGCTCGTCGACCACGCGGGCGGACAGCCCCGGCAGCGGTCGCGTGGCCGAGCCGGGCTTCAGCGTCGTCACACCGGGCAGCGGGGCGATCACGGCCGCGCCCGTCTCGGACTGCCACCAGGTGTCGACCACGGGCGCCCGGTCGCCGCCCAGCTCGCGGCGGAACCACACCCACGCCTCGGGGTTGATCGCCTCGCCGACCGTGCCCAGCAGCCGGATGCTCGACAGGTCGTGGCGGTCCGGCAGGCCGTCGGGGAACCACGTCATGAACGTCCGGATGAGGGTCGGCGCCGTGTAGTACACCGTGACGCCGTACCGCTCGATCACCTCCAGGTGGCGCTCGCGGTGGGGCGTGTCGGGCGTGCCCTCGTAGATCACCTGCGTGAGGCCGTTGGTCAGCGGGCCGTAGATCTCGTAGGTGTGCGCGGTCACCCACGCGAGGTCCGCGGTGCACCAGTGGACGTCGTCCGGCTTGGCGTCGAACACCGCCCAGTGCGACCACGACGCGTGCGTGAGGTAGCCACCCGTGGTGTGCACCAGGCCCTTCGGCTTCCCGGTGGTGCCCGAGGTGTAGATGATGAACAGCGGGTGCTCGGCGTCGAACGCCTGCGCCTCGTGCCGGTCGGAGGCGGTGTCCACGACGTCGTGCCACCAGACGTCGCGCCCCGTGGTCCAGGCGACGTCCTGCCCGGTGCGCCGCACCACCAGCACGTGCTCGACGTGGTCCAGGCCCTCGACCGCGGCGTCGGCGGCGGACTTCACCTCGACGGCCTGCCCGCGGCGGAACTGCCCGTCGCTGGTGACCAGCAGCTTCGCCCCGGTGTCCTGCACCCGGAACCGCACCGCCTCCGCCGAGAACCCGCCGAACACCAGCGAGTGCACCGCGCCGATCCGGGCGATCGCCAGCGTGACGATGACCGTCTCCGCGATCACCGGCAGGTAGACGACGACCCGGTCGCCCGGCCCGACGCCCAGGTCGGTGAGGGCGTTCGCCGCCCTCGCCACCTCGCGCTGGAGGTCCGCGTACGTGTACGAGCGGCGGTCGCCGCGCTCGCCCTCCGCGTGGATGGCGACCTTGTCGCCGCGGCCGGCCGCGACGTGCCGGTCGACGCAGTTCACCGCCGCGTTGAGCCGGCCGCCGACGAACCAGCGCGCCTCCGGCACGGTCAGCTCGCCGTCCGGGCCGGGCACGGCGGGGGACCAGGTGTGCGCGGTGTGCCAGGGCTCCGCCCACTCCAGGCGGCGGGCGGCGTCCTCCCAGAACCCCACCGGGTCGGCAGCGGCGCGCTCGCGCAGGGCGGCGTCCGCCGCGGGGTCGACGTTCCAGCCGCCGGCCACCCCGACGGGGCGGTCGGGCGCCGGGTAGGTGCGGGTCTCGGACTGCAGGGCCGTGAAGGTCACGACCACCTCCTCAGCAGGCGCTTCTCGGCCAGGCCGATCAGCGCGTCGGTCGTCTTGCCCAGCAGCGCCAGCAGCACGATCGCCAGCAGGATCCGGTCGACGCGGCCATTCTGGCCGGAGTCCGTGAGCAGGAACCCGAGACCCATCGACGACGCGATGAGCTCCGCGGCGACCAGGAACAGCCACGCCTGTGCCATGCCGAGCCGGAGGCCCGCCACGACCGCGGGCAGCGCCGCGGGGAGCTGCACGCCCCCGAGCAGCCGCGGCCCGCGCAGCCCGTACGCGCGCCCGGCCTCGACCAGGTGCGGGTCGACGTGCCGCAGCGCGGCGACCACCGTCGTGTACACCGGGAAGAACGCGCCGATCGCGACGAGCGTGATCTTCGAGTCCTCGCCGAGCTTCAGCCACAGGATCAGCAGCGGCACCCACGCGAGGGACGGCACCGCCCGCAGCGCGGCGAGCGCGGGCTCCAGCAGCGCACCCGCGAGCCGGGACAGCCCGACCAGCGACCCCAGCGCCAGCCCCAGCGCGGCGCCCGCCAGGAAGCCGAGCAGCACGCGCTGCGTCGAGATCGCCACGTACGGGCCCAGCAGGCCGCGCTCGGCGAGGTCCACCGCGGCGGTCCACACCGACGCGGGGCTGGGGAGCTGGTACGGCGCGACGCGCCCGGTCGCCGTCGCCCACTGCCACGCGAGCAGCAGCAGCGCGGGCACGACGAGCCCGAGGGCCACGCGCACCGGACGCCGGGCGAGCGGCCCCGCGGCGCGGGGCCCGGAGGCCGCCCCCGGGCTGAACGGGTTCCAGCCCGGGCGGACGCGGCCGCGGTCGTCGGTCACCGGGGCGGACGTGCCCGCGACGGTGGCGGTGCCGAGCACGGAGGACATGGCGGTCTCCTCGGGAGGGGTGGGGCCGGCGGCCGCGGGTGACGCGGCCGCCGGCGGGGGGTCAGTCCGCGATCGTGGACGGGTCGGCGGCCTCGGCGAGCTGCGGGTCGAACAGCCCGTCGAGCGCGGTGTCGATGAGGTCCTGCGACGCCACGTCGCCGGACTCCACGAAGATCGGCCCGACCACGTCGAGCACCGCGCGCTGCGCCTCGCCCGGCACCGGGTCGATGTCGAGGGTCGTGCGCTCGGTGATGACCGTCTGCGCCACGGCCGGGTCGATGCCGGCGACGTCGGCGAGGATCGCCGCCACCTCGTCGGGGTTCTCCTGGGCCCACGCCCGCGCCTTCTCGTAGGCGTCCACCACCAGCTGCGCCAGGTCCGGGCTGGCGTCGAGGAAGTCCTGCGTGGCGTTGAGGAACCCGTAGGTGTTGAAGTCGACGTTCCGGTACAGCAGCGTCGACCCGGCCTCCGCCTCGCTGGCGGCCATCAGCGGGTCCAGGCCCGCCCACGCGTCCACGGAGCCGTTCTCGAGCGCGGCCTTGCCGTCGGCGTGCTGGAGGTTCTGGACCTCGACGTCCGCCGGGTCGACGCCCGCGGCGTCCAGCGACTGGAGCAGGAAGAAGTACGGGTCGGTGCCCTTCGTGGCGGCCACCGACCGGCCCGCGAGGTCCGCGACGTCGGTGATGTCCGAGCCCGCCGGCACGACCAGCGCCGACCACTCGGGCTGCGAGTAGATGTCGATGGTCCGGATGGGGGAGCCGTTCGCCCGGGCCAGCAGCGCGGCGGAGCCGGCCGTCGAGCCGACGTCGATCGCGCCGGCGCGCAGCGCCTCGTTGGCCTTGTTGGAGCCGGCCGACTGCACCCACTCCACCGCGACGTCGTCGCCGAGGGTGTCCTCCAGCCAGCCCTGGTCTTTGATGACGAGGCTCAGCGGGTTGTACGTGGCGAAGTCCAGCGTGAGGGTGTCGGCGCTCCAGCCGGAGTCGTCGCCCTCGGGCGCGGAGCCGGCCTGCGCCTCGCCCTCGCCGGCGACGCAGCCGCCGAGCAGCAGGGTCGCGGCGAGCACGGAGGCCACGGCGGCGGCGGGGCGGCGCACGGCGGTGCGGGGTCGGGCGGTCATGTCGGTCGTCTCCTCGGTGGGTGGGGTGCTGCCCGCGGGGGCGGGCGGGGCGTGCGGGGTGTGCGGGTCAGATGGCGTGGTGCAGGTCCGGGTCGTGCACGTGGTGGTGGGTCGGGACGCCGAGACCGTCGAGCAGCTCGGCGCGCAGCTCGGCCAGCCGCGCGTCGGCGCGGTCCCGCGGGCGGGCTCCCGGCACGCGCAGCACCCGGCGCACCGACGTGCCCCCCGCGTCCGGGGTGCCGAGCAGGACGACGCGGTCCGCGAGGAACAGCGCCTCCTCGACGTCGTGGGTCACCAGCAGGACGGTGGTCGGGCGCTCGGCGTGCACGTCGAGCAGCAGGTCCTGCATCCGCAGCCGGGTGAGGGCGTCCAGGGCCCCGAACGGCTCGTCGAGCAGCAGCACCGCCGGCCGCCGGGCGAGGGCCCGGGCGAGCGAGGCGCGCTGGGCCATGCCGCCCGAGACCTGCCGGGGACGCAGGCCCGCGGAGCCGGACAGCCCGACGAGGTCCAGCAGCCGCGCCACCTGGTCGCGGGCCTCGCGCCGCGGCGTGCCGCGGGGGAGCCCCAGCGCGACGTTCTGCGCGATCGTGCGCCACGGCAGCAGCCGCGGCTCCTGGAACGCGACGGCCGTGCGCGGGTCGAACGGCGCGACCGGCGACCCGTCCAGCAGGATCACGCCCGCGTCCGGCCGGTCCAGGCCGGCGACCTGGCGCAGCAGCGTCGACTTGCCGCAGCCGGACGGGCCGATGACGGCGACGACCTCGCCGGCGGCGACGTCGAGGTCGACGCCGGCGAGCACGGTGCGGGTGCCGGTCGGCGTGGGGAACGCGCGGCCGACGCCGCGCAGCCCGACCGGGCGGGCGGTGCCGGCCGGGGCGGGTGCGGCGGGTGCCGAGGACGCGGCGGCGTCGGCGGTGGTGGCGGCGTCGGGCGCCGTGGTGGAGCGGGTGGGGGAGGTCATGCGAGGTCCCGGGTCGTCGGGCCACCGGCGGTGGCGGGCGGCGGTGCAGGGCGGGTGGTGCAGGGCGGGTGGCGCGGGGCGGGCGCTGCGGTGCCCGGCGGCGCCCGTGGCAGGCAGCGCCGGGGCCCGCGGGCAGGCGCCTGCTGGCGCCGGGTCGGCGGGCCGACTGCGGCGGCCGACCGGCGCGTCGTGCGCGGTGCCGGCGGTGCCGGGCCCGTGCGTGCCGTGGCCGGGGCCACCGGTCAGGGTGGACGGCGGGTCCGGCGGTGCGGCCTGTCGGGCCGGGTCCGGCGGGACCCGGGGCGTCCGGGGCGGTGCCGGTCGGGCACCGCAGTGGGCGGCTCCTGCGCGGAGCCGGGGTCACCGGGTCCGGTCAGGCGGCGCGACAGGCCCGCGGACAGCGCGGACAGCTCGCGGCGGCGCGGCGACAGCGGCCGGGCATCGGCAGGCCCGGGCGCTGGGTCGTGCTGGGGTGCGTCGACCGGGCCACGGGCCGCCTCCTCTCGTTCGCCTGCGAGATGTCTCGCGATGTGAGACGTATGCGTTCACGCCTCGGGATCGACGCCGACAGTAGCGGGCCGCGCGGGCGCACCACAACCCCGGCGCGCCGGGAACCTGCTGCGGCGAGCGGTGCGGAGCGGGGCTCAGCGGCGCGCGGCACCGAGCACGACGTGGCACGCGAGCCCGGCGAGCAGGCCCCAGAACGCCGCCGAGATGCCCGCGACGGTCACCCCGGACACGGTGACGAGGAAGGTGACGGCAGCGGCCTCCCGGTGCCCGGCCGTCCCGAACGCGCCGCCCAGCGACGCGGCGAGCGTGCCGACCAGCGCCAGACCCGCCGCGGCGGCGATCAGTCCTCCCGGCGCGGCGAGCGCGACCGCGGCCACGGCCGACGCCCCGGCGCCCAGCACGACGTAGCCGGCACCCGCCACCACGGCGGCCCGCCAGCGCCGGCGGGGGTCGGGCCCGGCTGCCGGGCCCGCCGCGAGCGCGGCGCTGATCGCCGCCAGGTTGATCGCGTGGCCGCCGAACGGCGCGGCGAGCGCCGTGCCGAGACCGGTCACGAGCATCACCGGGCGCAGCGGGGCGGTGTACCCGAAGCCTGCGAGCACCGCGACGCCCGGGATGTTCTGCGACGCCATCGTCACGACGAACAGCGGCACGGCGACCGACACGACCGCGGCCCAGGACGGCTGCGGCGTCGTCCAGGCGAGGGTCGGGAGCAGGCTCGCGGGGTCCAGGTGGCGCACCGCCGGCGACGCCACGGCCAGGCACACGGCGAGGCCCATCGCCGCTGGGGTCGCCCAGCGCGGCGCCAGGCGCAGCAGCACGAGCCACACCAGCACGACGGGCCCGACGAGCAGCGGGCGGTCAGCGACCGCGCGCACCGGCTCCAGGCACAGGTCCACCAGGACACCCGCGAGCATCGCGTTCGCCAGCGGCACGGGGATCAGCCGCACCCAGCGCTCGAGCCGCCGCCACAGCCCCACGGCGGCGAGCAGGGCGCCGCACAGGACGAAGCCCGCGACCGCCTCCGGCCAGCTCCCGGCGGCGGCACCGGTCCCCGCCAGCAGGGCGGCGCCGGGCGTCGACCAGGCCACCGTGATCGGCAGCCGGGTCCGCCACGCCAGCAGCAGCGTCGCGGCGCCCATCGCGACCGTGACCGCCAGCAGCCCGGACGCCGCCTGCGCGGGGCTCGCCCCGACCGCCCGGAGCCCGCCCAGCACGACCGCGAACGCGCTGGTGAAGCCGACGAGCGCCGTGACGACGCCGGCCGACACGGCCGTGGCGGTGTCGCGCGGCGCGGCGCGCCCCTCCGGCGCGACCGTCTCCAGGGGTGGCGGGGTGCTCACGCGGCGGACCGTAGCCGAGCCGTGTGTCGGCGACGTTGCGGGCGCCCCGGGCGGTCAGCCGTCCGTCGGTGCCCCCGGCCCCAGCAGGGCGGCGATGTCCGGCAGCTGCTCCGGGCTCGCCTGCACCAGCAGGGTCGTGACGACCGTGCTCTCCCACGCGCGGGCCTGCGCCCGCACCGCGTCGGGCGGCCCGACCAGCGCGATGTCCTGCACGAGCTCCGTCGGGACCGCGGCGGCCGCCCGCGCGCGGTCGCCGGCCCGGTAGTGCGCCTGGATCTCCGCGCACGCCTCCCCGTAGCCCAGGCGCTCCAGGGCGTTCGCGTGGAAGTTGGCGCCCCGGGCGCCCATGCCCCCGGCGTACAGCGCGACGAACGGGCGCACCGCGTCGGCGGCGGTCTCGACGTCCGGCGCGAGCACCACCGGCACCGTGGCCGTGACCTCGAACTCCTCGACGGGCCGGGTCCCCGCCGCCCGCCGGGCGAAGCCCTCCGCGAGCAGCTCCCGCATCTCCCCGTCGAGCCGCGGGGTGCAGAACAGCGGCAGCCAGCCGTCGGCGATCTCCGCGGCCAGGGCGACGTTGCGCGGCCCCTCGGCGGCGAGGTGGATCGGCAGGTCGGCGCGCAGCGGGTGCACGGTGGACCGCAGCGCCTTGCCGAGCCCGCTGCCCTCGCCCTCGGGGAGCGGCAGCCGGTAGAACTCCCCGTCCGCCCGCACCGGCGCCTCGCGGCGCAGCACGTCCCGCACGATCGCGACGAACTCCCGGGTGCGCGCCAGCGGTCGGGGGTAGGGCAGCCCGTACCAGCCCTCGACCACCTGCGGGCCGGACACCCCGAGCCCGAGCGTGAACCGCCCGCCGGACAGGTGGTCGAGCGTGAGGGCCGCCATCGCGGTGGCCGTCGGGGTGCGGGCCGCGATCTGCGCGACGGCGGTGCCGAGCCGGACGCGCGACGTCGCGGACCCCCACCAGGCGAGCGGGGTGAACGCGTCGGACCCGTATGCCTCGGCGGTCCAGACGGAGTCCAGGCCCAGCCGGTCCGCGTCGCGCACCGCCTCGGCGGCGCCCGGGGGCGGGCCGGCGGACCAGTAGCCGGTGTGGTAGCCGAGCCGCATGCGTGCCTCCTCGTCGGCGCGCTCGCCGCTGAGCGCGCGTCGGGCCCATGCTGCCCCATGCCGCCGGGCGGGGCCGGACGGGGCCGGACGGGGCCTTCAGGCGGTCTCGGTGCGCTTCCGGTCCGCGAGCGTCGTGAGCAGCGCCGCGCCCGTGGCGGCGTCGTCCACCGTCACGACGAACGACCGCCCGCGGGTGCGGCCCACCTCGATGGCCTCGCCGGTGCGGACCACGTAGCCCACCTGCCCGTCCAGGCCGACGCGGAACCCCCAGCCGCCGAACTCCCGCAGCGGGCGGACCTGCCGGACGGTCACGGACTCCACCTCGTCGAGCGGCACGTGGAAGCGGGGCCAGCCCAGGGCGGACCGTGCGCTGAGCCCGCGGGCGTCCACGGTGACGACGATGACGGTGCTCGTCAGCACGAGCAGGAGCAGCGCGAGGACCAGCAGGATCAGCGCGGGCATGTCGAGCACGGCGACCAGGACGGCGACGGCGAGCGTCGCGCCGCCTCCGACGCCGAGCGCGACGCGGCTGACGACGCGGCCGGTCCAGGCCGCGCGCTCCTGGGCGCCCAGCGGCAGGCGCGCGCCGGCCAGCGGCACGTGCCCGGCGGACGCGGGTACGGGGGCGTCCCCGGGGGCGGCCCAGGCGCACAGGCCGCCGGCGACCAGCCCGGCGGCGAGCGCGAGGCCGATCACGGGGTCGACGTCGGGGGTGTCGGCCGCGTCGGTCAGGCCGCGCTGCAGCCACAGCGTCCCGCCCAGGACGAGCGAGCCGAACACGGCCAGGCCGGTCGCCGTGCCGACGGCGATCCGGCGCGTCATCGAGTCCCGGCCCCGCAGCACCGCGAGCAGCCACATCGCCACGGTGAGGGTGCCGAACACCCCGAGCATGAGCGCGAGCGTCCCGCCGACCGACCCGTACCCGTCGGGGCGGTCCTGGCCGAAGTGGACCGCGACCGGGTCGGGCAGGTCGTCGCGCCACGAGGTGACGACCAGCGCCGTCGCCACCAGCACCGTCAGCCCCGGCACCAGCCCGAGCAGCGTGGTGGACAGCCGGTGCGGCACCGGCGGCCGTGCGGGCGTCCGGGCGGCGGTGGCGCGCGGGTCGGTGGCGGTCATCGGGTCTCCTGCGGGGCGAGGGCGTCCTTGACGAGGCTGAGGGTGGTGCTGGGGGCGAGGCCGGCCGAGCCGGCGGCGGCGACGAGCGCCGCGACCGCGTCGTGCACGGGCGCGAGGTCGGCCGGCGGCCGGTGGGAGACGACAGCCCCGCGTCCGCGCCGGAGGTCGAGCAGCCCCTCGTCGCGCAGGTCCTGGTAGGCCCGCAGGACCGTGTGGAGGTTGACGTCGAGGGAGGCGGCGAGGTCCCGCGCCGACGGCAGGCGGGTCCCCGGGCGCAGCTCGCCGTGCAGCACGCCCGCACGCACCTGGGCGGCGAGCTGCGCGAACAGCGGCTCGGCGGAGGTGGGGTCGATGCGGAACAGCACGAGGCCACCCTAGTTGTTCGATGACAACTAGAACAAGTGAGCGGCCGCACGGCCGTGAGCCCTAGGGTGTGCCCCGGGGCGTGCCGCACGTCCCGCCAGCCGCACGGAAGGACGCCCACCATGCCCGGTGCAGCCCACCACATCGCCCTCGTGGCGCACGACAACAAGAAGGTCGAGCTGCTGCGGTGGGCGGAGTTCAACCGCGGCACGCTCTCGCGGCACCACCTCTACGCCACCGGCACCACCGGCACCATGATCGAGTACGAGCTCGGCCTGCCCGTGACGCGGCTGCTGTCCGGCCCGGTCGGCGGCGACCAGCAGATCGGCGCCAAGATCGCCGAGGGCCTCATCGACATGCTGATCTTCTTCTGGGACCCGCTGGAGCCGCAGCCGCACGACCCGGACGTCAAGGCGCTGCTGCGCATCGGCGCGGTGTGGAACGTCCCCATGGCGAGCAACCGCGCCACCGCGGACATGCTGATCTCGAGCCCGATGCTCGCGGAGCGGTGGACGCACCGGCCCGAGCTCACCCCCCGCGGCTGGGACGGCAGCGCTCCGACGGAGTGACGCGACACCGCGAGCCGGCCCCGTCCGGGGGTCGGCTCGCGGTGCGTCAGGTCGCGCGGTGCGTCAGATGTAGATCGCCGGGTCGTCGACCTCGGGCTCCGGGGGAGCGGACGCCGGGCGCTGGCGGATCCTCGCCGGCACCCCCACGGCGACGGCCCCCGGCGGCACGTCCTTGAGCACCACCGCGTTCGCCCCGACCTGCGCGTCGTCGCCGATCCACACCGGCCCCAGCACCTTCGCCCCGGCGCCGACGACCACGCGGTCGCCGACCGTGGGGTGCCGCTTGCCCCGGCGCATCGTCTTGCCGCCGAGCGTCGCCCCGTGGAACAGCACGACGTCGTCGCCGATCACCGCCGTCTCGCCGACCACCACGCCCATGCCGTGGTCGATGAACAGCCGCCGCCCGATGGTCGCGCCCGGGTGGATCTCCACCCCGGTCACGGCGCGGGACGCCTGGGACAGCAGCCGGGCCGGCAGGCGCAGGCCCGGCCGCTGCCACAGCCGGTGGGCCACCCGGTGCACCCACACCGCGTGCAGGCCCGGGTAGGCGAGCGCGACCTCCAGCCCCGACCGCGCGGCCGGGTCGCGGCGCTGGGCCGCGTCCAGGTCCTCGCGCAGCGTCCGGGCGAACGCCCGCAGGCGGCGCCAGTGGTCCGACGCGCCGCGGGGGCCGCCGGCGACGGGCCGCCCGGCCGCGGGCGCCGGGCGCACGGGGGACGGCACCCCGCGCGCCCCCTCGGGGCGGGAGGCGCCGTCCGGGCGCGGCAGCCGGGTGGTGGAGGTCATCGCGATCGTCCGATCAGTCCAGGAGGTCGGCGTACAGGATGGAGGACAGGTAGCGCTCGCCGAACGACGGGATGATCACGACGATCAGCTTCCCCGCGTTCTCGGGGCGCTTGCCCAGCTCGATGGCCGCGTGCAGCGCCGCGCCGGACGAGATGCCGACGAGCAGGCCCTCCTCCTTCGCGGCCCGGCGGGCCACGGCGACCGCGGTCTCGGCGTCCACGTCGATGATCTCGTCGTAGACGCCCGTGTCGAGGATCTCGGGCACGAAGTTGGCGCCGATGCCCTGGATCTTGTGCGGGCCGGGCTGGCCGCCGTTGAGGATCGGCGACTCGGCGGGCTCGACGCCCACGATCTGCACGCCCGGCTTGCGCTCCTTGAGCACCTGCCCGACGCCGGTGATCGTGCCGCCCGTGCCGATGCCGGCGACGAGGATGTCGACCTCGCCGTCCGTGTCCGCCCAGATCTCCTCGGCGGTCGTGCGGCGGTGGATCGCCGGGTTCGCCTCGTTCGCGAACTGGCGGGCGAGGATGGCGCCCGGCCGCTCCTGGACGATCTCGTTCGCCCGGTTCACCGCGCCCTTCATGCCCTCGGCGGCCGGCGTGAGGATCAGCTCCGCGCCGTACGCCCGCAGCAGGGCGCGCCGCTCCTTCGACATGGACTCCGGCATGGTCAGCACGACGTCGTACCCGCGCGCGGCGCCGACGAACGCGAGCGCGATGCCGGTGTTGCCGCTGGTCGCCTCGACGATGGTCCCGCCCGGCTTCAGCTCGCCGGACGCCTCGGCGGCGTCGACGATCGCCACGCCGATGCGGTCCTTCACCGAGCTCGCCGGGTTGTAGAACTCGAGCTTGCCGACGACCGTCGCCCCGACACCCTCGGTCAGCTTGTTGATGCGGACCAGGGGGGTGTTGCCGATGAGCTTCGTCGCGTCGTCGTAGATGCGTGCCATGTCGCGTCCGTCCTTCTCTCGTCAGGTGGTGGGAGTACCGGGGATGACGGGTCCTGCAGCGCACGGCACGGGCGGACGCCCTGCCGTGGGGTCCGAGGCGAGCGCTGGCCGGGGCGTGGCGGACCCGTCAGGGGCGCGACGCGGACGGCTTCGGGCCAGCGCTCTACCGACAGCGACAGGTGCGCCGCGGGGCACGGGACGTCGCGGGGCGCGACAGGGAGCGCACGGTGCTGAACGCGGTGACGCGCATGCCCGGCTCCTTCTCCCGTGAGGTCGGCGTCGCGGCCGACAGGCCCGACAGTAGCCGTAACGCGGGGACCACGACAAAGATGCCCGCGTCGTCCGCCGGGTGCCGTCACCAGGGGTTCCTCCGCGCCGTCGTCACCCGTCCACGGTGAGCCACGCCCCGCGTCCCCGCCACCGGGTGGTGCGCCGCCGTGGCACGATGCGCGGCATGAGGCTGGACGACGCGGTCCCGGACGTGCTCGGCGGCGACTGGGTGCGGCGCACGATGCACCTGCGACCCGACGCGCAGGGCGACCCCGTCGCGACCCTGGTGCACCGCCGCGACGCCGGGGCCGACCGCAGCCGCCCGGCCGTGCTGTACGTGCACGGGTTCGTCGACTACTTCTTCCAGACGCACGTGGCGGACGCGCTCGCGGACCGCGGCTACGACCTGTACGCGCTCGACCTGCGCGACTACGGCCGCTCCATCCGCCCGGGACGCGTGCCGAACGACACCCACGACCTCGCCGTCCACGCCGAGGAGATCGACGCCGCCGTGCGGGTGCTGCGCGCCGGGCACGACCGCGTGGTGCTGCTCGGCCACTCCACCGGCGGACTCGTCGCCGCGCTGTGGGCGCACCACCGGCGCGGCCTCGGGCGGGTCGACGCGGTGGTGCTCAACAGCCCGTGGCTGGACCTGCGGGGCACCCTGCTGGAGCGCACCGTCGCGACCTGGGGGATCGTGCACGTGCTGGGACGCGTCGCGCCGCGGGTGGTCGTCTCGCACCTCGACGAGCACTACGGCCGCGCCCTGCACCGCGCGTCCGGAGGCGAGTGGGACTACGACCTGGCCTGGAAGCCGCACGAGGGGTTCCCGGTGCGGGCGGGGTTCGTCCGCGCCGTGCGCCGGGGCCACGCGGCCGTCGCGGCGGGGCTCGCCATCGACGTGCCCGTGCTGGTCCTGTCCTCCGACGCCACCGGCCCGGACGACCGCTGGCACGACGCGCTGCTCACCACCGACTCGGTGCTGGACGTCGCCGACATGCGGCGGCTCGCCCCCCGCCTCGGCGAGGACGTCACGAGCGTCGAGGTCCCGGGCGGGGCGCACGACCTGGCGCTGTCGCCCCTGCCCGCCCGCACCCGGTACCTGGACGAGGTCCTCGGGTGGCTGGACGTGACGCTCGCGCGGCTCCCATCTCCCGCTGAGAGTCGGCGCCGCCTCTGACCGCGGCTTCGCCGTTCGACAGCTACCGACGAGGTGCCCCACGCGACCTTTCTTGGTGATTGTCGCGTCGCCCAGACGACCAACAGCACAATTCGGGATAAAAGTGTCCGCACCGTGTGTCGATGTCGCGGCCAGCCATTTTCGCGATAGGCATCTGCCCGAGGGAGTCGCGTGAGCGATCTCGAGGTCGGGAGGGCTTGTGGACGAGGACGTGCGTGCGGCCAGGAGTGCCGATCGTCATGGCCGAGCGATTGACGTCCTCGTCACGGTCAAGGCGACGCCTCAACCGTCCACGTCGTACGGTGAGACCGTCTGCGTCGCGGGCGTGGCTCTCGACCCCTGCGACTCGTCCGCCTGTATCCCGTCCCTTTCCGATTCCTCACCGAGGCGCAGCGATTTCCCAAGTACTCAATCGTCCGTGTGAGGGTGCGTGACGCGGGGACAGACGCGCGCCCCGAGAGCCTGAAGATCGACGCGACGAGCGTGACGATCCTCCGTTCGGTTGACGGGTGGCCGGCCCGGGCTCCGTACATCGAGCCCGTGATCGGCGGCAGCATGTGCTCGCTCGCGGCGGGCGCTGGCGCCGATCCCAACGCGGCCTCCCTCGGGCTCGTCGCCGTCGGCAGCTTCCTGGGCGTCGACGTCGCACCGCACCCAGGCTGGTCTCCGGCGGAGCTCGAGCGGTTCAGCCGGTTCGCCGAGCAGGGCGACTTGTTCCGTGCTGACGTACCTCGGATGCGTCAGGCACCCCGGTTCAAGGCGTGGCTGCGGTTCACGTGTCCGGAGGCTGCGTGCGTCCGTCCTCACCGTGCCGGGATCCTCGACTGGGAGCTCACTGCATTGCAGGGGCGTCTCCACGACAGACCCGATTCGGAGGTGGTTCACGCCATCCGGAACAAGTTCGGGACGCAGATGTTCGCACCGGGTCGAGCCCCCGCGCTGTATCTGGGGAACCAGGAGAACATCGTCCGGCGTCGACAGTTCATGGTCCTGGGGACGTACTACCCGCCCGCCGGCCTCGCACGCAGTCCGCTCTTCCTAGACGGTCTGTAGGGCACGGGACTGCAGCGCGTCCATCACGAGAGACCTGTGGCAGCAGGAGGCCGCGGCCTCGAAGCACAGCAGGGCGACCACTCCCTGTGCCGCGAGTCGCTCGATCTCGGCGAGCGCCGTCTGCGCGTCTGCGCCGCGCAGGACCTCGTCGACGAACCGGCTGTGCGCTGCGGACGCCTGCGCACTTCCCGGGTGGGCGAAGCCTGAGCGGTTGTCGACGGGGTTGCCCAGTGCTCGCAGGTGGACGTAGCCGATGCCCTGCTCGCCGAGGGCCGCAGCAAGGGACTTCCGCGAGAAGCCGCGCTTCCGGGACACGGGGTTGAGGCGCACATCGACGACGGTGCTGCACTCCCAGATGCGCAGGGTCGACATCACCTCGTCGAGGCTCCGGCCCTCGTAGCCGATACCCATCACGTTCCCCACAGCGCGCATCGGGCCATCCTCTCACCACCATGCTGACGCTCTGGCCGCGCGCTGGGCTTGTGCTTCACCACCGCAGACGCATGTCGAGGGGCCCTTCGGTTGGCGAGGTGCTCGGACCTAGAACAGCGGCCACGGCACCGCGGGCATGTCCCCCTCCGGCCCCGGGAACCGGCCCTCGCGCAGCAGCCGCGCGCACCGGGCCGCCAGCGCGGCGACCTCCGCCTCGGTGAGGAGGTCCGCCAGCGCCGGACCGAGGTCGCCCGCCAGCCCGTCGCGCACCCGCCCGACGCCCGCGCGCTCGTCGTCGTCCAGCGGCGCGCCGACCCAGCCCCACAGCACCGTCCGCAGCCGCGGCTCGACGTGGAACGTCACGCCGTGGTCGACGCCGAACCGGTGGCCGCCCGGTACCGGCAGCACGTGCCCGCCCTTGCGGTCGGCGTTGTTGAGCAGCACGTCCAGCACCGCCATGCGCCGCAGCGCCGCGGAGTCCTCGTGGACCAGCACGACGGGGGAGCCGTCCTCGTCCTCGCCCTCCACGACGGCGCGCCAGCCCGTGGCGGGGACGCGGGCGGCGGGCAGCACGTCGACGGGGTCCTGCGCCGTGTCGGGCTCCTGCCAGAGCTGCACCATCCCGGCGCCGAGCGGGCCGTCCCGCAGCCACGTGCGCGGCACGACGCCCCAGCCGGTGGCCTCGGAGACGAGGTACGCGGCGACCTCGCGCCGGGCGAGCGTGCCGTCCGGGAAGTCCCACAGCGGCTTCTCGCCGGCGACGGGCTTGTAGACCACCGACGTCCCGCCGATCCGGGCCAGGAACGTCGCGTTCGAGGCCGTCGTGATCCGGCCCACCACCTCGAGGTCGCCGCGCTCCAGGTCCTCCTGCGGCGCGTCGCGGGTGTCGGGCGCGGTCACGCGTCCCCGGGGTCGCACACGTGGCCGTCGGGGTCCACCGGCTCGCCGCACCGCGGGCACAGCGGACGGCCGGCCCGCACGACCCGGCGCGCCCGCTCGGCGAACGCCCGGGCGCTGCCCACCGGCATCCGCAGGATCATCGCCTCCTCCGGCTCGATCTCCTCGAGCGCGGCGGCCTCCTCCTCGGACTCTACCTCGACCAGCGGGAACGCCTCCACGACGACCTGCCCGGTCGCGGCGTCCCAGCTCAGCCGCATCGAGCCGAGCCGGAAGTCCTCCTCGACGGGCTGCTCGACCGGGTCCTCGTCGACGAGCTCGGGCGTGGCCTCCGCCGGGACGCTGTAGCGGTTGCCGTCCTCCGTCATGAGCTCGTCGAGGATGAGGTCGATCTTGTCCGCCAGGACGGCGGCCCACTCCTTCTCCATCGCGACGCTCGTGGTGCGGCGCCCGGTGCGGGCCTGCAGGTAGAACGTGCGCTGACCGGGACGGCCGACCGTGCCGATCACGGCGCGGTCGGGCCAGTCGTGCAGGTGGACGAGGGTCGGCATGCACCCATGCTAGGAGCGCGGTCCGACACCGTCACGGGGAGCGCTGGCGGGCCCGGCGCCGCCACCGACCGGCGCGTCCCCGGCGGGCGCCGCGCCCCGCAGCCACGACAGGTCGCCGGCGTCGGTGTTCACCGCGACGACCTCCGGCCGCGCCGGGCCGTACCGCACCACGGACACCGACGCGGGCCCCGCCGCCAGCCGCTGGAACAGGTCCAGGTGCATCCCGAGCGCGTCCGCGAGCACCGCCTTGACGATGTCGCCGTGCGTGACCGCCGCCCACACCGCCCCGGGTCCGTGCTCCGCCTCGACGGCGGCGTCCTGCTCCCGCACCGCAGCCACCGCCCGCGCCTGCATCGCGGCCAGCGACTCGCCGCCCGGGAACGTCGCGGCGCTCGGCTGCGTCTGGACCGTCGCCCACAGCGGCTCGGCGGCCAGGTCCTTCAGCGTCCGGCCCTGCCAGGAGCCGTAGTCGCACTCCGTCAGGCGGGCGTCGACCCGGGTCGTGGGGGCGTCGGCCTGGCGGTCCGTGACCGCGCGCGCCGTCTGCCGGCACCGCTCCAGGGGGCTGGTCACCACCGCGACCAGCGGGACGGCGGCGAGCCGCTCCGCCGTCCGGGCGGCCTGGCCCCGGCCCACCCGGTCGAGGCGCACCCCGGCGGTGCGGCCCGCGAGGAGCCCCGAGGCGTTCGCGGTGGTGCGGCCGTGGCGGACGAGGAGGACGGTGGCCATGGCGCGAGCCTAGGCGGCGGGGTCGCCCCAGGCCGGGTTCGGGGAGTCGGAGCGGATGACGGGAATCGAACCCGCGTAGCCAGTTTGGAAGACTGGGGCTCTACCATTGAGCTACATCCGCGCAGGCCCGGCGTGCGGGCTGCCGGACAAGGGTACCCGCTCCGGCGGCATCGTCCCCGCCACTAGACTCGCCGCGACGGGATGTGGCGCAGGTTGGTAGCGCGTCCGCTTTGGGAGCGGAAGGTCGTCGGTTCGAATCCGTCCATCCCGACCGAACCGCCGACGTGTCGCGCCTCCCGGTCGCCCGGCCCGCCGCCGTAACCTGGCGCGATGCTCCACCTCGTCCCGCGCCGCCCCGCCTCCTCGTGGCGCGAGGAGTGCCTGACGCTCCTCGCCGCCGGCGACTGGTACCCGCTGTCCCGGACCGCGATGGCCTGGCGGCTGGACGGCGGGGCGTACACCCCGGAGGCGTGGCTGGCGGACGTCAGCGCCGCGCTGCTGAACCGGCAGCCGAAGACGGCCGTGCACTGCTGCGACATGGCGCTGCACGTGTGGGTGGAGCGCCCGCAGGACCGGGCGGTGCTGCACCACGTGCGCGGCCTGCTGGTCGCCGACCACCTCCGGGACCCGGCGAGCGCTGTGGCGGACCTCGAGCTCGCCGCGGACGGCCCGGCGTGGCTGCGCGACGACACACGTCGCGAGCTGGAGCGGGTCCGGGGGCGCGCCGCCACGTCGCGGGTGCGGGTGCCCCGGGCGGAGCCCGCACCGGAGTACGACGCCGACTACCTGGACCTGATCTCGGGCCCGTCGTCCTCGCCGCGGCCCCCGCGGCCGGACCCGTTCCCCGAGGACGGCGCGGAGCCCGCGCTGTGGGCCCGCACGCTGCCGCTGCTGACGCAGGCCTGACGCGGGCGGTCGCACCCGCGGCGGTGGTGGCTCAGGCCGCTCGCCGTCCCGCGCCGTCCGCCGCCGTGCCCGCGACGTCCGGCCGTGCCGCCGCGAGCAGCCGCCGCACGACCAGCACCGAGACCCCCAGCAGCACCGCGTACAGCACCCGGGCGCGGTCGACGGGCTCGGCCAGCAGCGCCGAGCCGCCCCCGAGCCACGCGTACGCGGCAGTGGTCGCCAGGGCCATGCCGACGGACTCCGCGAGGACGACCGCAGCGGCCACGCGGTCCTCGGAGATGCCGTCGCCGCGGGCGGGCGGGGTGAGGCACCGCCCGAGCAGGTCGGGGTAGACGGTGCCCATGCCGGCTCCGAGCAGCCCGCCGCCGGCGACGAGGGCCGCGAGGACGCCCGCCCGGCCGGGGCCGGCCACGAGCACCGCCAGCAGCAGCACGAGCACGCCCGCGGCGAGGCTCCCGGACGCGAGCGCCGCGCGTCGTCGGAACGCCGCGTCCGTCGACGCCGGGTGCGAGCCGGTCCACAGCGCCACGGCGGCCCACAGCAGACCCGGCGCGGCCACCACGACGGCGACGTCGCGCGTGCCGAGCCCCAGGGCGTCGTGCGCGACCACCGACAGCACCATCGTCGCGCCGAAGTACACGGCGGCCGTCACGCCCAGCGCGGTCAGCCCCGCCCGGCGCCCGGACCGCGCGCGGAGCGTCCCCGCGGGCAGGATCCGTGCCGCGGCGCCGACCATGAGCGCGGCGCCGGCGGGCAGGACGAGCGGCCACCAGACGCCGACGGGCAGCGCGAGCACGGCGGACCCGGCGGCGAGCACCAGCGCCCACCCCCACGGCGCGGGCTCGGTCGGCACGGACTCCGGCCGCTCCGGCGCGGACCGCGCGACCACGAGGCGCACGACGAGCAGCACGGGCAGGTACAGCACCATCGCCCACCGCCACCCCAGGGTGGTCGCGACCCCGGCCGCGTAGACCGGGCCGAGCACCGACGACACGAGCCACACGCCCGACATCGCGGCGAGCACGAGCTGCCGGTGCCGCGGCGGCAGACCCCGGGCGACGACCCCCATGCCGACGGTCGCGAGCGCCCCCGCCGCCGCCGCGCGGACGGCGGTGCCGGCGATGAACACGACCATGGAGGGCGCGAGCGCGCACAGCATCGCCCCGGCGACCGTCACGAGGGTCAGCACCACCAGCAGCCGCCCGACGCGGAACCGCGACAGCAGCCACGCGCCGAGCGGCATCGTGAGGAACGTCGGCGCCTGCGCGGCGGCGTCCAGCGGCCCGTACAGGTGCGCCCCGTCGAGGTCCGCGGCGACCAGCGGCAGCACGGTCTGGGACAGGTAGCGCTGCATCCCCGCGAGGAGCTCGACGAGCACGAGGGACACCGCGAGGGTGACGACGGAACGGCTCCGGGGCGGGGCGGCGGCCGACCGGTCGTCCGCCGTCATCGAGCACCCCCTCCGGTCCACGGCCCCCGTGCACCCCGGTGACCGCGGAGGTGCCGCGAGCGAGCCTACGGAGCACGGCACGGGCGCGCGAGGATGGGGACGTGCCCGTCGCCCCCGCCGTCCTGCGTGCCGCCCTGGACCAGCTCGCCGGGGACGGCCGGGTCGTGGTCCCCGACGCGTGGGCGCCGTCGGTGCAGGGCGCCGTCGGGCACGTCGTGGGTGTCACGGGGGAGGACGGGCCCGCCGTCCTCAAGGTGGTGGCGCCCGGCCTCGCGCCGCGGCTGCGCGTCGAGGCGGTGGCGCTGGGGCTGCTCGCGGGCGTCGCGGGAGTGCCGGCGCCCCGGGTGCTGGCGCTCGGGTACACCCCCGACGGCCACGCCTTCCTGCTGATGACGCGACTGCCCGGGGTGCGGTGGGCGGACCGCCGGAGCGCGCTGGACGCGGCGACGCAGACCGCGCTGACGTCGGCGGTCGGTGGCGTGCTGCGCCGGCTGCACGACGTCGCCGGGCCGGGCTTCGGGTCGCTCGGTGCCGGGGCGCCGCTGCGGGCGACCGCGTGGGACCGGGTGCAGGACCGGGCGGCGGAGCTGCTCGCGGACCACGACCGGGTCGGCGGCGCGGGGGAGGTGCGGGCGCGGGTCGGCGCGCTGCTGGACGCCCACCGCGCGGCGTTCGTCGCGTGCGACCGGGCCGTGCTGTGCCACCGCGACCTCGTCGACGCGAACCTGCTCGTCGCTGACGACGACCCCGCCCGGCCGTCCGGCGTGGTCGACCTGGAGCGCGCCGCCTGGGACGACCCGATGACGGACCTGGCGCAGACCCGGGTGCACGTCCGGCAGCACGTGCCCGCCGACGCCGCCGCGCTCGTCGACGGGTACGGCCGGCTGACCGCGCCGGAGCACGAGCGGCTCGCCGTGCACGAGGCGCTGCACCTGCTGGCCGAGCGGTCGTGGGTGGCCTGGGACCGGCCTGCGGGGTGGCGGGAGTCCGTGGCGCGGCTCGACGGGCTGCTCGACGCGGCGCTGCGTTGAACCCTGCCCCGACGTCCCGCCCGGTCGTCCCGCCCGGCTGCCCGCCCGACGCGCCGGACCGGGCGCGGCCGGCGCAGGACCGTGGTGGGATGCGAGCACACCCCGCGCCCACCTCGGAGGTCCCGATGCCCCGCACCCCGGCCGAGCCCGCCCGCCTGCTCGCCGACCCGCCCGGCGGTCGCCTCCGCACGGCCGGGCGCCTCGCGCTCGGCGCGGCCCTGGCGTTCGCGGGCACGGGCCACCTGACGTTCGCGCGCGAGGAGTTCCAGGCGCAGGTGCCGGGCTGGGTGCCGGCGGACGACGACGCGGTGGTGCTCGGCTCGGGCGTCGTCGAGATCGCGCTCGGGGCGGCGCTCGCCCTCGCGCCGCGGCGGTACCGGGCTGCCGGGGGCTGGGTGGCGGCGGCGTTCTTCGTCGCGGTGTTCCCGGGCAACGTGTCGCAGTACCTCACGCGCACCGACGCGTTCGGTCTCGACTCGGACGCGAAGCGCGCGGCCCGGCTGCCGTTCCAGGCGGGGCTGGTGGCGTGGGCGCTGTGGTCGACGGGCGCGTGGCGGGCCTGGCGGGACGCCCGGCGCGCGCGCTGAGGCCCGGGCGTCGCGAGGGCGTCCGGCCCGGGAGCGCCTGCCGTCCGCGCGCCCCCGCTTTGGCGGCGGTCCCGGCCCGTGGCGTAGGATCGTCGGGCCGGTGCGAGCGATCAGTCATGCCCGCACGCGCCGCAGCGTGCCGCCCACGGGGGAGCGAGGATCCGCCTCGCCGGTGCGCCCGAGCGCCCCACGCCGGACCCCCGGCACCGACCGTCCGAGCAGTTGGAGACCACTGAAGTGAAGAGCGCCGTCGAGACCCTGGAGCCCACCAAGGTCAGGCTGACCGTCGAGGTTCCGTACGACGAGCTCAAGCCGAGCATCGATCACGCCTACGCGCACATCGCGGAGCAGGTGACCATCCCCGGCTTCCGCAAGGGCAAGGTCCCGCCGCGGATCATCGACCAGCGCGTCGGCCGCCCGGCGGTCATGGAGCACGCCGTCAACGAGGGCCTGTCCGGCTTCTACGCCGAGGCCGTCCGCGAGAACAAGCTGCGCCCGCTCGGCCAGCCCGAGGTCGACGTCACGAAGGTCCCCGGCCTGGTGGCCGGCGACACCGACGGCGACCTGGTCTTCACGGCCGAGGTCGAGGTCCGCCCCGAGATCGAGATCCCCGAGATCGACGGCCTGTCCGTGACGGTCGACGACTCGGCGATCACCGACGAGGACGTGCAGGGCCGCCTGGACGCGCTGCGTGAGCGCTTCGGCTCGCTGGTCGGCGTCGACCGCCCGGCCGCCGAGAAGGACTTCGCGGTCATCGACCTGGTCGCCAAGATCGACGGCGAGGAGGTCGACACGGTCTCCGGCGTCTCCTACCAGATCGGCTCGGGCAACATGCTCGAGGGCCTCGACGAGGCGCTCACCGGGCTGTCGGCCGGCGAGACCACCACGTTCTCCACCACGCTGGTCGGCGGCGAGCACGCCGGCGAGCAGGCCGAGGTCACCGTCACCGCGACCTCCGTCAAGGAGCGCGAGCTGCCCGAGGCGGACGACGACTTCGCGCAGATGGCGTCCGAGTTCGACACCATCGACGAGCTCCTGGCGGACCTCCGCGAGCAGGCCGGCCGCATCAAGGGCCAGAACCAGGCCGTCCAGGCGCGGGACCTGCTGCTGGAGCAGCTGCTCGAGCAGATCGAGATCCCCGTCCCGCAGGGCGCCGTCGAGGCCGAGGTGCACCGCCACCTCGAGTCCGAGGGCCGCCTGGAGGACGACACGCACCGCGCCGAGGTGACCGAGCAGGCGCAGACCGCGCTGCGCAACCAGATCCTCCTGGACACCCTGGCCGAGAAGCTCGAGGTCAAGGTCAACCAGGGCGAGCTCGTCGACTACCTGGTGAGCGCGTCCCGCCAGTACGGCATGGACCCGAACACGTTCATCCAGACCATCGACCAGCAGGGCCAGATCCCGGCCATGGTCGCCGAGGTCGCGCGCTCCAAGGCGCTGGCCGTCGCCCTGCGCCACGTGGCCGTCGTCGACGGCTCCGGTGCCGCGGTCGACCTGTCCGAGTACATCGGCTCGGACGAGGACGACGCCGCCCAGGAGGCCGCCGAGACCGACCAGGCCGAGGCCACCGAGCCGGAGGCCGCCGAGGCCGACGCCAAGGCCTGACCCGGCACGACCCCGAGGGGCCCCGCACCACACCGGTGCGGGGCCCCTCGCGCATCCCCGCCCACACTTCCCGCCCCGCCCCGCGTCCCCGCGCGCCGAGGTCGTCACGTCCGGCCGAGGTCGTCACGCCGACCTGACGACCTCGGCTCGAGCTGACGACCTCGCGCCCTCCGCCCGACGGGTGCGCCGACAGCGAAACGGGGCGTCAGCGGGACGAACGGGCACCTGGGCGGGCGTTAGGGTCGGCGCAAGCACACCAAGCCTGACGAGGGAGCCTTCGTGAACGACCAGACGCCGGCGATCGCCCGGGCCGAGTCCGGGGGACTCGGCCTCAACGACTCCATCTACAACCGGCTCCTCAAGGAGCGGATCATCTGGCTCGGCTCGGAGGTCCGCGACGAGAACGCGAACGCCATCTGCGCGCAGATGATGCTGCTCGCGGCGGAGGACCCCGAGAAGGACATCTTCCTGTACATCAACTCGCCCGGCGGCTCGATCACGGCCGGCATGGCGATCTACGACACCATGCAGTACATCCAGCCGGACGTGGCGACGGTCGCGATGGGCATGGCCGCGTCGATGGGGCAGTTCCTGCTCTCGTCCGGCGCGAAGGGCAAGCGCTACGCCACCCCGCACGCCCGCGTGATGATGCACCAGCCGTCCGGCGGCATCGGGGGCACCGCGACGGACGTCCGCATCAACGCCCAGCTCATCCTGCACATGAAGACCGTGCTGGCCGAGCTGATCGCCGAGCAGACCGGCAAGACGGTCGAGCAGATCACCGCCGACTCGGACCGCGACCGCTGGTTCACCGCCCCCGAGGCGCTCGAGTACGGGTTCGTCGACAAGGTCGTGACCCACGCGGGCGCCGTCACCGGCGGCGGCGGCACCGCCTCCTGACGCGCCCCGCCGACCGACAGACCCCGCAGAAGGAGAACCCGTGAGCACCGAGTCGCAATTCATCGCCCGCGCCGGGCGCCTCGCCGGCGGCTGGGGCGGCACCGCGCCCGCCCTGGCGCCGTCGTCCCGCTACGTGCTGCCCCAGTTCGAGGAGCGCACCGCGTACGGCTTCAAGCGGCAGGACCCGTACACCAAGCTGTTCGAGGACCGCATCATCTTCCTCGGCGTGCAGGTGGACGACGCCTCCGCGGACGACATCATGGCCCAGCTCCTGGTCCTGGAGTCCACGGACCCGGACGGCGTCATCACGCTGTACATCAACTCGCCCGGTGGCTCGTTCACCGCGCTGACCGCGATCTACGACACGATGCAGTACATCAAGCCGCAGATCCAGACCGTGTGCCTCGGGCAGGCGGCCTCCGCGGCGGCCGTGCTGCTGGCGGCCGGCACGCCGGGCAAGCGGCTCGCGCTGCCGAACGCCCGCGTGCTGATCCACCAGCCCGCGATGGAGGGCGGCGGCTACGCCCAGGCGTCCGACATCGAGATCCACGCGAACGAGCTGATCCGGATGCGCGAGTGGCTCGAGGAGACCATCGCGCACCACACCGGCCAGCCGCTGGACAAGGTCCGCCAGGACATCGAGCGCGACAAGATCCTCACCGCCGCGCAGGCGCACGAGTACGGGATCGTCGACCAGGTGCTCGCCAGCCGCAAGGGCGTCACCGCCACGACCGTCGAGCCGTGACCGGTCCCCGCAGGCCCGTCCCACCCGGCTGAGCCGGGGCGGGGCGGGCCTGCGGGCCACCCGCCCGGGGGTCGTCGGCGCGACACGCCCGACACCCGGATGCGCGCAGGGGAGACACCGCGCCCGCCGTGGTGTGCAATGGTCGGATGGCGGCGACGCAGCCGGCGCCGTGACGGCGGGCCGCACGCACCGCGCGCACGACGCACCACGCACGACGAGACGCAGGACGACGCGACCGCAGCGGTCGCAACCGAGGGAAGGGGACGCACGTGGCTCGCATCGGGGACGGCGCGGACCTTCTCAAGTGCTCGTTCTGCGGGAAGTCGCAGAAGCAGGTGAAGAAGCTCATCGCGGGTCCGGGCGTCTACATCTGCGACGAGTGCATCGAGCTCTGCAACGAGATCATGGAGGAGGAGCGGGCGGAGGCCACCGAGATCGGCATGGTGGAGCTCCCCAAGCCGAAGGAGATCTTCGCGTTCCTCGAGCAGTACATCGTGGGGCAGGACGCCGCGAAGCGGTCGCTGGCCGTCGCCGTCTACAACCACTACAAGCGGATCCAGGCCGGCGAGGCGACCCCGACGGTGGGGACCGGCCAGGCCGAGGACTCCGTCGAGATCGCGAAGTCGAACATCCTGCTGATCGGCCCGACGGGCTGCGGCAAGACGTACCTCGCGCAGACGCTCGCCCGGATGCTCAACGTCCCGTTCGCGATCGCGGACGCCACGGCCCTCACCGAGGCGGGCTACGTCGGCGAGGACGTCGAGAACATCCTGCTCAAGCTCATCCAGGCCGCCGACTTCGACGTGAAGAAGGCCGAGACCGGGATCATCTACATCGACGAGATCGACAAGATCGCCCGCAAGAGCGAGAACCCGTCGATCACGCGGGACGTGTCCGGCGAGGGCGTGCAGCAGGCGCTGCTGAAGATCCTCGAGGGCACGACGGCGTCCGTCCCGCCGCAGGGCGGCCGCAAGCACCCGCACCAGGAGTTCATCCAGATCGACACGACGAACGTGCTGTTCATCGTCGCGGGCGCCTTCGCGGGGCTGGACGAGATCATCACGTCGCGCGCCGGGCGGCGCGGGATCGGCTTCGGCGCCCCGCTGCACACCGCGGACGACCGCGACGTGTACGGCGACGTCATGCCGGAGGACCTGCTGAAGTTCGGGCTGATCCCCGAGTTCATCGGCCGCGTCCCGGTCATCACGACGGTCTCGCCGCTCGACCGGGACGCGCTCGTGCGGATCCTCACCGAGCCGCGCAACGCCCTGGTGAAGCAGTACCAGCGGATGTTCGACATCGACGGCGTGCAGCTCGAGTTCACCGACGACGCCGTCGGGGCCATCGCGGACCAGGCGCTGCTGCGCGGCACCGGTGCCCGCGGCCTGCGCGCCATCATGGAGGAGGTCCTCCAGCAGGTGATGTTCGAGGTGCCGAGCCGCGACGACGTCGAGCGCGTCGTGGTGAACCGCGAGGTCGTGCTGGAGAACGTCAACCCCACCCTGGTGCCGCGTCAGGCGCCGGCCAAGCGCACGCCCCGCGAGAAGAGCGCCTGAGGCCGGCGGCGCGCCCCCTACGATCGGGGGCGTGACGACACCGGCCTCCAGCACCCCGCCCCCCGAGCTCGCGCGGCTGCGCGGCAGCATCGACAACATCGACGCCGCGCTGATCCACCTGCTCGCCGAGCGGTTCAAGGCCACGCAGCAGGTCGGCGTGCTCAAGGCCCGCCTCGGGCTGCCCGCGTCCGACCCGGGGCGCGAGGCGCAGCAGGTCGCCCGGCTGCGGGACCTCGCCCGCCAGGCCGACCTCGACCCGGTGTTCGCGGAGAAGTTCCTCGCGTTCATCGTCGAGGAGGTCATCCGCCACCACGAGGCGATCGCCGCCGGCCCCGACGGACGGCAGACCGGGCCCGACGCGGTCTGAGCGGACCTGCGGGCCCGCGGGACGCACCAGCGCGGACGCGGGTGCGCCGAGGGGTGGCGCGAGCGGCCCGGCTGTCAGAGGGTGGGAGGGGTCAGGACCGGTCGGCCGGTGCGGCCCGGCAGGCGCCCCGCCGGTGGACCGACCCACCCGAACCCTCGGAGGTCGCTCGTGGAACTGCACTGGCTCAAGCCCCTGCTCGGCCGTCCCGCCCCGTTCGTGACGGTCCACCTGGACGCCACCCGCGCGGACGCGTCCGGTGACGAGGAGGTCGCGGGCCGCTGGCGGGCGTTGCGCAAGGAGCTCGAGCGCTCGGGTGCGGCAGCTGCCGTCCTCGACGACATCGAGGGTCGGGTGACCCGTCCGACCGGGGTCGCCGGACCGCACGGGCGCGTGGTGATCGCGGACGCCGAGGGCGTCGTCGTGGACCGCGTGCTCAAGGAGTCGCCGGCGCAGTCGACGGCGGTGCTCGACGACGTGCCGGTGCTGCTTCCGGCCGTGCGCGCCGCCGACCAGGCGACCCGGTTCCTGCTCGTCGAGGTGGACCGGCAGGGCGCGGACCTCACGTGGTCCGACGGGTCGGGCCTGAAGACGGCGCAGAAGGAGACGGTCGAGGGCGACCACGACGAGCTGCGCAAGGTCAAGGAGACGGGCGACGGCTGGAAGAGCCGGCGCGTGCAGATGCGCGCCGAGGACTCCTGGGAGCGCAACGCCGAGACCGTCGCGGCCGACCTGGACCGCCAGGTGGTCGAGAAGAAGCCGGAGATCGTGCTGGTGACCGGCGACGTGCGGGCGGTGTCGCTGCTGTGCCACGCCGTCGCGCCGCGCACGCGGGACCTCGTCGTGGAGGTGCCGGGCGGCTCGCGCGCCGACGGGGTCAAGCAGGAGGTGTTCCACCAGCGCGTCGCGCAGACCCTCGAGGCGTTCCGGCAGCGGCGGCGGGAGGAGACGCTGGCGCGGTACCGCGAGGAGCTCGGGCGCGGGGGAGCGGCCGTCACCTCCGTGGACGACGTCGTGACCGTGCTGCAGCGTGGTCAGGTGCGGGAGCTCGTGCTGCACGAGGACGTCACGCTGCCGGGCTCGTCCCTGGCGGACCGGCACCTGTGGGTGGGCCCGGAGCCGCTGCAGATCGCGTCGCGCGAGGCCGACCTGGAGGGCATCGGCGTGACGTCGGGCGTCCGGCGCATGCCCGCGGACGTCGCGCTGCTGCGTGCCGCGCTCGGGCAGGACGCGGGCCTGACGATCGCGCTCGACGGCCAGGTGGAGCTGGTCGACGGCGTCGGCGCGGTGCTGCGGTGGAACGACGACTCCACGCCGAGCGAGGCCGTGCCCACGTCCTCGGAGGACCAGCGCCGGCTGCACCGCGTGGTGTGACCGCACGCGAGGGCGGTGTCCGGCAGGGGTCGGACGCCGCCCTCGCGGCTGCTCAGGGGAGCGTGGCGCTCCAGTCGCCGTCGGCGAGCACCACCACGACCGACGGGCCGGCGGACAGCGGCGCGGTGCCGGACCAGGCACCGACCTGGTCGGCGAGCAGGGCGGTGGCGTACTGCTCACCGGCCTGCTCGAACACCAGGAACCCGGAGGTGCCGGCGTGGCTGAGCGCCACGTCGCCACCCGGGCCGTCGTACAGGAACACGCCGTCGCCGTGGCCGGACGCCGGCAGGGCGGCCGCCTGCCCGACCGGGGAGATGGTGAGCGACCACGGGCCGCCCGCGGTGACCTGGAGCGCCTCGGGCTCGGTGGCCGCCGTGAGCCCCAGCGGCAGCGTGCCGGCGTACGGGCCGGTGATCTCGACGAGCAGCTCGGCCTCGCTGCCGTCCACGTCGACCACGGACAGCCGGAAGTCGCCCGGGCCGTCGTAGGTCACCTGCACCGCGCCGTAGAACACGCCGTCCGGCAGCGTGATCGAGGCGTCGCCGGTGCCCGACTGCTGCACGGGGACGTAGGTGCCGTAGCCCTCCAGGGCCCAGCCCATCACGTCGACGACCGGGGCGCCGTCCGCGGAGGCCGGCTGCTCGGCGTCGTCCAGGGCGTCCTGCGCCGCCTCCTCGGCCGCCTGCTGCTCGGCGGCCAGGTCCTGCGCCAGGTCGTCGGCGGCCTGCGCGGCGGCCTGCTCGACGGCCTCCTGGGCGGCGGACGCCGCGAGCGTGCCGGCCACGATCCCGCCGACGCCGGACAGCACCACCCAGATGCCCGTGACGACCCACGCCGTCACGCGGTGGCGCTGGTAGCCCGCGAGCCGCCGGCCCTGCCGGTCGCGCTGCACCCCGGTCAGCACCAGGACGAGGTCGACCAGCGACCAGACGCCGAGGCCGCCCACCGTGAGGAGCTTCGCGATGCCGGTGCCGACCTTGCCGAGGTAGAACCGGTCCACGCCGAGGGAACCGAGCAGCAGCGCGAGCAGCCAGGTGGCGACGAACGACTTGTCCGACTCCGGCTCGGCAGCGCCGGGCCACGGGGCGCCCCCGGGGTACCCGGGGGCGGGCGGGTACGCCGGGCCGGACGGGTACGGGTACCCCTGCGGGCCCGCGCCACCCGGCCCGGCCGGTGCGCCCGCCCCGGTCGCGGGCGTCCACGCCGCGCCCGGAGCCTCCGGTGCCGGCCCGGGCGTCCACGCGCCCGTCGGCGACGGCGGGGCGGGCGGCTGGGACGGTGCCGGCTCGGGAGGCGTCAGGGACATGGCGGTGCTCCGGGATGTCGTCGGGTCGCGGGAGTCGCCCGCGGGCCGAGGCTAGGGGCTGGCTGTGACCCCCGTCGGCCGATCGGGGGGTGAAGCACCGCGCGAACGGGTGAACGGCGTCCCGCGCGCGTCACTTCTCGCGGGTGTCGACGTACAGCTCCTCGACGTCCGCGGCGAAGTCCTTCAGCACGAGGGCGCGCTTCACCTTGAGCGACGGCGTGAGGTAGCCGTTGGCCTCGGTGAAGTCGCCGTCGAGCACGCGCACCTTCCGGATGGACTCCGCGCGGGACACGGCCTCGTTGGCCCGGGCGGCGGCGCGGTCCAGCGCGGCGAGCACCTGCGGGTGCCGGGCGGCGGCGCGCACGTCCATCGGGGGCAGGCCGTGCATGGACAGCCAGCCGGGCAGCATGTCGGCGTCCAGGGTGACGAGGGCGCCGATGAAGGGGCGGCCGTCCCCGACCACGACGACCTGGCTGACGAGGGGGTGGCCGCGGAACCGGTCCTCCAGCACGGCGGGCGCCACGTTCTTGCCGCCCGCGGTGACGATGAGCTCCTTGGCCCGCCCGGTGAGCCGCAGGTAGCCGTCGTCGTCGAGCGTGCCGATGTCACCGGTGGCGAACCAGCCGTCCCGCAGCACCTCCGCGGTGGCCTCGGCGTTGTCGTGGTAGCCGCGGAACACGTGCGGGCCCTTGGCGTACACGTTGCCCTCGTCGTCGACGCGCAGCGACGTGCCGGGGTACGCGGGGCCGACGGTGCCGATCTTGATGAGCCCGGGCCGGTTCACGCTGGAGGGCGCCGTCGTCTCGGTGAGCCCGTAGCCCTCGAGCACCACGAGGCCGAGCCCGCGGAAGTAGTGGCCGAGGCGCTCGCCGAGCGGCGCGCCGCCCGAGATGGCGTACCGCAGCGCGCCGCCCATGGCGTCCTTGAGCTTGCGCAGCACGAGCGCCGTCGCCACCGTGTGGGCCGCGCGGAGCTGCGCGGACGGGCCGGCCGGCGTGTCGAGCGCGCGCGAGTAGGTGATGGAGACCTTCGCCGCCCAGCGGAACATCTTGAGGCGGAACCCGTGGCCGGCCTTCTGCTCCGCGGAGTTGTAGACCTTCTCGAACACCCGCGGCACCGCGAGGATGTACGTCGGCCGGAACGACGCGAAGTCGGCGAGCAGGTTCCGGGTGTCCGGCGTGTGGCCGAGCGGGGAGCCCGCCTCGATCGCGACCATCTGGATGAACCGCGCGAACACGTGCGCCAGCGGCATGAACAGCAGGGTGCGCGAGCCCGGGGTGGCGCAGACCTCGGCGAGCGCGGCCACGCCGTTGCGGGCGTTGTCGACGAAGTTGCCGTGCGACAGCTCGACGCCCTTCGGGCGGCCGGTGGTGCCGGAGGTGTAGATGATCGTCGCGAGGTCGTCCGCGGCGGCCAGGGAGCGTCGCCGCTCGATCTCCGCGTCGGCCACGTCGGACCCGCCCGCGACGAGCTGGGCGAGGCCACCCTCGTCGATGACGGACACGTCCCGCAGGCCCGGCACGGCGTCCCGCACCTGCGCGACCACGGCGGCGTGCGCGGCGGTCTCGACGACGGCGAGCGACGCCCCGGAGTTCGACAGGATCCACTCGACCTGCTCCGCGGACGACGTCTCGTACACCGGCACGCCCACGCCGCCCGCGAACCACACGGCGAAGTCCGTGAGGGTCCACTCGTAGCGGGTGCGCGACATGATCGCCACGCGGTCCCCGGGCTCGAGCCCGCGCGCCACCAGGCCCTTGGCGAGCGCCGTGACCTCCGAGACGAACTCCGCGACGGTCACCGGCGCCCAGGAGCCGCCCAGCCCGGTCGACCGCTCGATGACGACGCTCGACGCCCCGCGCTCGAGGCGCCGCAGCAGCAGCCCCGGGACGTTCAGGGCGGGGTCGTGCGGGACGGGGGTGTCGGCGCTGAACTCGCGCATCGGTGCTCCTGGTCGAGGGGTGGGGGCCACGAGGTCGCCACGGTCCACCGCGACGTCCGGCCGGTCCGCCATGCTAGCGGCGCCACCGCCGGCCCCGGCACCCACCGGCCCGCGGGTCGTCAGGCCGGGCCGGAGCCGCCGGCGTGCGTCGGGTCGAGCACCCGCTGCAGGAACGCCTGCGTCCGCGGCTCCGTGGGGGCGCCGATGACCTGGTCCGCCGGGCCCTGCTCGACGACGACCCCGCCGTCCATGAACACGACCCGGTCGCCGACCTCGCGGGCGAACGCCATCTCGTGCGTGACGACCATCATCGTCATGCCGCCGTCGGCGAGGTCGCGCATGACCGCGAGCACGTCGCCGACGAGCTCCGGGTCCAGCGCGGACGTGGGCTCGTCGAACAGCATGAGCTGCGGGTCCATGGACAGCGCCCGGGCGATCGCCACGCGCTGCTGCTGCCCGCCCGAGAGCTGCGCGGGGTGGGCGTCGGCGCGGTCGCCGAGCCCGACCCGCTCGAGGTTCGCCCTGGCGATGCGCTCGGCCTCGGCCGCGGAGCGCCGGAGCACCTGCCGCTGCGCCATCGTGCAGTTCTCCAGCACGGTCTTGTGGCTGAACAGGTTGAACTGCTGGAACACCATGCCGACGTGGGTGCGCACCCGGTCGATGTCGACGTCCGGGTCGGTGACGTCCACCCCGAGCACGTCGATGCGGCCGGCCGTCGGCTGCTCCAGCAGGTTCACGCAGCGCAGCAGCGTCGACTTGCCGGACCCCGACGGGCCGATGACGCACACCACCTCGCCGGCGTGCACGTCCAGGTCGATGCCGGTGAGCACCTCGCGGTCGCCGAAGGACTTGTGCAGCCCGGCGATCCGGACGACGGGGGAGTCGGTGGTCATGAGCGGCTCCTCGCGCCGGTGCGCTTCTCCAGGTACCGGGCGAGCTGCCCGAGCGGCAGGGTGATGAGCAGGTAGCAGGCGCCGATGAGGAACAGCGGCGTCAGCCCGCCCTGGGCGGTGTTGAGGGCGTTCTGCCCGATGCGCGTGAGGTCGAACTGGTCCGTCGCCAGGCCGAGCAGGAACACCAGCGAGGTGTCCTTGGTCAGCAGGATGAACTCGTTCGTCATCGGCGGCAGCACGATGCGGAACGCCTGCGGCACGACGACGCTGCGCAGCGTCCGCCCGTGCGACATGCCGAGCGACCTCGCCGCCTCGACCTGCCCGCGCGGCACCGCCTGCAGGCCGGCGCGCAGCGTCTCGGCGATGTACGCCGCCGAGACCATGCCGAGCGCCAGCGCGGCCTTGAGGGTCACCGACCCGAGCTGGATGCCGAACGCCAGCGGGACCGCGTACCCGAACGAGATGACGACGAGCAGCGCCGGGATGCCGCGGAAGAACTCGATGTAGGCGGTCGCGACCCAGCGGTAGACCCGCACGGAGGACAGGCGCATGAGCGCGAGGGCGGTCCCGAGCGACAGGCCCACCGCGAACCCCGCCAGGGTGTACTGCACCGTGTTGAGGAACGCCTGCGGGATCGTCGGGGCGATCTGCCGCACCGTCTCCCAGTTGAAGAAGTTGTCCCCGACGGCCGACCAGTCGATCGCCAGCGCCACGGCGGCCAGGACGGCCACGGCCACGGCGTACTGGACGCCGCGCACCACGCGGGCGCGGCGGCGCGGGCTCCACCGGCGCCGGGGCGAGGAGATCTGCCCCGGCACCGGTGCGGGCGTGGTGGTCACCTCAGCTGTCCGCGGAGGCCGACGCGTCGCCCGACGGCGCGACGCCGATCCGGTCGGTGTAGATCGCGTCGTACGTGCCGTCCTCGCGGATGCGGTCGAGCGTGGCGTTCACGGCGTCGAGCAGGGCGGTGTTGCCCTTCTTCACGCCGATGCCGTACTGCTCGCCGGTCGGGAACGTCGCCGCGACCTCGAGGCCCTCGGACACGAACGGGCCGAGCACGGCGATGTCGTTGACGGCGGCGTCGACCTGGCCGGTCTTGAGCGCCTGGATCTGCAGCCCGAGGTCCTGGAACTGGATCGGGGTGAGCTCGTTGTCGGTCACCCAGGCCTCGCCGGTCGTGGCCTGCTGGACGGCGATCTGCTTGCCCTCGAGGTCCTCGACGGTGCTGAGGTCCGAGCCCTCCGGGACCAGCAGGCCCTGGTCGGCGTCGAAGTACGGCTCCGAGAAGTCGAACTTCGCCTTGCGCTCGTCGGTGATCGTGATGCCGGAGGCGACGACGTCGCAGTTGCCGCTGTTGAGGTCGGCGCCGGACTGGATGCCCTCGAACGGGGACACGCGCGGGGTCAGCGTGACGCCCAGGTCCTTGGCGACCTCGCCGACGATGTCCATGTCGAGGCCGACGACCGTGCCGTCCTCCTCGAACTCGAACGGCTCGAACGGCGGGTTGGTGCAGACGGTCAGCGTCCCGGCCTGCACCAGGTCGACACCGCCCTCGGTGGCGTCGCCGGAGCCCTCGGGGTCCCCGCCGCCGCACGCGGCGAGCAGGAGGGCCGCGGCGACGGCGGCGGGCAGGGCGGCGAGATGACGGGTGCGCATCGGAACTACTCCTCGTGTGGAAAACCGGCCGCAAGACTATACGTCGCAGACGATACGTATGCACAACGCGTCGTCCCGGGACCAGAGTCCCACCCGGGGGGGCCCGGGCGCCGCCGGGGCGAGCGCGCAGGCCGCCCCGGCGGCGCCCGAGGCGCTCAGGCCGTGGGCTGCTTCGGCTCCGGCGGCAGGAGCTCGGCGTCCCGGGCGACGACCGCCGCGTCGGGGGAGTCCGGGACCTCGGCCACGTCGAGCGGGCCGGTCACGCGGCCGGCCGCGCGGACGTCCGCGAGCGCCACCTGGACGCCCGGCAGCAGCGAGGCCGGGACCTCGAGGCGCGCCCGCAGGATCTCCGTGCGCATCGAGACCTTCGCCTCGGACTTCACCTTGCGCAGCGCCGCCAGGGCGGCACCCGCCGCGCCGACGACCGCCGGGTCGCCGTCGCCCGCCGCGGCGCGCAGCGGCTCCGCGACCGGCCACGGCGCGCGGTGCACCGAGCCCTCGCGCCACCACGACCAGACCTCCTCGGTGGCGAACGGCAGCACCGGGGCGAACAGCCGCAGCATCACGTCGAGCGCCAGGCTCAGCGCGGCCCGCGCCGACGCCGTCTCCGGCGTCACGTCCGCCGCCCCGGCACCCGCGCCGTACGCGCGGTCCTTGACCAGCTCCAGGTAGTCGTCGCAGAACGTCCAGAAGAACGTCTCCGTCAGCTCCAGCGCGCGCGTGTGGTCGTACGCCTCCAGCGCGGCCGTCGCGCGGTCCACCACGTCCGCCAGCCCCGCGAGCATCGCGCGGTCCAGCGGGTCCGTCACGAGCGAGGCGTCCAGCGCGGACGCGCCCTGCTCGGCGGGGCCGAACGACAGCGCGAACTTCGACGCGTTCAGCACCTTGATGGCCAGGCGGCGGCCGATCTTCATCTGGCCGACCTCGAACGCCGCGTCCGTGCCCAGGCGCGCGCTCGCCGCCCAGTAGCGGACCGCGTCGGAGCCGTGCTCCTCGAGCAGGCCCATCGGGGTGACGACGTTGCCCTTGGACTTCGACATCTTCTTGCGGTCGGGGTCGAGGATCCAGCCGCTGATCGCCGCGTCCGCCCACGGCAGCGAGCCGTGCTCCAGGTGCGAGCGGACCACGGTCGAGAACAGCCAGGTCCGGATGATGTCCTGGCCCTGCGGGCGCAGGTCCATCGGGAACACGCGCGCGAACAGGTCGGGGTCGGAGCGCCAGCCGCCCGCGATCTGCGGGGTCAGCGACGACGTCGCCCACGTGTCCATGATGTCCGGGTCGCCGACGAAGCCGCCCGGCACGCCCCGCTGCTCCGCCGTGTAGCCGGCGGGGACGTCCGAGGACGGGTCGACGGGGAGCTGGTCCTCGGACGGCAGCAGCGGGTGGTCGTGGTCCGGCTCGCCGTCCGCGTCCAGCGCGTACCAGACGGGGAACGGCACGCCGAAGAACCGCTGGCGCGAGATCAGCCAGTCGCCGTTGAGGCCGCCGACCCAGTTCTCGTACCGCACGCGCATGAAGTCCGGGTGGAACCCGAGCTCCTGACCGCGCTGCAGCAGCTCGGCGCGCAGCGACTCGTCGCGGCCGCCGTTGCGGATGTACCACTGGCGCGACGTGACGATCTCGAGGGGCTTGTCGCCCTTCTCGAAGAAGTTCGCCATGCGGTCGGTCTTCTGCGGCTCGCCGTCCAGGTCGCCCGTCTCGCGCAGCCCGGCCACGACGGCCTCGCGCGCCGAGAACGTCGTCCTGCCGGCGATCTCCTCGTAACGGGCGCGGCCCTCGTCGGACGTCACCCACTCCGGGACCTCGCGCAGCAGCCGGCCGTCGCGGCCGATGACGGAGCGCGTCGGCAGCTGGAGCTCGCGCCACCACTGCACGTCGGTCAGGTCGCCGAACGTGCAGCACATCGCGATGCCGGCGCCCTTGTCGGGCTCGGCGGCCGGGTGCGCCAGCACGGGCACCTCGACGCCGAACAGCGGGCTGGTCACCGTCGTGCCGAACAGGTGCTGGTAGCGCTCGTCGTCCGGGTGGGCGATCAGCGCCACGCACGCCGGGAGGAGCTCGGGGCGGGTGGTCTCGATGTGCACCGGCTCGGCGCCGGCGCGGTGGAACGCCACCCGGTGGAACGCGCCCGGGTACGGGCGGGCCTCCAGCTCGGCCTGCGCGACCGCGGTCTGGAACGTCACGTCCCACAGGCCGGGGGCCTCCGCCTGGTACGCCTCGCCGCGCGACAGGTTCCGCAGGAACGCCTGCTGCGCGACCGCGCGGGCCTCGGCGCTGATGGTCTGGTACGTCATGCCCCAGTCGACGGACAGGCCCAGCCGGCGCCACAGCGCCTCGAACTGCTGCTCGTCCTCGACGGTCAGGCGCTCGCACAGCTCGACGAAGTTGCGGCGGCTCACCGGCACCTGGTCGGCGGCCTTGACGCTCTTGCCCTCACCGCCGACGTGCGGCGGCTCGAAGTCCGGGTCGTACGGCAGCGACGGGTCGCAGCGCACGCCGAAGTAGTTCTGCACGCGGCGCTCGGTGGGCAGGCCGTTGTCGTCCCAGCCCATCGGGTAGAACACCTCGGCGCCCCGCATCCGGCGGAACCGCGCGACGACGTCGGTGTGCGTGTACGAGAAGACGTGGCCGACGTGCAGGGAGCCGGAGACCGTCGGCGGCGGGGTGTCGATCGAGTACACCTGCTCGCGCGTCGCCGACCGGTCGAACGCGTACGTGCCCTGCTCCGTCCAGGCGCCGTCCCAGCGGGCCTCGACGCCGTCGAGCGACACCCGGTCCGGTACCTCGCGGACCGCGCGTACGGCCGCGGCGGCGGTCGTCGTGGGGTCGGCGGCGGGCGAGGCGGGGGACAGATCGGTCATGGTCACCCATCTTCCCAGATCCGGACGCCCCACCCGACCGCGGGCGCCGCGGGTCGTGGGGCGGGGCGCGGCGAGGTCGTCAGGTCGGGCCGAGGTCGTCAGCTCGGGGTGACGACCTCGGCCCGAGGTGACGACCTCGGGCGGCGCGAGGCGCGAGGAGCGGGCCGTGTCGCGGGGCGGGGGTCAGGCGGCGGTGGGGGTCGGGCGGTGGGTGAAGCGGTGGAGCGTCGCGCGGGTGCCGCCCTCGCTGCGCCGGGCCAGGGCCAGGCCGACGACGACCGCGCCGAGCAGCGGCCCGACGCCGCACGCGACCATGCCGGCCCGCGCGCCGAGGTGCTCGCACACCCAGCCGATGAGCGTCCCGGACACGGCCTGCGCGCCGAGCAGCACCAGCACGTACAGCGCCATGACGCGACCGCGGACGTGGGGGGCGACCGTCGTCTGCACCAGGGTGTTCGAGCCCGTCAGGTACAGCAGGGTGGCGACGCCCATGGCGATGAGCACGGCGACGAACACCGGCCGGCTCGGCGCGGCGGCCGCGAGCAGCTGCAGCACGCCGACGACCCCCGCGAGCACGACCAGGTGGGTGATGCGGCTGCCCCGGCGTCGGGTGGACAGCAGGGCGCCGGTCAGCGCACCGACCGCGAGCATCGACGTCAGCAGCGCGTAGCCGCCGGCGTCGGTGTGGAACACCTGGTCGGTGTACGCGGCGAGCACGGTCGCCATGTTGACGCCGGTGACGGCGACGAAGCCGACGAGCACGACCGACCACAGGATGCGCGGCGTCCGGCGGACGTACGCCAGGCCCTCGCGGAGCTGGCCCTTGGCGCGCGCGACGACCGGGGCGGCGGTGAGCTCCGAGGTCCGCATCACGGCGAGCAGGGCGACGGCCACGAGGCACGCGACGGCGTTGAGCAGGAACGTCCAGCCCTCGCCGACCGCGCTGATGAGCCCGCCGGCGACCGCCGGGCCGACCAGCCCGCCGAGCTGGAACACCGCGGAGTTGACGCTGATCGCCTGCCGCAGGTGCTGCGGGCCGGCGACCTCGTGCACGAACGCCTGGCGCGCGGGGTTGTCGAACACCGTGGCGAGCCCGCTGACGAACGCCGCGACCAGGACGTGCCACGCCTGGACGTGACCGGACAGCGCGAGGACGCCGACGGCCAGCGTGGACAGGCCGAACACCGACTGGGTGACCATGAGCACGCGGCGCCGGGGGTAGCGGTCGGCGACGACCCCGCCGACGAGGCCGAGCAGCAGCATCGGGACGAACTGCAGCGTCACCGTCAGCCCCACCAGGGCGGCCGAGCCGGTGAGCGTCAGCACGAGCCAGTCCTGCGCCACGCGCGCCGCCCAGCCGCAGGTGTTGGTGAGCACCTGCGAGGAGACGTAGAGCCGGAAGTTCCGGACGCCGAGCGCGGCGAGCGTGGCGTTGCGGGGACGCGGGCCGGCGGCGGCGGCCGGCGCGGGCCGGCGGTGCAGCGCGATGCGGGGCCGGTGCAGCGTCCGGCGCAGGCGGCCGGCGGCGGAGCGGTCGGCCTGCGGCGCGCGGGTGCGGGCGCTGCGGGAGGGGCGGCGGGTGCGGGTCGGGGACGAGGACGGGCGGCGGGCCGAAGGCACAGGTGTTCCTAGCTCAGGTGGTGCGGAGGTGTGGGTGCGGAAGCGTTGCGGACGCGTCGGGGTGCCTCCAGACTACGTCGCGGCGAGCGATTTTCAGAGGTGATGACGGGAATGACTGTGATCACGTTCTGTGATGATGTGGTGGTGGCGCCGCAGGTCAGCGGCGCCGTCCCGGACCCGGAGGGCAGCCGTGTTTGACCCCGACCAGCTCCGCACTTTCCTCGCCGTTTCCGAGACGTTGAACTTCACGCGCGCCGCGGCCCGGCTGTCCCTGTCGCAGCCCACGGTCAGCCAGCACGTCCGCAAGCTCGAGGACGCCGCGGGCCGCCGGCTGCTCGACCGCGACACCCGCGGCGTGCAGCTGACCGACGACGGCCAGGCGATGGCGACGTTCGCCCGGACGATCCTCGCGGCGCACGACGAGGCCACGCGGTACTTCACGGGGTCGGCGATGCACGGCCGGCTGCGGTTCGGCGCGGCCGACGACCTCGCGCTCGCCCAGCTCCCGCGCGTGCTGCGCGACTTCCGGCGCCTGCACCCGCGCATCAACCTCGAGCTCACCGTGGCGCAGAGCGGCACCCTGCACCGCCGGCTGCACGCGGGCCAGCTCGACCTCGTCTACATCAAGGAGGCGAGCGGGCACTCCGAGGGGCAGCTCGTGCGCCGGGACCGCCTCGTGTGGGTGGCGGTCCCCGGCACGGCGGTCGAGGCGGACGCCCCCGTGCCGCTCATCACCTACCAGGGCGCCTCGCTCACCCGGCAGGCCGCCGTCCGGGCGCTCACCGAGGCGGGGCGGCCCTGGCGGACCACGTGCAAGGTCGTCGAGGTCAACGGCGTGCTGGCGGCGCTGCGCGCGGGTCTCGGCATCGCGGTGCTGCCGCAGAGCCTGCTGCCGGAGGACCTGGTGCAGCTCCCGGCGGCGGCGCTCGGCCTGCCGGATCTCGGCGACGTCGACATCACGCTCGTCGCGAACCCCCGGTCGCCGCGGGAGCCGATCGAGGCCCTCACGTCGGCGATCCTCGGGCACGCACCGCGCTGACGGTGCCGGCCGCGCCGGGTCGCCGGAAATACTGCCGTCATCGACGCTGGTTAGGCTCGACGAGGACCCGCGGCAGCGCGGGCGGACCGGCACGAGGGAGAGCGTTCGTGGCACAGGGTGTGGTGGCCGACGGCCTGCAGGTGGGGTACGCGGCGATGCTGGAGCAGTTCCATCCGACGGAGGCCGTGGAGCTGTCCGCGTACGCCGAGTCCCAGGGGTTCCTCGGGACGATGGCGGCCGACCACTTCCAGCCGTGGGTCCCGCAGCAGGGGCAGTCCGCGTTCGTCTGGAACGTGCTGGCCGCGCTCGGTGAGCGCACGACGGGCGACATGGGTCCGGGCGTCACCGCCCCGACGTTCCGGTGGCACCCCGCGATGGTGGCCCAGGCGTCGGCGACGCTCGCGGCGATGTACCCGGGGCGGCACTGGCTGGGTCTGGGGTCCGGCGAGGCGCTGAACGAGCACATCACGGCGCAGTACTGGCCGGAGGCGCCCGAGCGCATCAACCGGATGTTCGAGGCCATCGACATCATCAAGAAGCTGTTCTCGGCGTCGCTGGCCGGCAAGGACGTCAAGCACGCCGGGCAGTTCTACAAGCTCGAGTCGACGCGCCTGTGGACGATGCCGGAGGTCCCGCCGGAGATCCTCGTCGCGACCGCCGGGCCCGTCACCGCCAAGCGGGCGGGCCGCCACGCGGACGGGCTGATCACGGTCGGCGCGCCGCTGGAGAAGATCAGCGGGCTGTTCGGCAAGTTCGACGAGGGCGTGCGCGAGTCCGGCCGGAACCCCGAGGACCTGCCGAAGGTGCTCCAGCTCCACCTGTCGTGGGCGGAGACCGACGAGCAGGCCATGGAGAACGCCATGGTCGAGTGGCCGAACGGCGGCATGAAGTTCCCGAAGGGCGACATCCGCTCGCCGTTCGACTTCGCGCAGATGGCCAAGCTGGTGCGCCCCGAGGACTTCGAGGGCCGCATGGTCATCTCGGCCGACCCCGACGTGCACCGCGCGGAGATCCAGAAGTACGTCGACCTCGGCTTCGACCGCGTCTACCTGCACAACGTGGGCCGCAACCAGCGCGAGTGGATCGACGTGTTCGGGCGCGACGTGCTCCCGAAGCTGGTGCGCTGACCGTGCCCGACGACGCCCGGTCGTCCGCCGCGGACGTCCTGACCGCCTGGGCCGTGCCCGGGATCGGTGAGGTGCGTCCCGGCGACGACCTGGCGACGCTGCTGGGCGACGCGCTCGCGGGGGACGCGGCCGCCCGGCCCGCGACGGCGCCCGCGGACGGCGACGTGGTGGTCGTGACCAGCAAGATCGTGTCGAAGGCCGAGGGGCGCGTCGTGCGGGCCGCCGACCGCGAGGCGGCGATCACCGCCGAGACGGTGCGCGTCGTCGCGACCCGCGAGCACCCCGGCGGCGTCACGCGCATCGTGGAGAACCGGCTCGGCCTGGTCATGGCGGCGGCCGGCGTCGACGCGTCCAACACCGACGAGGGCACGGTGCTGCTGCTCCCGGAGGACCCCGACGCCACCGCCCGCGCGCTGCGGTCCGCGCTGACGGAGCGGTTCGGCGTGCGGCTGGGCGTGCTCGTGACCGACACCGCCGGGCGGCCGTGGCGGCAGGGGCAGACCGACATCGCGATCGGCGCCGCCGGCGTGCGCGTGCTGGAGGACCTGCGCGGCACCACCGACACGCACGGCCGCACCCTGCAGGTCAGCGTCGCGGCGCTCGCGGACGAGATCGCCGCGGCCGCCGAGCTCGTCAAGGGCAAGGCCACCGGCCGGCCGGTCGCGGTCGTGCGGGGGATGGCCCACGCGGTCACGGCCGAGGACGGGCCGGGTGCGCGGGCGCTCGTGCGGGTCGGGCCGGACGACATGTTCGCCGAGGGCACCGCCGAGGCCTACGCCCGCGGCTGGAAGGACGCGACGGAGCGCTGACGCGCGCGGCGTCAGGCGAGCGCGAGGTGGATCAGCAGCGCGTCGTCGAGGGCGGCCGCGGTCTCGGCGTCGAGCGACCCGAGGCGTTCGCCGAGGCGTGAGACGTCGACCGCCCCGAGCTGCTCGGCCTGTGCCGTGGACTCGACGGTCGGGCCGGTGCGCCGATCGGGCCGGACCAGGACCTGGACGTCGAGGACCCGCGCCGTCGTCACGCCCGCCGCGCGAGCACCGCCAGCCACTCCGCGTCCGCGTGCCAGGGGTCGCCGGACAGGGACGCCCAGTGCGCGTCGACCCGCAGCCCGGCGTCGGCGAGCACGGGGGTGAGCGTCCGCGGGACGTAGTCGCGGAACCACATGCGGTACGTCGTGACGTCGTCCGCCCCGGTCACGACGGTGTACTGCCGGCACCGCACGTCGCCCGGGTACCGGTGCGTGCGCGCGAGCACCAGGTGGCGCCCGGGACGCCACAGGCCGCCGTCGGCGACCGCCCACTCGTCCTGCGGGCCGGTGCCGGCCTGCGCGGGGGTGGAGACGTCGAGCACCAGGGCACCGCCGGGGGCCAGCGCGGCGCGGGCGCGGCGCAGCACGTCGTCCCGGACGTCGTCGGGGAAGGTCGAGAGCTCGCCGTACGCCTGGAGCACGAGGTCGAACCGGCCCGGCTCGTCGAGGGTCCGGAAGTCCTGCTGCCGGTACTCGATGTCCAGGCCCGCCGCCCCGGCCTCGCGGCGCGCGTGGGCCAGCGATCCCGGGCTCAGGTCGACGCCCGTCACCCGGCACCCGAGCGCGGCCAGGCGCTGCGCGACCAGCCCCGGCCCGCACCCCAGGTCCAGCACCCGCGCCCCCGGGACGGCGATCCCGAGCGCGGCGAGGTGCGCGACGGTGCGGTCGAGCTCCGCGGGGCGGCGGCTCGCGGCGTCGTGCGTCGGGTCCAGGTGGGCGGCGAGCAGCTGCGTCGCGATGTACGGGTCGTCCCAGAACGGGCCGTCACCCGGGGCGAACGGCTCCGGGCGGGCGGTCGCGGCGGCGAGGTCGGTCGGCACCGGGCCAGCGTGGCGGACCCGGCGCCGACCGCGCCACGGGATTCGGGCCGGTCAGCCCTGCGCGGCGATCTGCGCGGACTGGCCGGTCGCGCCCGGCTCGCCGGCCGGGATCGGCTCGGCGATCACCGCGGTGCCGTAGGCGCAGACCTCGGAGAACTGCCCGATGGCGTCGGTGTCGAACCGCATCGCGACGATCGCGTTCGCGCCGCGCTGCGCCGCCTCCTCCGTCATGCGGCGCATCACCTCGTGGCGGCTGTCGTACATGATCTTCGTGAACTCGGGGATCTCCCCGCCGCCGATCGACCGGAACCCGGCCGTGAAGCTCTGGCCGATGTTCGTCGACCGGACCGTCAGGCCCATGACCTCGCCCAGCACGGCCTGGATGCGGTAGCCGGGGATCTCGTTGCTCGTCACCACGATCATGCGCCGATGGTGCCAGCCCGCGCCGCGCGCCGCTCGGACCGCCGCACGGGGAGCAGTCCCTCCGCACGTTCGGATCCGGTCGCACCGACACGCTCGGCGTGTTCGCGCGAACGGATCCGATCGCCCCGGGGCGCGGCGCGTGCGCACGTACGGATCCGATCACCCCGCGGCGCGGCGACCTCACACGGAGCGGGGCTGCGTCGTCAGGACGTCCGAGGGCAGCAACCGTGCGCCCACGGGAGGAGCAGCAACGTGAAGGTCTTCATCGCCGGTGGTCGTGGCAGGGTCGGGTCGAGGCTCGGCGAGCTCCTGGTGGCACGTGGCGACGAGGTCGTCGTGGGAGAGCCCGCGGACGGTGTCGACGTCCTCACCGGAGCGGGGCTCGACGAGGCGCTGGCGGGGGTCGACGTCATCGTGAACGTCCTGAACACCGGCCGGTTCGACGCGGAGGGCGCCCGGGCGTTCTTCACGACGTCGACCCGGCGGCTGGACGAGGCCGGTGCCCGGGCGGGCGTGCGGCGGCACGTGCTGCTGTCGATCGTCGGCGTCGGGTCGGGGACGGCGTCCTCGAACGGCTACTACGTCGGCAAGGTCGCGCAGGAGCAGACGCTGCGGGCCGGCGCCCTGCCCTGGACGATCGTGCGGGCCACGCAGTTCCAGAGCTACGTCCCGGTGCTCGCCGACCAGCACACCGTCGACGGCGTGGTGCGCGCGCCGCACTCGCTCGTCCAGCCCGTCGACCTGGACGAGGTGGTGGCGCTGCTGGCCGAGGCGGCGACGTCGGACGACCTCGGCGAGGTCGAGATCGCCGGTCCGGTGCGGTACCACCTCGACGAGCTGATCCGCGGGGCGCTCGCGGCCGCCGGGGACCCCCGCGAGGTCGTCACCGTCGACGCCGACGGCGCACCCGACGCGCTGGTGCCGCACGGTGAGCACCGCGTCGGCGCCGTGCGGTACGCGGACGCGGACGTCCCCGCGGCACACTGACGCCAGTCGCCGCCGACCCGAGGAGCCCAGGTGACCGAGCAGGACCCGACCGCGAGCGAGGCGCTCGACGACGTCTCCGCCGAGCGCCGGCGCCTGCTGTCGCTCGCGTACCGCATGACCGGGACCCTGAGCGACGCCGAGGACGTCGTGCAGGAGACGTACCTGCGGTGGTACCGGCTCGACCCGGGGGAGCGCGCGGCGGTCCGGGTGCCCGCGGCGTGGCTGACCCGGGTCGCGAGCCGCGTCGCCCTCGACCACCTCGGGTCCGCCCGGGTGCGCCGCGAGACCCACGTCGGGCAGTGGCTGCCCGAGCCGGTGCCGGCCGACCTGTTCGCCGGGACCGCCCCCGTCACCACGCTCGGGGGCGGTCCCGCGGCCGACCCGCTGGACCGGGTCACGCTCGACGAGTCGGTCAGCACGGCCCTGCTCACCCTGCTGGAGGCGATGACGCCGGCGGAACGCGTGGCGTTCGTGCTGCACGACGTCTTCGGCCTCCCGTTCGACGAGATCGCCGAGGTCGTCGGGCGGTCACCGGCCGCGACGCGCCAGCTCGCGACGTCCGCCCGCCGGCACGTGCGCGAGGGCCGCCGGGCGCGGGTCGGCGTCGGCGAGCACGACCGGGTCGTCCGGGCGTTCCTCGACGCGAGCGTCGGCGGCGACCTGGGCCGGCTGCTGCGGGTGCTCGCGCCGGACGTGGAGCTGCGGGCCGACGGGGGCGGGGTGGTGCAGGCCGCGCCGAACGCCGTGCGCGGGCAGGACAACGTGGCGCGGTTCCTGCTGGGCGTGCTCGCGAAGCAGCCGGCGCTGCGGTTCGAGGAGCGGCGGACCGCCGACGGCCTCGGCTACGCGATGCGGCTGGGCGAGCAGCTGTTCGGCATCGTGACCTTCGCCGTGGACGCGGGGCGGGTCACCCGGCTGTGGCTCGTCGTCGACCCGCGCAAGCTCACCCGGTGGGCGCCCGCGTGAGCGGACCGCGCCCCGGCCTCACATCCGCGGTGGCCGCGTCGTCGACACGGCGGGGTGCGGCACCCGTCGCGCGCACGAGCACGAGGAGGGGCAGATGAGGATCGCCGTGTGCGGCGGGACCGGGACGGTCGGACGGCACGTGGTGCGGGTCGCCGGCGAGCGGGGGCACGACGTCGTCGTGGTGAGCCGGGCCGCGGGCGTCGACCTGGTGGCGGGGCCGGACCGGGCGGCGGACGCGGCGCTCGCCGGGGCGGACGTCGTGGTCGACGTGCTCAGCACCACGACGCTGTCGGCCCGGGGGTCGGTCGCGTTCTTCACGGCGACCAGCCGCCGCCTGCTGGCCGCCGAGCGGCGCGTCGGGGTGCCGCACCACGTCGCGCTGTCGATCGTCGGCATCGACCGGATCGACGCGGCGTACTACGCGGGCAAGCTCGCCCAGGAGCGGCTGGTCGCTGGCGGCGCCGTGCCGCACACGATCCTGCGGGCCGCCCAGTTCCACGAGTTCGCCGGGCAGGTCGTCGGCCAGGCGTCGATCGGGGCCGTCACGCTCGCACCGCGCACGCTGACCCGGCCGGTCGCCGCGGCCGAGGTCGCCGAGCACCTGGTGCGCGTGGCCGAGGGCGCGCCGGCCGGACGGGCGCCGGACCTGGTGGGGCCCTCGGACGACACGCTGGCGGCGATGATCCGCCGGCTGTCCGCGCACGACGGGGTCCGGCGCCGGGTGCTCGAGGTGCGGCTGCCCGGCGGGTACGGCGCGGGGCTGGCGTCGGGCGCGCTGCGCGGCGGACCGGACGCGGTGCGGGGCCGGCTGTCGTTCGACGACTGGCTGGGCTCGGAGGCGCGGACCGGCTGAGCCCGCGCCCGCGCCCGCACCCGCACCGGCGCTCAGGCCCGGGCGGCGCGCGCGGCGGCCTTCGCGGCCTTCTTCGTCTCGCGGACCTCGCCGAGCGAGACCGGGTCGCGCACGTCCGCGATCGAGCGCGGCACGTCGTCCCCGTACGCCCCGGCGGCCTCCCGCCAGCCCGCGGGTTCGACGCCGCGCTGCTTGCCGAGCAGGGCCAGGAAGATGCGGGCCTTCTGGTCGCCGAACCCCGGCAGCGCCTTCAGGCGCCTCAGCACGGTGGCGCCGTCGGGGTCGCCGTCGGTCCACAGCCGGGTGACGTCGCCGTCGTACGCGTCGACGACCGCCCGCGCGACCGCCTGGATGCGCCCCGCCATCGAGCCCGGGAACCGGTGCACCGCCGGCGGCGTCGCGCACAGGGCGGCGAACTCGTCGGGGTCGGCCTCGGCGATGCGGTGGACGTCGAACCCGCCCATGCGCGCGGCGATCTTCGCCGGGCCGGCGAAGGCCGACTCCATCGTGACCTGCTGGTCGAGGAGCATGCCGGTGAGGAGCGCGAACGGGTCCGCGTCGAGCAGGTCGTCCGCCTCGGGGTCGCCGGTGAGCCAGAGCGTCATGCCCTCATCGTCGCACCCCGCCGGGACCGGGTCACGGGCGCGGCGAGGCGGTGCGTGTGGTCAGGGCCGGGCCGCGGCGACGGGGTCCGCGCCGCCGCCGGGGAGGGTGTCGCCCGGCGCCGGGACGGCCGTGCCGGTCGGCCAGCGCAGGTCCGGGCACTCGGCGGCCGTGCGGCAGAACCGCGGCGGCTCGTGCGCGCCCCAGCCCAGCGGGATCGCGACGATGCCCGCCAGGCAGCCGGCGAGGGTGAGCACGGACATCGCGCGCTGGCGTCGGCCCACGTCCCCACCTCCCGTCGCGTGCCCGCCCGGTGCGTCCGCGTCCACCTCTCCCATCGGCCGGGCAGCGGGGCGGTGCAGCGCCCGTCCGGGTGAGACGCGCCGCACGCGGGTGGTGGCGCGCGCGCCGGCGGTGCTGCTGGGCAGGCGCCGCGCCGGGGAGGACGATCGTCGGGACGCAGCGAGGAGAGGGGAGCGGCGGGTGGGCGAGGTGACGGAGTACCTGGCGACGCTGGACGGCGCCGAGCGCGAGGTGGTCGGGCGGCTGCTCGACCGGGTCCGCGCGGCGGTGCCGGAGGTCGAGGAGGGGCGGTCCTACGGGCTCGCGGCCTACCGGTACCGCGGCCGGCCGCTGATCGCGGTGGTGACGGGGTCGCGCGGGTGCACGGCGTACCCGTTCAGCGCGGACGTCACGGCGGCGGTGCTGGCGACGCTCGAGGGGTTCGACGCGACGAAGGGCGGCATCCGGTTCACGGTCGGGCGGCCGCTGCCGGACGGGGCGCTCGACGCGCTGGTGCAGGGGCGGCGGACGGAGATCGACGCCGCGCTGGGCCGGGCGCGGGGCTGAGGCCGCGGGCGCGTAGGGTGCCTGCGTGCTGGTCGGTCGGTGGGTGGTCGTCGTGCCCGTGAAGGACGCGCGCCGCGGCAAGTCGCGCCTCGCGGACGTCCTGGAGCCGGGCGCCCGCGCGGCCCTGGTGCGGGCGATGGCGCTCGACACGGTGGACGCCGTGCTCGCCGCGCCGCGCGTCGCCCGGGTGGTGGTCGTGACGGCCGACCCCGAGGTCGCCGCCGCGGCCGGCGCGCTGCCGCGGGTCCGGGTGCTGCCCGAGCCGGCGGCCGGTGCCGCCGACCCGCCCGGCGGCTGGCACGCGCTGAACCGGGCCGTCGCCGCGGGGGTGGCCGCCGCACGCGCCGAGGCCCCGACGGCGCACGCCGGCGTGCTGCTGGGCGACCTGCCGGGGCTCGACCCCGCCGAGCTGGACGCCGTGCTCGGGGACGCCGAGGCCCACCCGCTCGCGGTGCTGCCGGACGCGGACGGCACGGGGACGACGCTGCTCACCGCGGCGCCGGGCGCCGGGGTGGAGCCGCGGTTCGGCGGGGGGTCGGCCGCCGCGCACGCCGCGGCGGGGCACGTAGTGCTCGACGTGCCGGCGGGATCCGCGCTGCGCCACGACGTCGACGTGCCGGCCGACCTCGCGGCGCTGGCCGGACGCGGCGTCGGCGGGCGCACGGGCGCGCTGCTGCGTCGCCTGGCGCCGCTGCCGCTGGACTGAGCGGCGGTGCGATCACCGGACGGTCGCGCGGCCTCCGGTCCCGGGGGTCACCGCGTCAGCGCCCGACCAGCGCCAGCGCGGCGGCGGCGATCCGGGCGGTCGTCGGCACGTCCCGCATGAGGGTGTCCGCGGCGGCGGCCCGCCAGCCGACCGCCCGCAGCCGCCCGACCGCGTCCTCGTCGGCCGTGTCGAGCAGCCAGGCGTCGAGCACGCCGGGCGCCCCGTCGGACGGGCCGCCGCGCAGCCCGTAGTGCCGGGCGACGGCCTCGGCGGTCGCCTCGACGCCGATCGCCGCGAGGCACTCGGCGGCCATGCCGCGCACCGGCGCGCCGCCGATGATCGGGGACACGCCCACGACCGGCGCCGGTGTCGTCGCGAGCGCCTCGCGGACGCCCGGGACGGCGAGGACCGTGCCGACCGAGACCACGGGGTTCGACGGCGGCACGACGACGACGTCCGCGTCCCGGATCGCCTCCAGCACGCCGGGCGCCGGGGCGGCGGACTCGAGGCCCACCTGGACGAACGCGAGCGCCGGCAGCGCGGCGCGGTGGCGCACCCACCACTCCTCGAAGTGCAGCAGCTCGCCGCCCGCCACGCGGACGTGCGTCTCGACGGGCTCGTCCGCCATCGGCAGCAGCCGGACGCCCTGCGCGGCCAGGCCCCAGCGCCGGCACAGCCGCTCCGTCGCCTGCGACAGCGTCAGCCCCTCGCGCAGCCACTGCGTGCGGGCGAGGTGCGTCGCGAGGTCCAGGTCGCCGAGCGTGAACCACTCCCAGCCGACGTCGTAGGCGGCGAGGTCCGCCGACACGCGTGACGACTCGTCGCGGCGGCCCCACCCCTGCTCCTCGTGGACGGCGCCGCCCAGGGTGTACATCAGCGTGTCGAGGTCGGGGCAGACCCGCACGCCGTGCAGCCACATGTCGTCGCCGGTGTTCGCGACGACGGTGACGTCGGCGTCGTCGTCGAGCAGGGCCAGCAGCCCCCGGGTGAACCGGGCGCCCCCCACGCCGCCGGACAGGACGGTGACCTTCATCGGGCTCCTTCGACGGCGGCGAGCGGGCGGTCGGCGAGGGCGGCGGGGCCGGCGTCGCCGAACGCGATGACGGGGCGGCCGGTGCGCGGGTGGGTCATCACCTCGGCGTCGACGCCGTACACCCGGCGCACCAGGTCCGCGGTCAGCACGTCGCGGGGGTCGCCCGCCGCGACCAGCCTGCCCTCCGCGAGCACGAGGACGTGCGCGCAGTAGGCGGCCGCGAGGTTGAGGTCGTGCAGGGCGGCCACGGTGGTGCGGCCGAGGTCGCGGACGAACGCCAGCAGGGACAGCTGCGCGCTGACGTCCAGGTGGTTGGTGGGCTCGTCGAGGAGCAGCAGGTCGGGCTCCTGGGCCAGTGCCCGCGCGATGTGCACCCGCTGCCGCTCGCCGCCCGACAGCGCCGACCACGGCCGGTCCGCCAGGTGCGCGGCGTCCGCGGCGGCCAGCGCCCGGTCGACGGCCTGCTCGTCGGCGTCGGCCCCCCACAGCGTGCGGTAGGGGATGCGGCCGAGCGCGACCACCTCCCGCACGGTCAGCGGCACCGTCGACGACGACTCCTGCTCCAGCAGCGCGATGCGGCGCGCCCGCTCCCGGCGGCCGAGCGCGTGCACCGGCGCGTCGTCGACCAGCACGGACCCGGCCTCCGGGTCCAGCAGCCCGGCGACCAGGCGCAGCAGCGTCGTCTTGCCCGCGCCGTTCGGCCCGAGCAGACCCGTCAGCGCGCCGGGCGGGGGCGTGGCGTCCACGCCGTCCACCACCCAGCGGCCGCCCAGCCGGACGCCGACGCCCGCGATGCTCACGTCCACGCGCTGCCCCTCCCTCGTCGCAGCAGCACCGCGAAGACCGGCACCCCGATCAGCGCGGTCACGATGCCCACCGGCAGCTCGCGCGGGTCGAACAGCGTCCGCGCGCCCGTGTCGGCCCACACCAGGAAGATCGCGCCCGTGACGGCGGCGACCGGCAGCAGCCGCCGGTGCGCGGGCCCGGTGAGGGCCGACACGGCGTGCGGCAGCACCAGGCCGACGAACCCGATGGACCCGCTGACCGCCACCATCGCGCCGGTCAGCAGCGCGACGAGCGTCATCAGGGTCCACCGGGTGCGGTCGACGTCGATGCCGAGCGCCGCGGCCGCCGTGTCGCCGAACGCGAACGCGTCCAGCCGGACCGCCGACGCCACCAGCACCGTGCCGACCACCAGCAGCGCCACCCCCGCGATCGCCACGGACTGCCACGTCGACCCCGCCAGGGACCCGAGCAGCCAGTTGAGGATCTCCCGGTAGGAGTCGCCGGTCGCCGACCAGAAGATGACGAACGACGTCCCCGCCGCCGCGAGCTGCGACACCGCGAGGCCGGCCAGCACCGCGCGTCCCGGCGTCAGCACGCCACCGACGCGCGCCAGGCTCAGCGTGGCCACCAGCGCGGCGAGGGCCCCCGCGAACGCGGCGACCGGCAGCAGCAGGCCGACCCCGACCACCAGCACCGCCACGGCGCCGAGCGAGGCCCCCGACGACAGGCCCAGCAGGTAGGGGTCGGCCAGCGGGTTGCGCGTCAGCGACTGCATGACCGCGCCCGCCAGCGCCAGCCCGGCGCCGACCGCCGCACCCGTCAGCACGCGCGGCAGCCGCAGGTCCCAGACGATCGCGTCGGTCAGCACCGGCACACCGCCGTCCGCGCCCGCGGCCGGGCCGAGCCCGAGGTGCCCGGCGATGCTCCGGGCGACGTCCGGCACCGCGATGTCCGCCGACCCGATGGTGACGCAGACCAGCACCGTCGCCACGAGCAGCAGCAGACCGACGCCGAGCACCGGCAGCAGCGGCGGGCGCCGGGGTGCGCGGGCGGGCGGGGGCGCGGCGGCCCGGCCCGGCCCGGAGGCGGGGGCGGCGGGCGCGGCGGGTGCCGGGCGGCGGTCGACGGGCACGGGCGGGTCAGCCCTCCAGGTCCGCGAGCTGCTCGGACAGGCTCACGACGGCCTGGGCGTTGCGGACGCCCGCCTCCGCCGCGGGGAACGGCAGCGTCAGGTAGCGGTGCTCCCGGACGGCGGTGAGCTGGGAGGTCGCCGGGTTGGACTCCAGCAGCTCGATCTTCGACTCCGCGGTGTTCCACGACGCGTCGACCAGCACGATCACGTCGGGGTCGGCGGCGACGACCTGCTCCCAGCCGGCCGACGTCCAGGTGTCGTGGACGTCCGCGAAGATGTTCGTCAGCCCCGCGGCGTCCAGCATCATCTGCGGGGCGCCGATGCCCGCCCCGACGTACGGGGTGTCGGTGCCCGAGGAGTACCAGAGCGCCGTCGTCTCCTCCGCCGGGGGCGTGACGGAGTCGAGCAGCTCCTGCTCCTGGGCGATCAGGTCCTCCGCGCGGTCCGTCACGCCGAACACCGAGGCGATCTCGCGCTGCTCGTCGAACAGGCCCTCGAACGTGAGCGGGTCGGGCATGTAGCCCTCCTCCTTGCAGGCGGCGGGGGACACGTACGTGCCGATCCCGAGGCCCTGCAGGGCGGAGCGCTCACCGGCGCCGTCGTCGGAGAAGTTGGACTCCCAGCCCGCGTAGACGAAGTCGGGCTGCACCTCCAGCAACGCCTCCTGGCCGGGGACCTTGTCCGACAGCACCGGCACGGCGTCGTAGGCGTCCGCCCACTCGTCGGGGACGGGGCCGTCGGCGAACGCGGTGCCGACCAGGCGGTCCTGCAGCCCGAGCGCGAGCATGGTCTCGATCGACGTGGACTTGATCGCGACCACGCGCTCCGGCGGGGTGTCGACCGTGACGTCGGTGCCGCAGTTGTCGAGCGTGACGGGGGTGAAGGCCGCGCCGGTCGACGACGCGGTCGGGCCGCCGGGGGACACGCCCGGTTCGGCCGGGTCCCCGGCGCACGCCGCGAGGGCGAGGGCCAGGGCGGCGGCAGGGACGGCGAGGACGAGACGACGGGTGCTGCGCACAGGGGCTCCTGAGGGTGCGGCGACGTCGCGCGGTCGGCCCGCGGCGGCGTCGCGGTGCGGCCCGCGGCGGCCGGTGCCGGCGCTCGCAGGCCGGACGGCGGGTGCCGCGGTCCGACGGTGGACGCTGGACGGCCCGCGCGGGACCGGGGGGTCCGCCGCGGCGGGTCGGGGGAGGGTGCACGTCGCGCCCGGTGGCTGCGCCGCCCATGCGCGGGCGGCGACGTCCAGGCCAACGTCCGGCCTGGTCCGGGGCCCACCCTACGCCCGCTGCCGACCCCGCGTCCCGCCCGGCCCGCGCGTCCCGCCCGGGCCGGTCAGGGCGTCGCGGCCAGCGCGAGGGCGCGGGCCACGCGCGCGACCACGTCCGGCCCGCCCGCGAGGGCGCCGACCGTGACCCGCACGTGCCCGGGCCCGTCCGGCGGGGGCACCGCCCGGAACGGCCGACCGCGCGCGACCTTGATCCCCGCGGCCTCCAGCCGCACCAGCGCGGTGGCCTCGTCGGCGACGGGCACCCACACGTTGATGCCGTCGCCCGGGTGCACCTCCAGCCCGTGCTCCGCGAGCGCGGTCGTCAGCGCCCGCTGCCGCGCGTAGTAGATCCGCCGGGCCTGGGCGACCGCCGCGAGCGCCTCGCCGTCGACGAGCAGGTCCGTCAGCAGCCGCTGCAGCAGCCGGCTGGTCCACCCGGGTCCGAGCATCCGGCGCGCGACGACCCGGTCGAGCACACCCGCCGGCCCCCCGACGGCCGCGATCCGCAGGTCCGGCCCGTGGGACTTCGAGTAGGAGCGCACGTGCACCACGCGGTCGGGCAGCGACGTCCCGAGCGACACGTCCGCGGAGGACGCGATCTCCCCGGAGTGGTCGTCCTCGATCACGTGCACGTCGGCGCCCGGCGTCGCCGCGAGGTGCCGGCGGATGACGGCCGCGAGCTCCCGGGCGCGCGTCGACGTCATGGAGACGCCGGTCGGGTTGTGCGCCCGCGGCTGCAGGACGACGACCTCCGCACCGGTGCGCAGCGCGGCCTCCAGGGCGTCGGGGCGCAGGCCGTGCCGGTCGAGCGGGACCGGGACGCGCTCGAGGCCGAGCTGGTCGCACAGGTCGAAGATCGGCGGGAACGACGGGTCCTCCACGATGACGCGGTCGCCGAACCCGGCGAGCTGCTCGAGCGTGCGGCTCATCGCGTCGACGGCGCCGTCCACGACGGTGACGCGCTGCGGCGTGAACGGCCACGAGGCGCGCAGCAGGCGCTCGAGCGGCTCGACCACGGGCGCGCCCAGGTAGGTGCCCGTGCCGGCGGCGGGGGTGGCGGCGGCGACCCGCCCGAGCGACCGCTCCAGCGGGGGCAGCAGGTCGGGGTCGGGAGTACCGGTCGACAGGTCGAGCCGGACCGCCGGGCGCACCGCAGCCGACGCCGCGGGGTCGGCCGCGGCCCGCCCGCCGGCGGCCATGTCGCGGTAGCGCGGGGGCAGCCACGCAGCCGGCTCCGGCAGCACGACCGTGCCCGCCCGCCCGCGGGAGGTCACCAGGCCGACGGCGGCCAGCGCCTGCCACGCGCCGGACACCGTCGCGGGGCTGACGCCGAGGTCCGCCGCGAGCCGCCGGACCGTGGGCAGGCGGTCGCCCGGGCGCAGCTCGCCGCTGCGCACCAGCCGCGACACGGCGGCGGCGATCCCCCGGGGACTGCGGTCCTCCACGTGCTGGGCCACGTCCATGGCGGTCATCGTGCCCCCCGCACGGGCGCCCGCCGCACCGGTGCCGGGGCCCGCGGCGCAGTGTTTACAGCCCCGTCATACGTGTTCTCGGCACCGAAACGGGCAGAAACGCCGCGGAAATGTTCAACCCCCACAGTCACATTCCCATCGGGGTCGAGCAGCCGGCGCGCAGGACGCGGCAGCCCCCCGGCTCGGGACGATCCAGCGGAGGTTTCACATGGCAGTCGTGCGCGTCGCCTTCACCCAGGCCACCTGGACGGGCGACAAGGAGTCGATGATCCAGCTCCACGAGGACTGGACCCGCAAGGCCGCGGCCGAGGGCGCGCAGGTCATCGGGTTCCAGGAGCTGTTCTACGGCCCGTACTTCGGGATCACGCAGGACACGAAGTACTACGAGTACGCCGAGACGATCCCCGGTCCGACCACCGAGCGGTTCAGCGCGCTGGCCCAGGAGCTGGGCATCGTCATCGTGCTGCCGATCTACGAGGAGGACCAGCCGGGCGTCCTGTACAACACGGCCGCGGTCATCGACGCGGACGGCACGCTGCTGGGCACCTACCGCAAGCACCACATCCCGCACCTGCCCAAGTTCTGGGAGAAGTTCTACTTCCGTCCCGGCAACCTCGGGTACCCGGTGTTCGAGACGGCGGTCGGCAGGATCGGCGTGAACATCTGCTACGACCGGCACTTCCCGGAGGGCTGGCGGGTGCTCGCGCTGAACGGCGCAGAGATCGTGTTCAACCCGAACGCCACCGCCCCCGGCATCTCGAACAAGCTGTGGGAGGTCGAGCAGCCGGCCGCGGCCATCGCCAACGGCTACTTCGTCATCGCGAACAACCGCGTCGGGCTCGAGGACAACGAGTACGGCGACGAGGCGGTCAACTTCTACGGCTCGTCGTACGCGGTGGGCCCGGACGGCAACTACGTCGGCGAGGTCGGCTCCTCCTCGGAGAACCAGCTGCTGATCCGCGACCTCGACCTGGACCAGATCCGCACGACCCGCGAGCGCTGGCAGTTCTTCCGGGACCGCCGGCCGGACGCCTACGGCCCCATCGTCGCGCCCTGACCCGCCGCGCCCGGACCTGCGAGGAGCCCGCATGAAGACCCTCATCACCGGCGGCACCGTCGTCAACGCGACGGGCCGCGGCGCCGCGGACGTGCTCATCGACGGCGAGACGATCGTCGCCCTGCTGCAGCCCGGCTCGACGGCGCTCGGCGTGGACCTGCGCGCCACGGTCGACCGCGTGATCGACGCGACCGGCAAGTACGTGATCCCCGGCGGCATCGACGCGCACACGCACATGGAGATGCCGTTCGGCGGCACGTTCGCCTCCGACACGTTCGCCACCGGCACGACGGCGGCGGCCTGGGGCGGGACGACCACGATCGTCGACTTCGTCGTGCAGTACCCGCACGAGAACCCGCTGGACCAGTACGCGCTGTGGCACCAGAAGGCGGCCGGGAGCTGCGCGGTGGACTACGCGTTCCACCAGATCCTGTCCGACGTCCAGGACTCGTCGCTGCAGGCGATGGACGAGCTGATCGCCGAGGGCGTGACCAGCTTCAAGCTGTTCATGGCCTACAAGGGCGTGTTCCTGTCCGACGACGGCCAGATCGTGCGGGCCATGCAGAAGGCGTCGGACAACGGCGCGATGATCATGATGCACGCGGAGAACGGGTCGGTCATCGACACCCTCGTGCAGCAGCACCTGGCCCGCGGCGAGACCACGCCGTACTACCACGGGGTCTCCCGGCCGTGGCAGGCCGAGGAGGAGGCCACCCACCGGGCGATCATGCTGGCGGACCTGACGGGCGCGCCGCTGTACGTCGTCCACGTCTCGGCGAAGCAGGCGGCCGAGCAGATCGCGCAGGCGCGCGACCGCGGCCAGAACGTGTTCGGCGAGACCTGCCCGCAGTACCTGTACCTGTCGCTCGAGGACCACCTCGCGGCGCAGGGCAAGGAGTGGGGCGACTTCGAGGGCGCGAAGTGGGTGTGCTCGACCCCGCTGCGCTCGAAGCACGAGGGCCACCAGCACCAGATGTGGAACTCGCTGCGGACCAACGACCTGCAGCTCGTGTCGACCGACCACTGCCCGTTCTGCATGAAGGACCAGAAGGAGATGGGGATCGGGGACTTCTCGAAGATCCCCAACGGCATCGGCTCCGTCGAGCACCGGATGGACCTGCTGTACCAGGGCGTCGTCACCGGCGAGATCTCGCTGGAGCGCTGGGTGGAGATCTGCTGCACCACGCCCGCGCGGATGTTCGGCATGTACGGGCGCAAGGGCGTCCTCGCACCCGGCGCGGACGCGGACGTCGTGGTCTACGACCCGGACGGCCACACGTCCATCGGCGTCGGGAAGACCCACCACATGGCCATGGACTACTCCGCCTGGGAGGGCTTCGAGGTCGACGGCCACGTCGACACGGTGCTGTCCCGCGGCGAGGTCGTCGTCGACGGCGGCGCGTTCCTCGGCCGCGTGGGCCACGGGCAGTACGTCAAGCGCGGCCTGTCGCAGTACCTCATCTGACCGTCCCCACCGCAGGAAGGAGACCCGGCATGGAGTTCGGCGTCGTCATGCAGAACGACCCGCCCGCGTCGCGCGTGGTGGACCTGGCCCGCCAGGCGGAGACGCACGGGTTCGACTACGTGTGGACCTTCGACTCGCACCTGCTGTGGCAGGAGCCGTTCGTGGTGTTCTCGCAGATCCTGGCCGCGACCCGCAAGGTCAAGGTCGGCCCGATGGTCACGAACCCGGCCACCCGGGACTGGACGGTGCTCGCGTCGTCGTTCGCCACGCTGAACGAGATGTACGGCAACCGCACCGTGTGCGGGATCGGCCGCGGCGACTCGGCGGTCCGCACGCTGGCCGGCAAGCCGTCGAACCTCGCGACGCTGCGCGAGTCCATCCACGTCATCCGGGAGCTCGCCAACTCCCGCGCGGTCGAGCACAACGGCCGCACGGTCCAGTTCCCGTGGTCGAAGGGGTCCGAGCTGGAGGTGTGGGTGGCCGCGTACGGCCCGCTCGCGCTGAAGCTCACCGGCGAGGTCGGGGACGGGTTCATCCTGCAGCTCGCGGACCCGGACATCGCGGCGTGGATGATCCGCACCGTGCGGGACTCCGCGGAGGCGGCGGGGCGCGACCCCGACGCGATCAAGTTCTGCGTCGCGGCCCCCATGTACGTCGGCGACGGCGACTCCCCGGCGGCCCGCGCGCACATGCGCGAGCAGTGCCGGTGGTTCGGGGGCATGGTCGGCAACCACGTCGCGGACATCGTCGCGAAGTACGGCCAGGGGTCGTCCGTGCCGAAGGCGCTGACCGACTACATCGCCGGCCGGCAGGGCTACGACTACAACGAGCACGGCCGCGCGGGGAACTCGCACACGCAGTTCGTCCCGGACGAGATCGTCGAGCGGTTCTGCCTGCTCGGCAGCCCGCGCGAGCACGTCGAGAAGCTGCAGGCGCTGCGCGAGCTCGGCGTCACGCAGTTCGCGGGGTACCTGCAGCACGACAACAAGGACGAGACGCTGCGGATGTACGGCGAGCGCGTCATCCCCGCGATGGCCGAGCACGTGGTGGCGACGGCATGACGGCCGGCGTCGACGCGGCGGTGGTGACCGCGGCGGCCGCACCGGCGCCCCGCGCCCGGCGGGCGTGGCCGCGTCCCGTGCGCGCGCTGCGGCCTGTGGCCCTCGGCCTCGTGGCGCTCGTGCTCCTCGCGGGGCTCTGGGAGCTGGTCAAGGCCGTGGTCCCGGACACCGGCTGGAGCATCGGGGAGCGCCTGGTGCTGCCGCGCACCACGGACCTCGCGATGCCGCACGTCACCGACATGCTCGCCCGCCTGGGCGAGCCGCTCACCGCCCAGCCGGGTGCCGACCCGCTGTGGCTGGCGGTGCTCCGCGCCGGGGGCACGAGCCTGCGGATCGCGGCCGTGTCCTGGGTCATCGGGGTCGTCGTCGGCCTGCTGCTCGCCCTGCTCATGGCGCGGTTCCGGATCGCGCGGTCGGCCGTGCTGCCGCTGGTCGTGCTGAGCCAGACCGTCCCGCTCATCGCCCTCGCGCCGCTGGTCAAGGGCTGGGGGTCCAAGCTCGAGCTCGGGTTCACCTGGGAGCCCTGGATGTCGGTGGCGGTCATCGCCTCCTACCTGGCGTTCTTCCCGGTGGCGGTCGGCGCCCTGCGCGGCCTGACCTCCCCGGACGCCCTGCACCGCGACCTGTTCGCGGCCTACGCCACCTCGTGGACCCAGGAGCTCGTGCGCCTGCGGCTGCCCGCGAGCGTGCCGCACCTGCTGCCCGCCCTCCGCCTGGCGGCCACGAGCGCCGTGCTCGGCGTCGTCGTCGCGGAGGTCTCGACCGGGATGCCCGGAGGTATCGGACGCATGATCCTCGAGTTCGCCAACTTCGCCAGCAGCGACCCCGCCAAGCCGTGGGCGCCGATCTTCGGCGCCGTGCTGCTCGGCCTGGTCGCCTCCGGGGCGGTCGCCCTGCTCGGCACCGGCCTGGGCCGGTTCCGCCGGGCGGAGGTGGTCGCGTGACGGCCCCGGCGGTGACGTCCCCGGGCGCGGCGCCCACGACCGCGCCGGCCGTGCAGGTCAGCGGCGTGTCCCGGGTGTTCTCCTCGGGCGGCGACCGGGAGGTCGTCGCGCTCGAGCACGTGGACCTGACCGTCGGCGCGGGCGAGTTCGTGTCCCTCATCGGGCCGTCCGGCTGCGGCAAGTCCACCCTGCTGCGCCTGGTCGCCGACCTCGACCGGCCCACCGGCGGCGCGATCTCGGTGTTCGGCCGCACGGCGGAGCAGGCGCGGCTCGGGCACGACTACGGCATCGCGTTCCAGCAGGCGGGCCTGCTGCCGTGGCGGACGGTGCGGGCCAACATCGAGCTGCCGCTGTCGCTGCACGGCGTCGGGCGCGCGGCCCGCCGGGAGCGCGCGGACGAGATGCTCGCGCTCGTCGGCCTGACCGACTTCGCGGACCACTTCCCGGACCAGCTCTCCGGCGGCATGCAGCAGCGCGTCGCGATCGCCCGGGCGCTCGCCGAGCGGCCCAGCCTGCTGCTCATGGACGAGCCGTTCGGCGCGCTGGACGAGATGACCCGCGAGCGGCTGCAGTCCGAGCTCGTGCGGATCTGCGCCGAGACGCAGGCGGCGGTCGTGTTCGTCACCCACTCGATCCCCGAGGCGGTGTTCCTGTCCGACCGGGTCGTGGTGATGTCCGCCCGCCCGGGGCGGATCGCGGGGATCGTCGACGTCCGGCTGGGGCGGTCGGGGGAGCGCGGGGACGACCTGCGCGAGGACGAGGCGTACTTCGCGGCCGTCACCGCGGTGCGCGAGGCGCTGCACGGTGGCGCCGGCACCGTCCCGAGCCGCGGGGTGGAGACTCGGTGAGCGGCGGCTGGTCGCGCGCGCTGCACCGCGCCGCGCCCGTGCTGCTCGCCGTGGCGCTGCTCGCGGCGTGGCAGGCGGTGGTCGTCGTCGGGGAGGTCCCGGCGTTCCTGCTGCCCAGCCCGACGGCCATCGCGGGGGAGTTCGCGACGTACCTGCCGACCATCGCGTCCGCGGCGCTCGTCACGGGCACCAACGCGCTCGTCGGCCTCGTGCTCGGCGCGGTCGTCGCGATCGCGGCGGCCGTGCTCGCCTCGGCCGTGCGGACCGTCGACGCGCTGCTCAACCCCGTCGTCGCGGCGCTCGCGGTCGTGCCGATCGTCGCGCTCGCCCCGGTGCTGTACACGATGTACGGCGCCTCGGTGGAGACCGGCCGGCAGATCGTCGTGGCGATCGCCGTCGCGGTGCCCGTGTTCGTCACGACGCTGCGCGGCCTGCGCCAGGTGCGGCCCGTGCACCGGGACCTCATGCGGGCCTACGCGGCCACGCCCCGCCAGGCGGTGCGGGCGGTCACCATCCCGACGGCCCTGCCGTTCGTGTTCACCGGCCTGCGCATGGCGTCCTCGCTCGCGGTCATCTCCGCGATCGTCGCCGAGTACTTCGGCGGTCCGCGCAGCGGCATCGGGTCGTTCATCACGACCGCGGCGGCCGGGTCCAACTACGCCCGCGCGTGGGCGTACGTGCTCGGCGGCGTCGTCGTCGGGCTGCTGTTCTACGGGGTCACCCTCGCCATCGAGCGGCGGGGGAGCCGCGGGGCGCCCACCACCTGAGGCGCCCGTCACCAGACGTCCCGCGGCCGGGGGTTCCGCGGGCCGGCCAACCCCTTCCTGCCGACGGCGTCAGGAGGGCCAGTCACGCAGGTCAGAGGCAGGACGGAAGGGGATGACATGAGGAACTCCAGGAGTCGCGCGTGGGCAGGGGCCGGCGCGCTCGGGCTCGCGGCGGCGCTCGCGCTCACCGCGTGCTCGAGCGGGTCCGACGACGACACGGCGGGGTCCGGCGGCGACGAGACGTCGGCGTCCGGTGAGCTCACACCGGTGAAGCTCCAGCTCCAGTGGCTGACCCAGGCCCAGTTCTCCGGCTACTACGCCGCGCTGGACCAGGGGTACTACGAGGACGAGGGCCTCGACGTCGAGATCATCCCGAGCGGCGGCGACATCGTCCCGCAGGACGCGCTCGCGAACGGGGAGGTCGACTACGCCATCGCGTGGGTGCCGAAGGTGCTCGGCTCCATCGAGCAGGGCGCGAACATCACCGACGTCGCGCAGATCTTCGAGCGCTCCGCGACGCTGCAGGTCTCGTTCGCCGACGCCGGCATCGACTCCGTCGCCGACCTCGAGGGCAAGAAGATCGGGTCCTGGGGCTACGGCAACGAGTGGGAGCTGTTCGCCGGGCTCAACAAGGCCGGGGTGACGGACTTCGAGATCGTCCAGCAGGCGTTCGACATGAACGCGTTCCTCGCCGGCGACATCGACGCCGCGCAGGCCATGACGTACAACGAGTACGCCCAGCTGCTGGAGACCGAGAACCCCGAGACCGGCGAGCTCTACACGCCCGAGGACTTCTCCGTCATCGACTGGAACGACGAGGGCACCGCCATGCTCCAGGACGCCATCTGGGCGGACGCGGGCCGGCTCGCCGACGACCCGGACTACGCCGAGACCACGGTGAAGTTCATCAAGGCGTCCATCGAGGGCTGGATCTACGCCCGTGACAACCCGCAGGAGGCCGCGGACATCGTCACCGCCGCGGGCTCGACGCTCGGCACCAGCCACCAGCTCTGGATGACGAACGAGGTCAACAAGCTCATCTGGCCGTCCACGGCCGGTGGCATCGGCATGATCGACACCGACGCGTGGGACGCGACCGTCGAGATGGCCAAGCAGACGTCCAACGAGACCGGGGCGACCATCATCACGGCCGACCCGCCGGAGACGGCCTACTCCAACGAGTACGTGCAGCAGGCGCTGGACGAGCTCACCGCCGAGGGCGTCGACGTCGAGGGCGCGGACTTCGAGCCCATCGAGGTCGAGCTGCAGCCCGGCGGGAACTGACCGGGCGACCCGGGCCGCGGACCGTCCGTCCGCGGCCCGGGCCGACCCGCGGGGCCCCGGACCCGCTCGCATCCGCGCCCCGCACGCCCGCACCCACCCAGCCCCGCGCCGAGAGTCCAGGACACGCCGAAGCGGCCGACCCTGCGACCGGCGTGTCCTGGACCCTCACCGACTCGAAAGGCCACCGCAGCCATGACTCTCGACGCCGACGGGCGGCTCGCGCTCGAGCTCGACCGCGCGCACGTGTTCCACTCCTGGTCCGCGCAGGGCTCGCTGTCACCGCTCGTGGTGGACGGGGCGTCCGGGTGCGAGGTGCACCTGGCCGACGGGCGCACGATGCTCGACTTCAGCAGCCAGCTCGTCAACACCAACATCGGCCACCAGCACCCCCGGGTCACCGCGGCGATCGCCGAGCAGGCGGGCCGGCTCGCGACCGTCGCGCCCGCGCACGCCGTGCTGCCGCGCGGCCGGGCGGCGGAGGCGATCCTGCGGCACGCGCCCGAGGGCTTCTCCAAGGTGTTCTTCACCAACGCCGGCGCGGACGCGAACGAGAACGCGATCCGGATGGCGCGCCAGGCGACCGGCCGGGACAAGATCCTGTCGTTCTACCGCTCGTACCACGGCAACACCGGCGCGGCCGTCGTCGCGACCGGCGACTGGCGGCGGGTGCCCAACGAGTACGCCCGCGGGCACGTCCACTTCTTCGGGCCGTACCTGTACCGGTCGGACTTCTGGGCGACCACACCGGAGCAGGAGTGCGAGCGCGCGCTGCACCACCTCGAGCGGGTGGTCGCGTCGGAGGGTCCGGCGTCGATCGCCGCGATCCTGCTCGAGACGGTCGTCGGCACCGGGGGCGTCCTGGTGCCGCCGCCCGGCTACCTGGCGGGCGTGCGGGAGATCGCGGACCGGCACGGCATCCTGCTGGTCCTCGACGAGGTCATGGCGGGGTTCGGACGCACCGGCTCGTGGTTCGCGTTCGAGCAGCACGATGTCGTCCCGGACCTCATCACGTTCGCCAAGGGGGTCAACTCCGGCTACGTGCCGGCCGGCGGCGTGGTGATCTCCGACGCCGTGGCCGCCGTGTTCGACGAGCGCGTCTTCCCCGGCGGGCTCACCTACTCCGGGCACCCGCTCGCGATGGCCGCCGTCGTCGCGACGATCGAGGCGATGGAGGACGAGAAGATCGTCGAGAACGCCGCGCGCATCGGCACGGACGTGCTCGGCCCGGGCCTGCGGGCGCTCGCGGACGCGCACCCCAGCGTCGGCGAGGTGCGCGGGACCGGCGTGTTCTGGGCCCTGGAGCTCGTCACCGACCCCGCCACCCGCGAGCCCGTGCCCGCGGCGGCGATGGGCGCCGTGAAGTCCGCGCTGCTCGCCGGCGGCATGCTCCCGTTCGTCCAGGACAACCGCATCCACGTCGTCCCGCCGTGCGTCGTCACGGACACCGAGGTCGCCCGCGCCCTCGCGATCTACGACGCCGCCCTCACCGCCCTGGACGCCACCCTCTAGCCCCCACCCACCCCACCCGCCCCGCCCCGTACCGTCCCCGTCCACCCAGCCCGCGAGCTCGGCACCTCCGGTGCGAGTTCGGCACCTGCAGCTGCCGACCTCGCCGCGGACCGCCCCCTGCGCGAGGTCGTCAGGTCGGGCCGAGGTCGTCAGGTGGGGATGACGACCTCGGCCGGAGCTGACGACCTCGGCGGCTCCGGGGGGCCGGCGACGGGGGGTCGGTACAGTCGTCGCCACCACCACGGAAGGACCTCCGCATGTCCAGCACCACCCCCGGCACCACCCTCCGCGCCGTCGTCACCGGCGCGTCCAGCGGGATCGGTGCCGCCACCGTCCGCCGGCTGCGCGCCGAGGGCTGGGAGGTCGTCGCCGTGGCGCGCCGCGCCGACCGGCTCGCCGCGCTCGCGGAGGAGACGGGCGCGGAGGCGTTCCCCGCCGACCTCACGTCCGACGAGGACGTCGCCCGGCTCGTCGCGCACGTCGAGGCCACGGGCGGCCTCACGTCGCTCGTGAACAACGCCGGCGGCGCGCTGGGCCTGGACCGGGTGGCGGACGCCGACGTCGAGGGCTGGCGCCGGATGTACGACCTGAACGTGCTCGGCACGCTGCGGGTGACGAAGGCGCTGCTCCCGGCGCTGAAGGCCAGCGGCCGCGGCGACGTGCTCGTCGTGACGTCGACCGCCGCGATCGCCCCGTACGAGGGCGGTGCGGGCTACACCGGCGTCAAGCACGCGGAGCGGATGCTCACGACGACGCTGCGCCTGGAGCTCATCGGCGAGCCGGTGCGGGTCATCGACATCGCCCCCGGCAACGTCGCGACCGAGGAGTTCTCGCTCGTGCGGTTCGCCGGCGACGCCGCGCGCGCCGCGAAGGTGTACGAGGGCTACCAGCCGCTGCTCGCCGAGGACGTCGCCGACGTGATCGCGTTCGCCCTCACGCGGCCGCACCACGTCAACATCGACACGCTCGTGGTCCGGCCGCGCGCCCAGGTCAGCAACACCCAGATCGCCCGCGACGCCTGAGGGCGTCACGTCCGGTCGGCGCCCGAGGCCCGGGCGCCGACCGGACGGCCCGGCGGGAGTCAGCCGCCCGCCGGAGCGCCCGTCCGGGTCACGCCCCCGCGGCCCCGGCGCGCTCGAGCTCGTCCGCGTGCCGGATGTGCCGCGTCACCCACGGCGAGAGCGCGAGCAGCAGCAGCGCGAACACCAGGGCGACGCCGCCGATCCCGCCGAAGTAGGCCGTGTCGGACGCACCCTCCGTGGCCGTGATGAGCTGGGCGGTGATCGCCTGCCCCGCGGCGGGTGCGAGGAACCACACCGCCATCGCCTGCGTGCGGAACGCGCGCGGGGCGAGCAGCGTCGTCGCGGCCAGGCCGACGGGGGACAGGCACAGCTCGCCCAGCGTCTGCACGACGTAGACGACCACCAGCACCCACGCGGGCGCCTTGCCGTCGCCGATCATCGCCGACGCCGCGGACATGACGAGGAACGACACCGCCGCCAGGCCCAGGCCCATCGCGAACTTCGTGGCGGTGGGGGGCCGGTCGTGCGTCTTCGTCCAGATCCACGCGAACACCGGCGCGAGCAGGATGATCGACAGCGGGTTGACGGACTGGAAGAACTCCGGGCTGATCGTGATCCCGAAGAACGACAGCTCGGTGCGGTTCTGCGCGAACGCCGCGAGCGTGGTGGCCGCCTGCTCGAAGATCATCCAGAACAGCATCGCCGCGACGAACAGCGGGATGTACGCGACCACGCGCGGGCGCTCGGCGTCGGTGACCTTCGGGGAGCGGTACATCGCCACGAAGTACGCCACCGGGGCGAGGAACGCCAGGTACGACATCGTGTCGATGAACGTGTCCAGGTTGAACCCGCCGGACACCAGCGCGGCGACCGCGGCCACGGCGACGACCGCCAGCACGATGACGAGCAGCCCCCGCAGCAGCGCCGCGTGCTCCTCGGGGCGGACCGGGTTCGGCGCCGTGCCGCCCGCCCGGCCGAGGTACCGGCCGCCGGCGACGAAGAACACCAGCGCGATCGCCATGCCGACCGCGGCGACGAGGAACCCGGCGTGGTAGCCGCCCCACGACCGCGCCGCCCCGACCAGGAACGGCGCGCTGAACGAGCCGATGTTGATGCCCATGTAGAAGATCGAGAACGCGGAGTCGCGCCGCTCGTCGTCGCGGGCGTACAGGTCGCCGACCATGCTCGACACGTTCGGCTTCAGCAGGCCGGTGCCCAGTGCGACCAGCGCGATGCCGAGGTACGACATCGTCGCCGCGGGCAGCGCCAGCGAGACGTGTCCCGCCGCGATGACGACACCGCCGATGAGCGTCGCGCGGCGCGACCCGATCAGGCGGTCGGCCAGCCAGCCACCGATCACGGACAGCAGGTAGACGCTCGTGCCGTAGATCGAGACCAGCGCGAGGCCGGTGCGCTCCCCGATGCCGAGGCCGCCGTCCGCGACGGCGTCCGTCAGGTAGTACAGCAGGATGGCGCGCATCCCGTAGTAGCTGAACCGTTCCCACAGCTCCGTGGTGAACAGCGTCATGAGCCCGCGCGGGTGGCCGAAGAACGCGCGGTCGCCCGCCAGCTCGCCGGCCGCGCGCCCCTGCGGGGTCGAGGGGGTGGTCATCGTGTCGTCTCCTGCACTCGTCGTGCCGGACGTGCGCAGGTCCCGCGACCCCTGGGCCCCGGGGCTCGCGCCGTTCCGGCGGGACCCGCCGTCCAGCATGTGGCCACGACGTGAGGGGCGGCAAGACGAAGGTCCCCGGAGCGGAGTCGTCCGTGGCATCTGCGGTGATCGACCGCGCCGGCGGTGACGCAGGTCACGGGCGTGCGGGCGGGGCCGCGCCGAGGCGGGCGCAGGCGGCCGCACGCGGGCAGGACACGGCCGGGCGTGGGCCAGGTGGGGCTTGAACCCACGACCGACGGATTATGAGTCCGCTGCTCTGACCGGCTGAGCTACTGGCCCCGGTTGGCGGCCAGGGTACCGGCCGCTCCCAGCGGCGCGGACTACGGTGTGTGCCCGTGCCGATGTTCTCGCGCCGCCGCGCGCTCCCCGACGACGTCCGCCGGTCCCTCGACCTGCCGTCCGGCGACAAGGTCCTGGCGTGGGCGGAGGCGTCCGGCGGTCGCTGGCTGGTCGCCACCCGGCGGGCGCTGCACGTCGTCGGCGCGCAGGACGTCGAGCGGCACCCGTGGTCGGACGTCGACCGCGCGTCGTTCGCGCCGGAGCCCGCCGCGATCACCGTGCACTGGGTGACGGGGTCGGTCGAGGAGCTGGCCCTGACGCCGCCGCTGCCGGTGGCGTTCGCGCAGACGTTCCGGGAGCGCGTGCAGTCCTCGGTGGTGCACGTGGAGACGGTGACCGTCCCGGGCGCGGGGCCGGTGCGGGTCGCGCTGCGGCGTGGTGACGGCGACGAGCTGTTCACGCAGGTCATCGGCACGGGGCGCGTGGACCTGCACGACCCGGCGGTGGCCGACCTCCTCGAGGCCGCGGAGGCCCGCGTCCGGGCGGAGGCGGGCCTGCGGGGCTGACCCCGGACCTCCGCGCGGGTGCCCGCGGGACGCCGTCGCCGGTGTCCGGAGCACCCCCGGCGGGCTGCTAGAGTTCTTCCCGCGCGATCCCTCGTAGCTCAATTGGCAGAGCATCCGACTGTTAATCGGACGGTTACTGGTTCGAGTCCAGTCGAGGGAGCACCCGACCCCCGTCAGCGAGCCGCTGGCGGGGGTCTCCTGCGTCTCCGGGCCGTCGTCCCGGGCGACGACCGTGCACGTCAGCGCCGCGCCGCCGCCCGTGCCGGGAACGTCACGAGCGCGGTCAGCGCGAGCAGCCCGGCCACGACGGCCACCAGGTTCTCCTGCAGGGCGACGACCGCGTACCCGACGTGCGGCACAGAGCCGAGCACCTGCCCGACCTCCACGACCGCGTACGGCTGGGCGTCGGGCTCGGTGTTCGCGTCGCCCTGCAGCCGCAGCTCGGTGGCGCCCGCGACGCCGCCGGGCAGGGGAGTCGTCTCGATGACGCGGTGGGTGACGAGCCCGCGGCCGTCGGTGCGGGGCACGGTGACGACGTCGCCGACGGCCACCGAGTCCGCGGGGACGGAGCGCGCGAGGGTGACGGCACCGACGGGGATGCCGGGGGCCATCGAGCCGGAGACGACGACCGCGGGCCGCACGCCCAGGGCCAGGCAGGCGGCGACGGCGAGCAGGCTCAGCACGCCGACGGCGGCGGCGAGGTTCAGCAGCAGGCGCTGGGCCCGCACCGCCAGGCGGGTGGCGAGGCCCGGGCGGCGGGTCGCGGCGGTCGCGCGCCGCGCGCGGCGGGTCGTCGGCAGGGGGGCGGGGGTGATGGCGGCGGTGGTCACGCGTCCTCCTCGGTGGACGTGGCGTCGAGACGGGCGGTCAGGTGCGCCTGGCCCCCGTTGAGGGCCTCGGTGGCGGGGTCGTCCAGCAGGTGCACGTGGACGGTCAGGCTGGTGACGGAGCGGGGCTCCGCGTCGAGCCACGCGCCGGCGTCCGGCAGCGGCTCGGCGCCGCGCGGGGCGAGCGTGCCCAGGTCGGCGGCGGCACCCGGCCGGGCGCCGTCCTGGGGCCGGTCGGCGCCGGAGCCGAGCAGCACGGTCCCGTCCTCGGCCAGCACCGTCACCCGCAGGAACGGGGTGATGTCCGGGGTGCCCGGCACGGGCTCCGCGGCGAGCGTCGCGGAGACCGCGGCGGCGATGTCGGGGTGGTTGTTCGCGACCCGGAGCGTCGCACCGACGGTGCGCCCGGGCACGAGCTGGTCGTGATCCGGCAGATCCAGCGGCAGCGGCGTCCCCGGGGCGGCCTGGTGGACCGTCCCGTCGGCCGCGAGCAGCACGACGTCGAACGGCTCGGCCGAGCCGACGCCCGCCGTCCCGAGGCCCAGGTGCGCCTCGTCGGTGTACGACGCGGCCGTGAGCGCGGTGGTGCCGAGCACGGCCGCCGTGACGACCGTCGTGGCGACGAGCGCGATCAGGCCGGTGCGGCGGGCGGCCCGACGGTCGCGGCGGCGGGGTGCGACGTGGCGGCTCATGCGGCGGCCCGCTCGGTGCCCGGCATGACCAGCTCGGTCAGGCCGTGCGACGTGGCCGCGGACGGCCGGGGGGACGCGAAGCCGTCGCGCACCAGGTGGTAGGTGTTGTGGCTGCCGCCCTGGGTGGTGCCGCCCCACAGCACGATCGTCCCGTCGCCGCGCAGCGCCGCACCGGAGTACCCGAAGCCCACGACGTGCTCGACGGGGCCGAGCGCGGCGATGCGGGTGGGGACGCGGATGTTCGCCGCGGAGGTCGCGCCGGTCGTGGGGTGCGGGCCCCAGGCGTAGGAGTACCGGCCCCAGACGTACACGAGGCTGTCGCTGCCGCGGACGAGCACGTAGTCCTCGGTCGCCGCGACCTGCACGGCGGTGACGCCCGGGGCCAGCGTCACGGCGGTGGGGCGGTTGTTGGCGACGAGGCCGCCGTCCGCGCGGGCGGTGCCCCACTCGACGTGGTTGCCCCACGTCAGCAGGGTGCCGTCGGCCAGCACGGCCTGGCTGCCGTAGTAGTGCCCCGTCAGCGACCGGATGCCGCACGTGTCCTGCGGCGAGCCGGCGACCACGCCCACGGCCTCGCAGCCGCTGGTGGTGTGCTGCGACAGGGCGACCGACTGCGTCGGGGTCCCGTGGCTCACCTGGACGTCGTCGCCCGACGGCGAACCGGCGTAGGACGCGGCGCTGTTGGCCCAGCCCCACCACAGCACGCCCGTCGACGGGTCGCCCGCGACGGTGTTGCCGCGCACGGCCCAGCCGTTCCAGACGCCGGCGCCGATCGAGTGCACGCCCGTCAGGATGCGGGCGGGCGTGGCCGACGACGCCGTCAGCGAGCCCTGACCGGTGACGCCGCGCGCCTGCGGGTAGCCCCAGGTGTACAGGTCGCCCGTCGAGGTCAGGGCCATGAACACGGACGCGGAGGACACCAGGTCCACCACGGTGCCCGGGATCGCGACCTGCCCCGGCTTCGTGAACGGCACGGCGCCGCCGGTGCGGCCCATGACGTGCACCGTCTGGTTCCCGCCCCACGTGTAGACGCGGCCGTCGTCGGAGAGCGCGGCCAGGCCGGTGTAGGCGGCGTCCGCGGCGAAGTAGTTGTCGAGGCTCACGCCGGCGAGCTTCACCGCGCGGCGCGCGCCGTCGGGGTGCCCGTCGGAGGGCAGCGTCACGAGGCTCACGGGCGCCGCGGAGTCGACGGTCGCGACGCCGGTGCCGGCCAGGCCGCCGCCGCGGTAGCCCCAGACGGCGACGGTGCCGTCGTCCTGGAGCGCGGTCGCGGTGCCGGCGAGGAACGTCTGCTGCGGGACGAAGCGGGTGGTGGGGGAGCGGAACACCTCGGTGACCGCCTCGGCGCGGTCGACGTAGGCGGCGGTGGTGGTGCCGACGGCGACGGCGGGCACGACGACGGCGAGACCGGCGACGGCGGCCAGGGCGCGGCGGATGCGGCGGTGGGTCACGGTTCCTCCTTCGGGCGTGCGGGCGGGGTGGTCGGGCGTGGCGTGGCGGCGTGCGGGGCGGTGCGGGCGGCCGGCGGCCGCGGAGACGCCCGTCAGCCGGTCGTCCCGTCGAACCGGAGGCCGAGCACCATCGCCCGGCCGGAGTAGTAGGGGTTGCCGAGCGCGGGCTCGAGCGTCGCGGCCACCTGGACGCGGCGGGGGACACCGGTCTCGAAGCCGGTGATCGTGAGGGCGCCGAGGCCTGCGGCGGGCTCCGACGCGACGACCCGGCCGTCCACCGACACGGTGAACCGGGCGACGTCGTACGGGTCGGCGCCCGGGCCGGGGACGCCCGGGTCGGCCGGCAGGGGTGCCGGGCGGGCGTTCTCGACGGTCAGCGTCACGGTGCCGGTCGCGGCGGTGGTGGTCACCACGTCCACCTCGATCGCCGTCGCCCCGTCGGGCCCCGGCACGACGGTGTCCACCACGAGCGGGTGGTCGTCGCCCTGGACGGTCGCCCCGGTGCCGTCGACGAGCGCGATGTCGTACGCGCCGCCCACGGTGCCCAGGTCGGCCTCCGCGGCGTCGGTGAACGCGGCGTGCGTGATCGACGTCCCGGCGGCGAGCGCGACGGCGCCGGCGAGGCCGCCGAGGGCGAGCAGCGCGCGGCGGGGACGTCGCGCGGGGCCGGGTGCACGGTGCCGGGCCCCGCCGGCGGGACGTGCGGTGGCGGGCGCCGGGCGGGAGGGGCCGGAACGCGCCGGGGCCGCGGTGCGGCGAGGGGCCGTGGTGCGCATCTGTCCTCCTCCTGGGGCGTCGGGTCGGGGTGCGGGCCGCGCCGGCGGCCGGGTCGGGTGCCCGGGCCGCCGGCGGGGCGGGCGTCAGATGGACGAGCCGTTCAGCGACGCCTGCAGGTAGGCGCCCTTCCCGGACAGGGAGTTGTCGTCGAACGAGGCACCCGACTCGGCCTGCGTCAGCAGGCTGACGCTGAGCTTCACGGTGCTCTCCTCGCCCGGCGCCAGCTGGTTCAGGACGAGGTGGGAGAGCTCGCCGAACGTCATGCTGGTCGCGCTGACCTGCGCCGCCTCGCGCGAGGTGGCCGGCATGTGCACGTCGAACCGCAGGCTCGACAGGTAGTCGGCGTCGGTCGCGCCGCCGCCGGGCAGGTCCGCCAGCTCGAGAGCGAGCGTCGACGGGTACGTCGGGGAGTCGTTCCGGACGGGGATGTCGACGCTGATCGGCCCGGAGCCCGGGAACAGCGACTCGGCACCGTCGAGCGCGATCGGCACGGCCGTGCCGGACGCCTCCTGCCAGCCCGGGACGAACTGCCCCTGGGCGTCGGTGGCACCGACCTGGATGTTGTAGCTGCTGTCCGCGCCGCCGAGGCCGTTGCTGCCGATCTGCAGGCGGGCCACGTCGGTGAACGCGGCGGTGGTGGCGAGGGCGGCGACGCCGGCGAGGGCGCCCCAGGCCACGAGGGCCTTGCGGCGGCGCGAGCGGTCGTCGGTGCTCTGTGCGGTCATGGGGTCCTCCTGGGGGATCCGTCCCGGTCGTTCCGGGGTCGACTCCAGTAGGCCCGTCGGGGGCGGTGCTGCCCCGTGTGACCCGCGTCATGCGTAGGTAGACGGGCCATCGCGACGAGCGGCGGGTGGCGTCCCCGCAGGTCGGAGCGCCGGGCGGCGCCCGGCCGGCGGGTCGGCCGCGCGGGGCAGGGGCTCCTGCTCAGTGGTGCCGGGCCGGTCTCCGTGGTGCCGCGCGGTCCGGCTGCGGACCGCGCGGGTGGCCGTGGTCCACAGGCGCGAGGCCCCCGCTGGGGTGGTTCGGGGGGCGGTGGGTACTGTCGGGACCTCAGCCGCGCTCACCCGACCTCGACCTCGGAGCGATCCTTGAGCGCACCCCACCCCGTGCCGTCCGGGCACGTGGACGCACCCGACCCCCGTGCCGTCCCCGACCGGGCGGACGGTGCCGACCGCCCCGGTCGGGCCCTGCCGCAGCGCGGCGCGTCGTCACCACCGCCGGGGCGCCGCCGCGCCGCCGTGGCCCTGGCGGTCCTCCTCGCGGCGGTCCTCGTCGCGACGGTCGCGCTGGTCCGCTGGGACGCCGGCCGGACACGCGGGCTCGAGACCGCGCTCACCGAGCTCGACCGCGCGGCGGCCTCGCTCGCCGTCGCCCGGCGGGACGGCAGCGGGGCGCTCGCGGCCTCGGCCGGGCGGGTGGACGACGGGCGACTGCGGCGCGACCTGGCCGCGCTCCTGGTCGGGCTGCCGCCGTCGGACCCCCCGGAGGACGGGTCGCGGCAGGCGCGGGCGGAGCAGGCCGCGATGCGTGCAGGTGCCGTCCGCGCGCGCGGCGCGGCGCTCACGGAGGCGACGGCGGCGGTGCGGGCGGGGCACGCGCGCTGGCTCCTCGCCACCGCGACCGCCGAGCGCATGGCGGCCCACGCGAGCCTCGGTGCCGCCGTCGCGGAGGCGGGGACGGCACTCACCGCCTCCGAGGGCAGGGTGCTGGACGACACGCCACGAGCGGCCCTGCGGGCGGCGGTCGACGAGGCCGGCGCCGCCCGGCAGCAGAGCTCCGGGGGCGCCCGCGTCGTCGCAGCGTCCGCGGGGCGGCCGGCTGCCGCTCGTCCCGCACCGCGCGTCGGCGGCCGTGCCCGGGCCGTGCTCGCCGCGGCGGAGGCGCGCGCGACGGTGCTCCGGGAGGAGACCGCCGCCCTGCGCTCGCACGTCGAGCGGCTCACGACGGCGCGCGCCGCAGTCGCGGCGTCCGAGAGCGCCTGGCAGGTGGAGCAGGACCGTCGTGCGGCGGAGCTCGAGGCGGCGGAGCGCGCGGCGCGGGTCCCGGCCCGGCCGGCCGGGGGCGGATCCGGGTCGGCGGCCGGGCGTGGCGGCGGCGGGGGCGGGGCGGCCGGCGTCGCGGACGCCACGGGCGGCGCCCCGGCGTCCGGGACGCCGTCGACCACCCCGGCGCTGCCTCCGGGCTGGACGACGGTCGTGGAGACCGAGGGCGGTGCGTGGTGCGGCGACGAGTTCGGTGCGTCGTGGGAGTGCTGACACCGCGACGACGTCGCGCCCACGCCTCCGGCCGGGCGAGGTCGGGGCCGTCGTCGGCCGCCGCCCCTGGACGAGGAGGCGCCGTGACCTGACCGCCGACCTCCCCCCTCGTCCGTGAGGGGCCCGGTGCTGGCACACCGGACCCCTCTGCCCGCTCGACAGCCCTTCTGGAGACCTGACATGCAAGCACGTCCATCCTGGCACGCCCCGAGACGGCCGGCCGCGCTGCTCGGCGCCGCCCTCGCCGTCGCCGCGCTGGCCGCGTCCGCCACCGTGGCGGTCCCGCCCGCCGCCTCCGCCGCCGTCCCGGCGCACGGCGTCGTCATCCACCCGGACGGCCACGGACCCGTCCGCCTCGGGCCGCTCGAGGGCACGGCCGTCTCGGACGAGCACGGCTACTGCCTGCAGGGCCGCGTCCTCGCCTCCGGTCCGGCCGACGTGCCGGTCGGCACCGACCACGTCCACGACCCGGTGCTCGCCGCGCTCCTCGCCCGGCACCGGTTCGACGCCGACGACCTGACGCAGGCCGCGATCGGGTACGCCGCGCACCAGCGCCACGAGCGGCCCGGCGTGCTCGCGGGCGGCGACGCGACCGCGGCCCGCGCGCTCATCGCGGCGGCGACCCCGCAGGCGGTGAAGGACCGCGCGGACGCCCTGCTGGCCGAGGCGTCGGCGTCCGCCGGGCCGTTCGCGGGCCAGGCGGGCGCGGTGACCGGTGAGGGCCGGCGCACCGGCTCGATCACCGGCATCGCGCTGCGGTCGGCGTCCGGGCAGCCGGTCGTCGGGGCGCGGTTCACGGTGACCCTGACCGGCCCGGCGGTGCTCGACGCGAGCGGGACGCGGACGTACGAGGGCACCACGACCGCCGACCCGGTCACGCTCACGTGGACGGCGACCGGCACCGGCGACGTCGGGTACCGCGTCGAGTTCGCAGACCTGTGGCGCACGACGATCACGGTCCTCGACATGGCGGGCGACCGGCAGGACCAGCTCACCTACGGCAACCGCCCCGGCAGCGACCCCCGGGAGGTGGTCGTGCCAGGGCCGTCGTTCCCCGTCGTCGACGACTTCCGGCCGCGCGCGACCACGACGGTCCAGGAGGTCCGCGTGGCGGACGGGGACCCACTGGTCGACCGCGTCGAGTTCAGCGCGGCACCGGGCGACTGGTGGGTCGAGATCGACGGCGACCCCGTGGACGTCCCCGCCGAGGTGACCTGGTACGGCCCCTTCGACGCGCCGCTGCCGCAGTCCGCCGCGCCCCCGGCGGGTGCTCCCGTGGCCGGGACGGTGCGGGTCGTGGCGGACGGCCCGGGCACGGTGACGACCCCGGGCACCGTCAGGGCGACCCGCGCCGGCTTCTACACGGCCGTGGTGACCATCCGGAAGGCCGACGCCGGCCGGTTCGCGCAGCACGTGCGCGAGGACTTCCGGGCGCCGTTCTTCGAGGCGGTCGAGACCTCCGTCAACCCGTTCGAGCTGCGCCACGAGTCGCAGACGCGCGAGTTCAACGTGGCGCCGGGAGGCCGGGCGTTCGACCGGATCACCGTCTCGGGCTACCCGGACGACCACGGCGGGTTCGGCGGCCTCGGGCCGTGGCAGCCCGACCTGGGCGAGGCGACGGTCACCGTGTACGGACCGCTGCCGGCGCTGCCCGACGGACCGGTGGTCCCGCAGGACGCCCCCGTGCACTGGCAGGGAACGGTCGCGGCGGTCGACGGCCGCTACGACGTGGGCTACGACCCGGCCCGGCCGATCGTCGCCCCGGCCACGGCGACCCACCCGGGCGGCGACTACTTCGTGTTCGTGTACGCGTTCGCCGGCGACGCCCGCGTGGCGCCGTTCGTCAGCCCGTTCGACGACCTGCGCGAGGTCTTCTACGTCCCCGGGTCCCCGGAGGTCGTCGTCCCGCCGCAGGCCGTGACGCAGGCCCAGGACGCGGCGCCGGCCGGCGGGACGATGCGGGACACCGCCCTGGTCACGGGCACCACCCAGCCCGGCGACCACCTCGTGTTCGAGGCGTACGGTCCGCAGGAGCCGGGAGCGGTCCCGGTCTGCGACGCCGGCACGCTGCTGTGGACCTCCGAGCCGGTCGAGGTCCGTGGCGCGGGGTACTACGACTCGGGCGACGCGCCCGCGCCCGACCGGGCCGGGCTCGTGTACTGGGTCGAGACGCTGGCCCGCGCCGACGGCACCGTGCTGGACCGCGGCGAGTGCGGGGCGCCGGCCGAGACGACGACGGTCACCGAGGACGTGACGGTCCGCACCACCGCCCTGGCGGCGGCCGAGGACCCCGTCGCCGGCACCGAGGTGTGGGACGTCCTCACGGTCCGCGGGACCGTGCCCGACGGCACGCTGGCGACGGTCGACCTCTTCCACGCGCCGCCGGGGGAGGACCTCGTCTGCCGGGAACCGGTGTGGACAGCCACGGTGCCGCTGTCCGACGGGGCCGGCGAGTACCGGACGGACGCCTACCGCACCACCGAGCCGGGCACCTACGGCTTCGTGGAGCGCACCACCGCGCCCGACGGGACCGAGCTGTCCGCCGGGCGCTGCGGCGAGGAGTCCGAGACGCTGACCGTGGGTCCGCCCCCGGCCACGCCGACGTCCCCGCCCGCCGCGCCGCCCCCGCCGGGCACGCCGGTGGCGGACGCACCGCCGCTCGCCGTGACCGGGGCCGACGCGGTGACCGCCGGAGCGGCGGCGCTGCTCCTCGTGACCGGCGGGGCGGTGGCGCTGGTGCACCGGGCACGTGTGCGGCGCGCCCTCGACGCGGCGGCGTGAGGCAGCACCGGCCGGCCCGTCGCACCACCGCGACGGGCCGACCGGCGGCATCGCGTCGCGTGCCGGCCGTGCCGGCCGTGCCGGGCGTGCCGGGCGTGCCGGGTGCGCCGGGCGTGCCGGGCGCCCCGGCCGTCCCGGACGCGCCGGCTGCGCCACCTCCCGGCCCACGCGACTACGATCCCCGCGGGGACCTGGGCGCCCCGCGCGGCCGCAGGGCCGGCACCCGCCCTCGGCGCGCAGGACCGGAGGACGGACGGATGGCGCGGGGTCGGTTGCGGGTCCTGCTGGGCGCTGCCCCGGGCGTCGGCAAGACGTACGCGATGCTCGAGGCGGGGCACGACATGCGCGCCGACGGCAAGGACGTCGTGGTGGCGGTCGTCGAGACCCACGGCCGCGCCGCGACGGCGGGCCTGCTGGGCGGGCTCGAGGTCGTGCCGCGGACCGTCGTCGAGCACCGCGGCGTCCGGCTGTCCGAGATGGACCTGGACGCCGTGCTGGCACGCCGCCCGCAGGTCGCGCTGGTCGACGAGCTCGCGCACACCAACGCACCCGGGTCGCGCCACGCGAAGCGCTGGCAGGACGTCTCGGAGCTGCTGGCCGCCGGGATCCACGTCGTGACCACCGTCAACATCCAGCACATCGAGTCGCTCAACGACGTGGTGCGCACCATCACGGGCGTCCCGCAGCGGGAGACCGTGCCCGACGCGGTGCTGCGGGCCGCTGACGACGTGGAGCTCGTCGACCTCGCCCCGCAGTCCCTGCGCGACCGCCTGGCCGAGGGCAACGTCTACCCCGCCGAGCGCGTGGACGCGGCGCTGTCGAACTACTTCCGGCTCGGGAACCTCACGGCCCTGCGGGAGCTCGCCCTGCTGTGGCTGGCCGACGAGGTCGACTCGGCCCTGCGCACGTACCGCGCCGAGCACGCCATCGACGCGCCGTGGGAGGCACGCGAGCGGGTCGTCGTCGCGCTGACGGGCGGTGCCGAGGGCGAGACGCTCCTGCGGCGCGGCGCGCGCATCGCGGCGAGGTCCGCGGGTGGTGAGCTGCTGGCGGTGCACGTCAGCGCGCAGACCGGTCTGCGGGACGGCGACCCGGGCGCGCTCACGGAGCAGGCGGCGCTCACCGAGCAGCTCGGCGGCACGTTCCACCAGGTGGTGGGGGAGGACGTCGCGACCGCGCTGGTCCAGTTCGCGCGGGACCACGACGCCACCCAGCTCGTCATCGGTCTCAGCCGCCGCAGCTGGCTCAAGGCGGCGCTCACCGGACCCGGCACCGGGTCGACGGTCATCCGGAGAGCCGGTGCGATCGACGTGCACCTGGTCAACCACGCCGCCGCCGGGCGCCGGCTGCCGCTGCCGCGCGTCGCGGGGGCGTTCTCGGGGGCGCTGACCGCGCGACGCCGGGTGCTCGGCTTCGCGCTCTCGGTGGTGCTCGGGCCGCTGCTCACGGCCGTCCTGGTGGCGGGCCGCAGCGACGCGTCGCTGGCGAGCGACGTCCTGGCCTACCAGCTGCTCGTCGTGGTGACGGCACTGGTCGGTGGGCTGTGGCCCGCCCTGCTGACCGCGCTGCTGTCCGGGCTGACGCTGAACTACCTGTTCGTCGAGCCGACGCACACGGTGACGGTCAGCGAGCCGGTGCACGCGCTCGCGCTGGCGCTCTACGTCGCGAACGGCCTCCTGGTCAGCTCGGTCGTGGACCTCGCCGCGCGCCGCACCCGTGCCGCGCAGCGCGCCCGCGCGGAGTCCGAGCTCATCGCGACGGTCGCCGGGGGCGTGCTGCGCGGGCAGGACACCCTGCGGGCCCTGGTCGAGCGCGCGCAGGAGGCTTTCGGGCTGGCCGGGGTGCGCCTCCGGTCCGGGGACGACGTGCTCGCGCAGTCCGGCACGGTGCGTCCCGGGTCGCCGCACCTCCCCGTGGACGAGCACACCGTCCTGGACCTCGACCCCGGCGAGCCGCGCGACCCGCGCGGAGGGTCCACCCCCGGCGAGGTCCCGTCCGCGCCCGCCCCCGCCGCGGGCGGCTCCGCGGCCCCGGCCCGGACCCCAGCAGCCGTCCCCGACGTCGACGGCTCCGGCAACCGCCTGCTGGGCGTCGTCGTCACGCAGATCGCGGCGGCCCTCGAGCACCAGCGGCTCAGCCGCACGGCCGACGCGATCGGCCCGCTGCGCGAGACGGACCAGGTGCGCAGCGCCCTGCTCTCGGCCGTGAGCCACGACCTGCGCCGCCCCCTCACGGCCGCCACGACCGCCGTGAGCAGCCTGCGCGCGCGGGACGTCGACTGGTCGCCGGCCGACCGGGAGGAGCTGCTCGCGACCGCGGAGGAGAGCCTGGCGACGCTGACCGGGCTGGTGACCGACCTGCTGGACGCGAGCCGGCTGCAGGCGGGCGCGCTGGGCGTCGAGTGCCGGCCGACTGACGTGGACGACGTGGTGCTGGCCGCCCTGGACGAGCTCGCGCTGGGCCCGGACGTCGTGCACCTCGAGCTCGACCCCGCGCTGCCCGCCGTGTCGGCGGACCCGGCGCTGCTGCGGCGGGTGCTGGTGAACGTGCTGGCGAACGCGGTGCACGCCAGCCCGCCGCGCACGCCGGTCCGCGTGCAGACGAGCGCGTTCGCCGACCGGGTCGAGGTCCGGGTCGTCGACCACGGCCCGGGTGTGCCGCCCGACCGGCGGGCCGACCTGTTCGTGCCCTTCCAGCGCCTGGGGGACACCGACAACACGACCGGCCTGGGCCTGGGCCTCGCGCTGTCGCGGGGCTTCGCCGAGGGGATGGGCGGCACGCTCGTCCCGGAGGACACACCGGGCGGCGGTCTCACCATGGTGGTCGCGCTGCGGCAGGTCGCCGCGTCCGACGCCCGCACCGCGCAGGAGGGCACCGCGTGAAGATCCTCATCGCCGACGACGACCCGCAGATCCTGCGCGCACTGCGCATCACGTTGCGCGCCCGGGGCTACGAGATCCTCACGGCCACGGACGGCACGAGCGCCCTGAACCAGGCGATCGAGCACAAGCCGGACCTGTACCTGCTGGACCTGGGCATGCCGCGCCTGGACGGCGTGGAGGTGATCGCGGGGCTGCGGGGCTGGACGAGCGCGCCGATCCTGGTGCTCTCCGGGCGCACCGGGTCGGCCGACAAGGTCGAGGCGCTGGACGCGGGCGCCGACGACTACGTGACCAAGCCCTTCGGCGTCGACGAGCTGCTGGCGCGCATCCGCGCCCTGACGCGGCGCGCCACGGCCCCGGCGGGAGGCGACGCGGAGCCGCTCGTGCGCCTCGGTGCGGTGACGATCGACCTGACGGCCACGACGGCCACCCGGGACGGCAGCCCGCCGGAGCCGGTGCGGCTGACGCCGACGGAGTGGCGGATCCTGGAGATCCTCGTGCGCCACGCGGGTCGCCTGGTGACGCGGCAGACCCTGCTGCGGGAGATCTGGGGCTCGGAGCACGTCACGGACACCGGGTACCTGCGCCTGTACCTGTCGCAGCTGCGCAAGAAGCTGGAGCCGGACCCCTCGGCGCCGCGGTACCTGCTCACGGAGCCGGGGATGGGCTACCGGTTCGACCCATCCGGCGGGGCCGCCTGACCGGTGAGGTGTCCAGCATGTGAGCGTGCACACGCGTGACCTGCTGCGACTGTCCGAACTCGGGCGGTACTTGCCGTTCTGTCCGGTTTCTGTATAGTTCTCCCCGTTGAGCGACAACGGCAAACCTGCTGCGAGGCAGGGACGCAAAGCCACGGGACCCCTGGGGTCAGCCGGGCTACCGAACCGACAAGGAGTCATCATGACGTACCCCCTCGAGGCCCAGCTCCCCACGCAGGCGACGTCCTCCCTGCTCACGCCGGGCGAGGTCGCGGTGATGTTCCGCGTGGACCCGAAGACGGTCACGCGCTGGGCGCAGGCGGGCAAGCTGTCCGCCGTCCGCACCCTCGGCGGCCACCGCCGGTTCCTCGAGTCCGAGGTGATGGAGCTGCTGGGCGCGGTCCCGCAGCAGGCCGGCCGCTTCTGAGCCGCCACCCCTGACACCGACGGGCCCCCGAGCAGCAGCTCGGGGGCCCGTCGCCGTTCGTGGCCCGCACGCCAGGCGAGCCGGGCGGCCGCGGCTACAGCGGGTCGAGCAGCGTGGCCAGCACGGCCCGCCGGACGTCCGCGACGGTGCGCTCGGGCTGGAACGCCAGCCACTCCAGCCCCGCGACGAGCGTCGCGCCGAACATGGCCGCCGCGGTCATCGAGGGGTCACGGTGCGGCCAGGACGCGGCCACGACCTCCGCGAACACCGCGAACGACTGGTCACGCACCTGCCGGACGGCGTCCTGCCAGTCGCGGCCGGTGCGGAACACCTCGGCCACCAGCAGCTTCGCGAAGTCGGGGTGGGCCTGGATCTGCGCGAGCAGCTCGTGCACGAGCGCGCCGACGGCGTCCCGGCCGGTGCGGCCATCCGCGGCGCCGCGCAGGTCGGCGGTCAGGCGCTCGACGCCCTCGACGATGACCGCCTCGAACAGCGCGGCCTTGGACCCGAAGTTGTAGTACACGCTGCCCTTGGCGACGCCGGCGTGAGCCGCGATGTCGTCGACCGACGTGGCGGAGAACCCGCGGTCGGCGATGAGGGCGACCGTCGAGTCGATGATGGCGTCGCGGGTGCCGCGGCGCGGGTCGTCGACGCGCCGCGGCCCGGCCGACGCTCGCGGGTCGGCCGGGCCGGGCGTGGTGCTCATGGTGCCCAGCCTGTCAGATCGACAGTGCGGGGTGCAGGCGGGAGAGCGTCCACGTCCGCAGCCGCCCGGCGCGCCACGAGGTGATCGCGAGCGACCCGACGAGCACGGCCCCCAGCACCGCGACGGACAGCCACAGCCGCCCGTCGGCGCCGCCGGTGATCGTCTGGCGCAGGCCGGTCACCGCGTAGCTCATGGGCAGCAGCGGGTGGATGGCCCGGAAGAACGCCGGCGTGGTCTCCACCGGGTACGTGCCGCCGGACGACGCGAGCTGCAGCATGAGCAGGGCCAGCACCGCGACCTTGCCGGCGGCCGGGCCGAGCACCGCCATGAGCATCTGCTGCAGGGCGAGGAACGTCGCGGCGACGAGCACGGTGAACCCGATCGTGCCGACCGCGGTGTCGAGCTGGAGGCCGACGCCCCAGTGGATGACGCCGAGCATGACGGCGACCTGGGCGACGCCGATGGCGAGCGCCGGCAGGAACCCGGCGGCCGCGGTGCGCCACCCGGCGACGGGCGTCCCGAGGGCGCGCGTGGGCACGGGCCGCAGCAGCAGCCACGTGATGAGCGCGCCGACGAACAGGGCGAGCGGGATGAAGAACGGCGCGAAGCCCTCGCCGAAGCCCTCCGCGCGGGCCACGTCCGAGGAGTCCAGCGCGACCGGGGCGGCCAGCACCTCGGCCCGGTCGGTGCGGGTGGCGTCGGAGTCGTCGGGGATCTGCGAGGCCCCGTCCTCCAGTCCGTCGGCGAGCTGCTGCGCGCCGTCGCCGACCTGGTCGGTGCCGTCGGCGACCTGCCCGGCGCCCTGGGCGAGCGTGCTGGTCCCGCCGGCGAGCTCCGCGGCGCCGTCCGCGAGGTCGTGCGACCCGCTCTGCAGCTGCGTGGCGCCCCCGGCCAGCGTGCCCGCGCCGGCCGCGAGCTGGGACGCCCCGGCGGAGACCTGCTGCGTGCCGTCGGCCACCTGGGAGGCGCCCGACGCGAGCTCGCCCGCCTTGCCGGCGAGCGTGCCGAGGCCCGCGTGCAGGTCGGAGGCGCCGGCGCTGAGGTCGTGCGCGCCCTGCTCGAGCGGCGCGAGGCGGGCGAGGGCGGCCTGCTGCTCCGCGGCCGTGGGGAGGTCGAGCCCCTCCGCGGTGGTGCCCAGCGCGGTCAGTGCCTGCTGGATCCCTCCGGCGGTGGCCATGTCGCCGTCAGCCACGTTCTGCTGGGCGACGGCGGTGAGTGACTCCTGGAGGGTCTTGATCGCGGCCGTCAGCGTCTGCGACGCGGCGGCGCTCGTCCGGGTCGACGCGGCGAGCTCGTCGACGCCGTCGCTGACGGCCTTCGCCCCGTCCACGAGCGGGACGGTCGAGGTGACCGCGTCCTGCGCGCCCTGCGCGAGCCGCCCGGCGCCGTCCGCGAGCGAGGCCGCCCCGGTGGCGGCCTGACCCGCGCCGTCCGACAGCGTGGCCGCCCCGGAGGCGAGCTGCGTGGCGCCGCCGGCCAGCGAGTCCGTCCCGGCGGCGAGGGTCTGCGAGCCGTCCGCGAGGCGGGAGGCGCCGTCGGCGGCGGAGACCGCGCCGTCGGCCACCTGGTGGGCGCCGCTGGACAGGTCGCCGCTGGCCGCGCGCAGCGTCAGGGCGCCGTCCGCGGCGGTGGCGAACCCGTCGCGGGCGGACCCCAGCCCGACGAGCACCCGGTCGACGGCCTGCTCCCCGATGGAGGTCGACACCGCGGACTGCACCTGCGCCATGGCGGTGCGGCCGAGCGTCGAGGCGAGGAACGAGTTCGCGTCGTTGTAGGTGACCTCGATGCGCGCGTCGGTCGGGTCGTCGCCCCCGGCGGACGCGATGTCCGCGGAGAAGTCCGACGGGATCGTCACGGCGAAGTAGTAGGTGCCGTCGGCGACCCCGGCGGCGGCCGCGTCGGCGTCGGTGACCCGCCAGTCCAGGTCGTCCGAGTCGAGCAGCTCGTCGGTGACCTGCGCACCGGCGTGCAGCGGCTCGTCCCCGAGGGTCGACCCCTCGTCGGCGTCGACCAGCGCGACCGGCAGGCGGTCGAGGTTGCCGGTCGGGTCCCAGAACGCCCAGAGGTAGAGGGCGCCGTAGAGCAGCGGCACGAGGACCATCGCGCCGACGGCGAGGCGGGGCAGCAGCCCGCGGCGGAACCGGCGCAGCTCGGTGCCGGTGGAGGTGAACGAGAGCATGGGGTGACGTCCTGCTTCAGGCGGCGGGCACCGCGTGGGGCCCGGTGGCGAGGGTGATCTGCTGGGGGAGGGTGGCCCACTGCATGCGGGCGACCTCGTCGAGGGAGGCGACCGAGGCCACGACGGTGGTGCCGGCGGCGGCGAGCGCCTCGAGCCGGGTCCACACGGTCTGCCGGCGCCGGGAGTCGTGCACCTGGTCCACGTCGTCCACGACGAGCAGGTCCGGGTGCTGGGCGGTCGCGAGGGTGACCCGCAGCAGCATCGCGTCGACCTCGTCGAGGTCCCAGACGAGCGTGCCGGTGCGCGGCAGCGGCCGCTCGCCGAACACCGGGCCGGCGAGGCGCGCGAACGTCCGCTGGTCGACGCGCGGCGTCCGGCGGTACCACGGGCTCAGCCACGCGAGGCGCTCGCGCACGACGTCGCCGACGGTGACGGACTCGTCGAGGTCGTCGATGCCCGCGAACCCGGCCAGCGCGGCGCGCCGCTGCACGGCCGTCCGGCGGCGGGGGAGCGGCTCGCCGAGCACGGTCAGGCGGGAGCCCTCGTCGGGCACCATCCGGCCGGCCAGCGTGAGCAGCAGGCTGGAGCGGCCGCCGCCCTGCGGGCCCTGCACGACCGCGAGCGTGCCGGTCGGCACCTCGAGGTCGACCGGCCCGTAGACGACGCCGCGCCGCCCGTGCAGCCGCAGCTGCTCGGCGTGCACCGCCAGGACGGTGGTCGCGTGGTCCGCGCCGGGGGCGCCGGCGGGGGTCGCGTCCACGGCGGTGGCCGTCGCGGCGGGCGCGGGCGCCGGACCGGGCGCCGGGGTGGGCGCGGTGGTCGGCGACGGCGGCGTCGTGCGGTGGCGCCGCGGTGCGCCGGCTGCGCGCTGCGGGTGGTCGTGCGGGGTGGTCACGGGTCCTCCGGTCGGTCGTGCCGCGCGGTCGGTGTCGTTTGCACTGACCGGTCAGTGCAAAGATAGGACGACAGGGTGGCCCGTGTCACGGCGGCCGCCTGTTCCGCGGATCACAGCGCGGGCATGGAAGAATCGCGGCATGGCGATGAGAGAGATCCGCGTGGTGGGCGACCCGGTGCTGCGCACCCCGTGCGAGCCGGTGACCACGATCGACGCCCGGGTGAAGGGCCTGGTCGAGGACCTCCTCGAGACCGTCGACCACGACGGCCGCGCCGGGCTCGCCGCCAACCAGATCGGCGTCGGCCTGCGCGCGTTCTCCTGGAACATCGACGACGAGCTCGGCTACGTGCTCAACCCGACGATCGTCGAGCTCTCCGAGGACTACCAGGACGGCGACGAGGGCTGCCTGTCCGTGCCGGACCTGTGGTTCCCGACGCGCCGCGCCTGGTACGCCCGCGTCGTCGGCACCGACCTGGACGGCAAGGAGGTCGTCGTCGAGGGCGTCGAGCTCATGGCCCGCTGCCTGCAGCACGAGGTCGACCACCTGGACGGGCACCTCTACATCGACCGGCTCGACCGGTCCGTCCGCAAGAAGGCCATGCGGGCCATCCGCGAGACGCTCTGACACTCCCGGGGCGGGGCGGATGCTGGTGCGGGCGCCCCGCATCGGGCATGCTGGGCACTGCACGCCGCGAGAGCCGTGCACCGAACCGTGCGTCACCGGGCGGGACGAGGTCGTTGGGGAAGGCGAACCTCGAGCCGATCCGGGAGGGATGACATGGCAGGTGCGATCACCCGCGGTGTTCTTTTCGTGCACTCAGCGCCGCGCGCGCTCTGCCCGCACCTCGAGTGGGCGGCGGGCAACGTGCTGGGCTCGCGCGTGTCCATGGACTGGACGGAGCAGCCGGCTGCTCCGGGCATGTTCCGCGCCGAGCACTCGTGGCAGGGCGCCCAGGGCACGGGCGCGCGCCTCGCCTCGGCGCTGCGCGGCTGGACGCACCTGCGCTACGAGGTGACCGAGGACGCCAGCCACGGCAGCGACGGCGCCCGCTGGAGCCACACGCCGGAGCTCGGCATCTTCCACGCGCAGACCGACGTGCACGGCAACGTCGTCGTCCCGGAGGACCGGATCCGCGCCGCGCTCGACCAGGGCGACGCCCGGCTGCTGCGCGAGGAGCTCGCGCTCGCCCTCGGGCAGTCGTGGGACGACGAGCTGGAGCCGTTCCGGTACGCCGGGGCCGGCGCGCCCGTGCGCTGGCTGCACCGCGTCGGCTGAGACCTGCTCGGTTCGGGGCCGACGGCGTGGCGCGTCCTCCCGTCGAACGCCGTGCCCGTTCCCAGGCGGTTCGCAGGAACCGTGCCTAGCGTCGGACGTCCTCGCCGATCCGTTCGGTTTCAACCAGCCCGGGGGACCGGGCCCGCTCCAGGAGGTCACGACCATGGCGCCTTCCGTCCGACGCCGCACGCTCGGCCTGCTGTCCGGACTCTCCGTCGTCGTGGCGCTCGCCGCGTGCGGTGACGCCGACGCCGCCACCGAGGACGACGCCCCCGCCGCCGACGCGAGCGCGGGCACGGGAGCGGGCGGCTCGTCCACCGCCTCCGGCGACCTCGCCGACGGCACCTACGACGCCGAGGGCTCGTACAGCACCCCCGGCGGTCAGGAGTCGATCCAGGTCGAGCTCACCGTCGCGGACGGCGTCGTCACCGACGTCAGCGTCACGCCGGAGGCCACCGGCGGCAACGCCGCGCGGTTCCAGGAGGAGTTCGCCTCGGGGATCGCGGACGTCGTCGTCGGCCAGGAGCTCGCCGGCCTGTCGGTCGACAAGGTCTCGGGCTCGTCGCTGACCGGCGACGGCTTCAACGCGGCGCTCGACGAGATCCGCGCCGATGCCGCGGCCTAGCGTCGCCTTCCAGGCGATCGGGACGCACTGGCAGCTCGACACCCCGGAGCCGCTCGGGGCGGACGTCCTCGCGGCGGTGCACGCGCGGATCGCGCGGTTCGACTGCGACTGGTCCCGGTTCCGCGACGACTCCTGGGTCAGCGAGGTCGCGCGGGGCGGCGCGGGGACGTACCGGCTGCCCGACGACGCGGGTCCGCTGCTCGACGCGTACGACGTCGCCGAGCGCTGCACCGCCGGGGCCGTCGACCCGCTGGTCGGCCGCTCGCTCGAGGAGCTCGGCTACGACGCGTCGTACTCGCTGCGGCCGCGCCGGGACGCCGAGGGCGCGCTGCTCACCACGCCCGCCCCGCCGTGGCGGAGCACCGCCCGCCGCGACGGCAGCACCCTCACGCTCGGGGCGCCCGCGCTGATCGACGTGGGCGCGGGCGGCAAGGGCTACCTCGTCGACCTCGTCGCCGGCGTGCTCGCCGAGCACGGAGTCACCGAGCACGTCGTCGACGCCGGCGGTGACCTGCGGGCGGCCGTCCCCGAGGCGCTGACCGTCGCGCTGGAGGACCCCCGCGACCCGACGCGGGCGATCGGGGTGGTGCGGCTCGCCGACGGCGCGCTGTGCGGTTCCGCCACCAACCGCCGGGCGTGGGGCGAGGGCGTGCACCACGTCGTCGACGCCCGGACCGGCGCCCCGACCTCGGACGTCCGCGCCACGTGGGCGCTCGGACCGACCGCGCTGGCCGCCGACCTGGCCGCCACCGCGCTGTTCTTCGCCGAGCCCGACCTGGTCGCCTCGCGCTTCGGCGTGCGCTACGTCGTGCTGCGCGGCGACGGGAGCGTGCGGTGGTCGCTCGACCTGGACGGGGAGGTGTTCGCGTGATCGGCGTCGTGGAGGAGCGGCTCGGCCGCGTGACGATGTACCGGCTCCTGACGCTCGGCCTGACGGCGCTGGCCGTCTGCGCGCTCGTGCTCTCCCTCACCGGCCGGCTGTTCGTCGAGCCGCTGCCGATCCTCGTCAGCGCCGTCGTCGCCGTCGCGGTGTCCGTGGCGAGCGCCTGGGGGCTGGCGGCGGCGTTCCGGACCCGCCCGCACACCGAGTCGGCGGTCATCACCGGGCTGATCCTGCTGTTCCTGTTCTGGCCGGCGCTCGAGGCCCGCTCGCTCGGGACGCTCGCGCTCGCAGCCCTGCTGGCGAACGCCTCCAAGTACCTGCTCGCCTGGCGCGGCCGGCACGTGCTGAACCCCGCCGCCGCGGGCGCGCTGCTCGCCGGGCTCACCGGCTGGGACGCGACGACGTGGTGGGTCGCGGACCGGTGGCTGCTGGTGCCCGTCCTGCTGCTGACGCTCGTCGTCGTCGTGCGGACGCGTCGCTACGCCCTCGTCGGGACCTTCGTGGTCGTCGCCGTCCTCGCCGTCACCCTGCGCCAGGTCGTGGAGGGCGCCGCGGTCACCGACGCGCTGAGCACCGCGTTCGTGTCCTACCCGATCCTGTTCCTCGGCGGCGTGATGCTGACCGAGCCGCTCACGCTGCCGCCGCGGCGCTGGCAGCAGCTCGTGGAGGCCGGCGTCGTCGGGGCGCTGCTGGCGGTGTCGTACCACGTCGGGCCGCTGTACTCGACGCCCGAGGCCGCCCTCGTGGTCGGCAACCTGCTGGCGTTCGCGTGGGGGCAGCGCGGCGCCGTGCGGCTCACGCTGACCCGGCAGACACGGCTGACCCCGCGCACCGTCGAGCTCGCGTTCCGCGCGGACCGGCCGGTGCGGTACGTGCCGGGCCAGTACGTGGAGCTGACCGTCCCGCACCCCCGCCCGGACGCCCGCGGCAGCCGCCGGGTGTTCAGCGTGTCGTCCGCGCCGGCCGCCGGCGAGCTGACCGTGGCCCTCACCGTCCCCGAGCGCGCCAGCACGTTCAAGCGCGCGCTCGTCGCCCTCCCCGTCGGTTCCCGGGTCCGCGCGACCGGCCTGGGGGGCGACTTCGTCCTGCCGGCCGACCCGACGCGGCCGCTGCTGCTCGTCGCCGGGGGCATCGGCATCACCCCGTTCGCCGCGCAGCTCGCCGCTGCCGCCGCCGCGGGCGAGCGCCGCGACGTCGTGCTGCTCTACTCCGTGTCCGACCACGCCGACCTCGCGTACGCGGACGCCGCCCGCGCCGCCGGTGCGCGCGTCCTCGTGCTGTCCCCGACGCCGGAGCTCGACGGGCTGCCCGACGGCTGGCGGCACCTCGGAGAGCGCCGGCTCTCGGCCGACGTGCTCACCGAGGCGGTACCCGACCTCGACCAGCGCGACGCCTACGTCTCCGGCCCGCCGGCGATGGTCGACGACACCCGCGCGCTGCTGCGCCGGGCCGGGGTGCGGCGCGTGCGGACGGACGCGTTCAGCGGGTACTGACGGCCGACGGCGGCACCCGGCCGCGTCATCTCCCGCGAGCGTCCCACCGCGAGTACGCGGCGACGCCGGCGAGCCACAGGGCAAGGGCGAGGCCGGCGGCCGGGGTGCTGCCCGGGTGGTGGCTCAGCACCGCCCACCACCGCGCGGTCCCGGCCAGGTCACGGGAGCCCGCGAGCCAGCTCACCATCGCGAACAGGGCGAGCGGCAGCCACGCGGCGGCCGGGGGGAGCAGCACGGCGCTGACGAGCATCGCCCCGAGCCCGAGCAGGCCACTGCGCAGCACGAGGACGGTGCTGTCGGGGTCCAGACCCCGGACCGCGCCCACCGCGGCTCCGGTGCCGAGGACGGCGACCGTCAGCGCGAGTGCCCACGATGCGCGGAGCCCGGCGAGCCGGCCGCGCGGCAGCGTCGCCTCCACGCCGCGTCCCGGTGGGACGAGCGAGCCGAGGCAGCAGAGGGCGGGAAGGACGGAGCAGACCCCGAGCGTCACGAGGGCGACGCCGTCGGCCAGCGGGACGTCCCGCAGGCCGAGCGGCACCCAGCCCACCACGAGCGCGGCGGTGGCGACCGCGGCGACGACCGGGCGCGCGCCGCCGCGGGACACCACGAACAGCGCCGGCAGCGACCTCTGCCGGGCGGTCACCAGGCGCCCCGGCACGACCTCAGCACGACGAGGGCGGCGCGGGCCTCCTCGAGGCCGGGCGACGTCCCGACGGGCGCCGCTCCGGCCCGGGCCGACGCGCCGACGAGGCCGGAGACGTCGACCGACGGCGAGAGCCACCGCGCGACGGTCACCTCGGCCTGCACCCGGACGGTCAGGTCGCCGTCCGTCCACGCGCGCCCGCCCTCGTCCGCGCAGCCCGATGCCCCGAGCACGACGTCCCACGTGAGGCCGTCGGGGCGGGCGGCGCCGCCGATCGGAGGACCGACCACGACGGCGCCGGGCCGGGGCGCGCCCGGGTCGCCCGGCTGGTACCGGAGCGCGCCGGTCGTCGGGTCCAGCTCGCGCAACCGGGCGTCGAGCAGGGCTACCTCGGCGGCGAGCCGGCGGAGGTCGCGCGACTGGTCCGGCGGCAGGCAGACGCGGGCGTCATCACCCGCCTCCGCGCACGGCCACCCGGCCGCGTCCGACCAGGCGTGGACACCGGCGTCGACCTGGTCGCGCCAGGCGCTCGCCGCGGGGACCGCCAGGAGCACGGCCGCCAGGGCCGCCGCCACCGCGGGGACCCCGCCGCCGCAGGACGCGACCACGGCGGCGATCGCGACGACGGCGCCGACGAGCAGCACGACCAGCTGGGCGACGAGCACGCTCGTGCGGACCTCGATCGCCGTGACCGACGCGTCCGTCGCCCCCGTGAACGCGACGAGGCGCGACGCGCCGCCGAGGTCGAGCGCGAGCGCGGCGTAGCCGATCGCGGCGACGAGCGGGGGTACCACCCACTGACCCCGCAGGCCCGGCGCGGAGCCCAGCGCGGTCCCGACCGCCGCCGCGGCTCCGACCCCCGCCAGGGCGAGGAGCACATCGCGCCACGCCGACCAGGGCGGCGGGGACCCGGCAGCCGCCAGCGAGGCCGCTCCCAGCACGCTCAGCAGCAGCCCGAGGCACGCCCACGCAGCGACCCCGGCGCTGCGTCCCAGCAGCAGCCGCGCGCGGGCGGCGACGGGTGCCGACCTCAGCAGCTCCTCGGCGCCGCTGCGGCGGAGCCGGATCGCGTCCGCCGCCGCGAGCCCGGCGACCACCGGCCACAGCACGATGACCTGCGTCAGGGCGGCGTCGACGGCCCACAGGGCGCTGTCGCGCACGGGGAAGCGGGAGGACAGGACGAGGACACCGGCCAGGCTGACCGGGAGGAGCGCGACCGCCCACCCGCGTCTCACGGCACCGCCCCGGCGTCGGGGTCGCCGGTCACCGGAGCGCCGTCGAGCAGCGCGAGCAGCGCGGCCTCCGCTGCTGACAGGATGCCGGTGGCACCACGGGCTCCGTCGCCTGCCACGCCTGCCGAGGAGCGCCCGACGAGGTCGTCCGGGGTGCCGGACCACACCCGACGGCCGGCGTCCAGCACCAGGACGGAGCCCGCGCACCGGACCACGTCCTCCACCAGGTGCGTCGACAGCAGCACCGTGCGGTGCTGCGCCAGCCTGACCACGAGCTGCCGCACGCGCAGCCGCTGCACGGGATCGAGGCCGGACGTCGGCTCGTCGAGGATCACCAGACCGGGGTCGTGCACGACGGCCTGGGCGAGGAATGCCCGGCGCCGCTCGCCCCCGGACAGCCGCCCGATCGGGACGCCGGCCTTCGCCGCCAGCCCCACCTCGTCGAGCACCTCGGCGGTGCGTTCCGCGGCTCGCCGACGCCCCAGGCCGCGCAGCCGGGCCACGTAGGACACGAGCTCGGAGGCCGTGAACTCTCCGGGCCATCCGGGCTCCTGCGGCAGGAGGCCCACGTCGCGCCGCAGCGCGGCTCTCAGCCGGGTCGTGCTCAGCTCCACGCCTCCGCGCGCCACGTATCCCGTGCTGGGTCGGACCGTGCCGGCGAGCATGCCGAGCAGCGTGCTCTTCCCGGCACCGTTCGGCCCGAGGACGCCATGCACGCCCGGTCCCCACTCGTGGTCGAGGGGCGCGAGCGCCGTCACCCCGCGGTACTCGCGCCCGAGGCCGCGGGCGGCGAGGGGCTGGCCGCCGGACATCAGAACGTCGTGCCCGTGCAGGCGTCCGGAGCCCATGCGATGTCGACGCAGATCTTCGCGTGCGTGGACCAGATGCCCGTGTTGTTCGCCGACGCCCGGACCGACACGCCCCCGGTCAGTGTCGACGTGGTCCGCGATGTCTGCGCGGACCCGTCCGCGACCGTCGTCATCACCAGGAGCGACTTCCCACCCGGGTAGGCCCGCCAGACCTGCTGCTGGTGCGACCCCGTGATCTGCCCGTACGCGGCCCGACCGTCCGACGCCGACCGGTCCCGCACGGTGAAGGACGCCGAGTGCAGGTTGCTTCCCGCCGCGGCGGACCAGCCCCGGAACACGGTCGCGCTCCCCGAGGCCACGACCGAGCTCCCGGACCGCACCTCCAGCGTCCCCGTGCTCAGCGCCGCCGCGCCCGCGGCCGAGCCGAGGACGAGCGCGATGACCCCCGTCGCCACGGCCGACGCCGCGCGGTACCGGGCGACTCGTGCGAGTGAGCGGTGTGCCATGGTGACCTCCCCGTCCGTCCCGGGCCGGTCGCCGTCAACCGGCCGTGCCGCAGTGCGGGCACTGACCCCACGCTGTGGTGCGTGGCTGGGCGGGGCAACGACCGACGGCAGGTCAGGGTGGTCGCCGGGCAGGATCAGGGGCGGCGACGGCCCGGATCGAGGGTCCGCGGCCACGGACGGGGTGCCGGAGGGTCGGTCGGTGAGTACCGGGCCGCCGCGTCCGTGGCGCGGCGGCCCGGCGGGAGCCTGCCGGGCTCAGGCGTTCGTGACCACCAGGGCCACGTTGTGGCCCCCGAAGCCGAACGAGTTGTTCACCACCGCGATGTCGCCGGCGGGCAGGGCCCGGGGGGTGTCGCGCACCAGGTCGAGCACGAGCTCCGGGTCGGGCTGCTCGACGTTGATCGTCGGGGGCGCCTGGCGGTCGCGCACGGCCAGCACGGAGAACACCGTCTCCAGGGCGCCGGCGCCGCCGAGCAGGTGGCCGGTCATCGACTTCGTCGCCGACAGGGCGACGGCGTCCGCGTCCGCGCCGAGCGTCTCGCGGACGCCGCGGGCCTCGATGAGGTCGCCGACGACGGTCGAGGTCGCGTGGGCGTTGACGTGCTTGACGTCGGACGTCGCGACGCCGGCGTCCGACAGCGCCATCCGCATGGCGGCGATCTGGCCGCGGCCGGTCGGCTCGGGGGAGGTGATGTGGTAGCCGTCGGAGGACAGGCCGACGCCCGCGACCTCCGCGTAGACGGTGGCGCCGCGGGCGGCCGCGTGCTCCGCGGACTCCAGCACGACGATGCCGGAGCCCTCGCCGATGACGAAGCCGTCGCGGTCCACGTCGTACGGGCGCGAGGCGCGGGCCGGGTCGTCGGTGCGGGTCGACAGGGTGCGCGACGCGGCGAACGCCGCCATCGGCATCGGGTGGATCGTCGCCTCGGTGCCGCCGGCGATCACGACGTCGGCGCGGCCGCTGCGGATCATCTCGACGCCGTAGCCGATCGCCTCCGCGCCGGACGCGCAGGCCGACACCAGCGCGTGCGCGCCGGCGCGGGCACCGAACTCCAGCTCGACGTACGCGGACGGCGAGTTCGGCATGAGCATAGGGACGGTCATCGGCAGGACGCGGCGGGCGCCCTTCTCGCGCAGCGTGTCCCACGCGTCGAGGGTCGTCCAGATGCCGCCGATGCCGGACGACACCACGACGCCGAGGCGCTCGGGCTCGACCTCCGGGGCGCCGGCGTCGGCCCACGCCTCACGCGACGCGATGATCGCGTACTGCGCGGACGGGTCCATCTTCTTGATCTCGGGCCGAGGGAGGACCTCCTCCGGGCGCACCGCGAGGGTCGCGGCGAAGTCGACCGGCAGCCCGTACGTCTCGGCCCAGTCGTTGTCGAGGGTCCGCGCGCCCGACGTGCCCGCCAGGGCGGCCTGCCAGGTGCTCGGGACGTCCCCGCCGAGCGGGGTCGTGGCGCCGAGTCCGGTGACGACGACTCGCGTGCTGCTCGGAGAGCTCATCGGGTGCTCCTGTGGGTGTCGGGTGACGGGGGTGACGGGTGTGCCGGGACGCGACCGGGGTCCGCGCCGCGGGTGCCTGGACGGCTCCCACGACGCCGGCGCGTGGCCGGCGCGCGGCGCGGACCCCGGTCGGTGAGCCTCAGGCCTGGGCGTTCGAGATGAACGACACCGCGTCGCCGACGGTCGCGAGGTTCTTGACCTCGTCGTCGGGGATGCGGACCTCGAACTTCTCCTCGGCCAGCGTGACGATCGTCATCATCGACAGCGAGTCGATGTCGAGGTCGTCCGTGAACGACTTCTCGGGCAGGACCGAGTCGGTCGGCAGGCCGGTCTCCTCGCTGACGATCTCGGCCAGACCGGCCAGGATCTCCTGCTCGCTGTGCGCCATCGGTGTCTCCTTGGGTGTGTGCTGCGCCGCACCGGGGGTGCGGCGACGGTCGTGCGGTCGATGAACGGTACTGCGGCCGGGCGCCCGCTCAGGGCAGCACGACCACCTGGGCGGCGTAGACGAGGCCCGCGCCGAAGCCGATCTGCAGGGCGAGCGCGCCGCTCGACACCTGGCCCTCGCGCAGGAGGCGCTCCGTCGCGAGGGGGATCGACGCCGCCGAGGTGTTGCCGGTGTCCGCGATGTCGCGGGCCACGGCCACGGTCTCGGGGAGCTTGAGCTGCTTGATCATCTGGTCGATGATCCGCATGTTCGCCTGGTGCGGGATGAACGCGTCGATCTGGTCGGCGGTCACGCCGGCGGCGTCCAGGGCCTTCTGCGCGACGGGGGCCATCTGCCACACCGCCCACTTGAAGACGCTCGGGCCCTCCTGGCGCAGCGTCGGCCAGCCGGCGCCGTTGTCCCGGACGTCGATCCAGGAGTGCGTCTGGCGGATGGCCTGCGCCTGCGCGCCGTCGGAGCCCCACACGGTCGGGCCGATGCCGGGGGTGTCGGACGGGCCGATCACGACCGCGCCGGCGCCGTCGCCCAGCAGGAACGAGATGCTGCGGTCGGTCGGGTCGATGAAGTCGCTCATCTTCTCCGCGCCGATGACGAGCACGTGGCGGGCCGCGCCCGCGCGCACGAGGGCGTCAGCCTGGCCGATGCCGTAGCAGTAGCCGGCGCAGGCGGCCGAGACGTCGAACGCCGCGGCGGGCGTCGCGCCCAGCCGGTCCGCGAGGATCGCGGCGCCCGACGGGGTCTGGTGGAAGTACGTGACCGTCGCCAGGATGACGGCGTCGATGTCGGAGCCCTGCAGGCCGGCGTTCTCGATGGCCTGCCGGCCGGCGCGCTCCGCGAGGTCCAGCACGTCGGTGTCGGCGCCCGCGCGGGTCCGCGTGACGATGCCGGTGCGCTGCCGGATCCACTCGTCGGAGGAGTCGATCGGGCCGACGAGGTCGTCGTTCGGCACGACGTTCTCGCCGCGCGCGGCGCCCAGGCCGAGGATCCGCGTGTGGGCGGGGCCGGTGGCCTGGGTCAGGGTGGGGCGGGTCACTGGGCGTTCTCCCGGGAGTCGTCGGACGGTGCGGGCTGGTCGGGCACCGGGCCACCGGCGGCCGTCAGGTGGCGGGCCACGAGGTCGCGGGCGGCGGGCAGGTCGGCCGGCGACGTGATCGCGACCGTCTCCACCCCGGGCAGGCTACGCCGGGCCAGGCCCTTGAGCACACCTCCCGGGGCGAGCTCCAGCAGGCCGGTGACCCCGAGCTCCGCGAGCGTCGCCTGGCACAGGTCCCAGCGGACCGGCGAGGCGATCTGCGACACCAGGCGCGCCACGACGTCGGCGCCCGTGGCGTCCGGGCCGTACGCCGTGCCGTCGGCGTTGCTCAGCAGGGCGGTGCGGGGCGCCGCGCTCGTCCAGCCGGCGGCGACCGCGCCGAACGCGTCGAGCGCGCTCTGCATGTAGGGGGTGTGGAACGCGCCGGCGACCTGCAGCGGCACGACGCGTGCCCGGGCCGGCGGGTTCTCCTGGAACCGGGCGATGGCCTCGAGCGACCCCGCGGCGACCGTCTGGCCGCCGCCGTTGACGTTCGCCGGCCACAGGCCCGCGGCCTCGATCGCCGCGGCGACCTCGTCCGGGTCGCCGCCCAGCACCGCGGTCATGCCCGTCCGCTCGGCGGCCGCGGCCTCCGCCATGAACCGCGCGCGGTGCGACACCAGGCCCACGGCGCCGGCGTCGTCGAACACGCCCGCCACGGCCGCGGCGGCGAACTCGCCGACGGAGTGGCCGGCGGTCGCGTCCGGCAGCACCGGGGCGCCCGCCTCGTCCTCCAGCGCCCGCAGCGCGAGCAGCGAGGCGGAGACGATCAGCGGCTGGGCGACCGCCGTGTCCCGGATGGTGTCGGCGTCCGACGTCGTGCCGTGGGACGCCAGGTCGACGTCGGCGGCCTCCGACAGGACCGCGAGGCGGTCGGCGGTGCCGGGCAGCTCGAGCCAGGGGGCGAGCATGCCGGGGGTCTGGGCGCCCTGTCCGGGGCAGACGATCGCGAGCACCCGACCACTCTGCCGGGTGCGGCCGGGCCTGCCCGCCCACGACCCGCACCAGGATGCCGACCCGGGCTTGTACCCCTCCCACAACTCCGCGGCGCCGCCCCCCGGCGCCGAGTTCGGCACTTCCTGTGCGAGTTCGGCAGCTGGGACTGCCGAGCTCGCCTGGGACTGCCGAACTCGGCGGGCGCCGGGGTGGGGGTGGGTCAGGGGTGGTCGAGGCGGCCGACCGCCAGGGCCTGCTGCAGGACGTACGCCTCGCGGGGGTCGAGCGGGTCCCATCCGGTGACCTCCGCGACGCGACGGAGGCGGTACCGGACCGTGTTGGGGTGCACGTAGAGGGTGCGCGCGGCGGCCTCCAGCGACCGGCCGGCCGCCAGGTACGCCGTCAGCGTCTCCAGCAGCGACCCGGTGCTGGCGAGCAGCGGGACGTACGCCTGCCGCACCAGCACCTCCCGCGCGGACGCGTCCCCGACGAGCACCCGCTCCGGCAGCAGGTCGTCGGCGAGCACCGGACGCGGCGCCTGCGGCCAGGCGGCGACCGCGGCGAGGCCGGCGAGCGCGGCCCGGGCGGAGCGCGCGGCGTCGGCCAGGTCGTCGCCCGTGGGCCCGAGCACCACGGGACCGGGGCCGAACCGCGGGATGAGCGACGTCGCGGCCTCCCGCAGGTCGCCCGTGCCGCCGAGGAACACCACGAGCCGGTCGCCCTGGATGCCGACCAGCGCGTCGTCGGCGGCCCGCCGGGTGGCGCGCCGCAGGTCCGAGGTCCGGACGTCGTCCAGCGGGGACGCCGTGGTCCCGACGACGACCAGGGTGCGACCGCGGCCGCTCCAGCCGAGCGCCGCGACGCGGGAGCGCAGCGAGTCGTCCACGTCCCCGCGCAGCAGCGCGTCCACGACCAGCGCCTCGAGCCGGGCGTCCCACGCCCCGCGCATCTCGGCGGCCCGGGCGTAGACCTCCGCCGCGGAGAACGCGACCTCGCGGGAGTACCGCAGCACCGCCTCCAGCAGGTCGCGCTCGCCGCCGGGTGCCGCCAGCCGGTTCGCGTGCTCCTCGACGACGTCCACGACGACGCGCACGAGCTGGAGGGTGTGCTGCAGGGAGATGGAGCGGGTCAGCTCCGGCGGGGCGGTCGCGAAGATCTCGCCGACGCCGTGCGGCGGCTTGGAGGGATCGGCGAACCACGTCACGAACGCCGTGATGCCGGCCTGCGCGACGAGCCCGACCCACGACCGGTCGTCGGCCGGCAGCGCCCGGTACCAGTCCAGGTCCTCGTCGAGCCGCCGCATCGCCGCCGCCGCGAGCACGCCGCCGCCCTCGCGCACGCGACGCAGCGTCTCGCCGTTGGTGGCGTCGGGCGCCGTGGCGATGCGGCCGGCGCGCGTGCGGGTGCGGGCGGGGGAGAGCCCCTCCGGCGCGGGTGCCGGCGCGGGCGCCGGCGCGGGTGCGGCGTCGGCGGGGGCGCCCTTGCCGGCTGGTGCGTCCTGCGGTCGTGTCGCGGTCGTCGTCGAGGAGGTCGTCGCGGGTGCCGCGGACGTCCGGCGGGGCTCGGCCATCCCCCGAGCATACGGGGACGGCTTGTGGGGACCCGACAAAGCGTGCGCACGCGTCGCAGCCGCCGGCCGACCGTTCGACCAGTGCGTCGCGGGCCTAGCGGATAGTGTCGCGTCATGGCTCTGCTGTCCCGACTGCGCCGCCTGCTGGGCCGGCCCGCGCCCGCATCCCGTGTCGGCGCCCGTCGTCCGTCCACCACCCAGCGGCACGGCGACGTGCCCCAGGAGGACGCCCTGCGCTCGCGCCTGGGGGACGACCCCAACGACGAGCGCGCGTTCGCCGCGCTGGCCGAGATCGTCCGCCGCCACGCGGTGACGGGCTCCGACGACGACCCCCTGACGGCCGAGGCCGACGACGCCGAGAAGCAGCGTGCGGCCGACCTGGCCGTCTGGTCCCTCGGCGAGGAGCTCGCCGGCAACCCGCGCGCCTGGTACCCGCTGGTCGAGGTCGCCCGGCTGTCCGTGCGCGACGACCTGGAGGGCACGATCCGCCGGCTCACGACCGCCGCGGAGCGCGACCCCTCCGGTCAGGCGCTCGTGGCCGGCCTGCGGCTCCTGCGCGAGGCGGGGCTGCCGGTCGACGCCCTCTCGCTCGGGACGGGCCACTGGCACCCGCGCGAGCACGACCCCGAGGTGGGTCGCGAGCTGGTGCTCGCCGCCGTCGAGGCCGGTCGTCCGATGGACGCCAAGCAGCACCTGGCCTCGCTGGACCTCTACCCGAAGCAGGACGAGATCGCGCACCTGCGGCGCGAGCTGACGCGGCTGGTGGAGCAGGCGGAGCGCAGCGCTGGCGCCTGACCCGCGCGGCGGCGTCCGCCCGACCGCAGCGCCGGCGCCCGACCCGCGCGGCGGCGTCGGCCCGGCCGGAGTGCCGGCGCCCGAACCGCGCGGCGGCGTCGACCCCGGACCTGCCGGGGCACCGCACCTCACCGGTCCCGCACGCACGAGGGGCCCCGCACCGGATCCGGTGCGGGGCCCCTCGTGCGTGTGCCGGGCGGCTCGGTCAGGACTCGCCGCCCGCGTTGCCGGACGTGCCGGCGGTGACGTCGTACAGCCGGTACCGCTCGATGGCCTGCGCCGGGGCCTCCGGCGCGACCTTCCCCTCGCGGACGAGCTGCTGCAGGACGCGGACCACGGTCGACGGGCCGTCGATCTTGAAGTGCCGGCGGGCGGCAGCGCGGGTGTCGGAGAACCCGAACCCGTCGGCGCCGAGCGTGGCGTACCGGCCCGGGACCCACTGCCGCACCTGGTCGGCCACGAGGTGGTCGTAGTCCGTGGTCGCGACGAACGGGCCCTCGGCGCCCTGGAGCTTCGCCGTGAGGTACGGCACCGGCTCCTCCTCGCCCGGGTGCAGGAACGCGTGCTCCTCGGCAGCGAGCGCGTCGCGACGCAGCTCGTTCCAGGAGGTCACGGACCACACCGCGGCCTGGACGCCCCAGTCCTCCGCGAGCAGCTTCTTCGCCTCGAGTGCCCACGGCACCGCCACGCCGGACGCGAGGATCTGGGCGCGCGGCCCGTCGCCCTCCGCCGGGGACAGCAGGTAGATGCCCTTGAGGATCCCCTCGACGTCGACGTCCTCCGGCTCGGCCGGCTGGACGATCGGCTCGTTGTAGACCGTCAGGTAGTAGATGACGTCGGGGTCGCGGCCGTCCTCGCCGTACATCCGCTGGATGCCGTCCTTGACGATGTGCCGGATCTCGTACCCGTACGCCGGGTCGTAGTGCACGACGTGCGGCATGGTCCCGGCGAGCAGCGGGGAGTGGCCGTCGGCGTGCTGCAGGCCCTCGCCGGTCAGCGTCGTGCGACCGGCGGTGGCGCCGACCAGGAACCCGCGGGTCATCTGGTCGCCGGCCGCCCAGAACTGGTCGCCCGTCCGCTGGAACCCGAACATCGAGTAGTAGAAGTAGAACGGGATCAGCGGCTCGCCGTGCGTGGCGTAGGACGTGCCGACCGCCTGGAACGCGGACGCCGACCCGGCCTCGTTGATGCCGGTGTGCATGATCTGGCCGGCCTCGGACTCCTTGTAGGAGAGCATGAGGTCGCGGTCGACGGCGAGGTAGTTCTGCCCGTTGGTGTTGAAGATCTTCGCGCTCGGGAAGATCGAGTCCAGGCCGAACGTGCGGGCCTCGTCGGGGATGATCGGGACCAGGCGCGGCCCGATCTCCTTGTCCTTGATGAGGTCCTTGAACAGCCGCACGAGGGCCATCGTCGTGGCGACCTCCTGGTGCCCCGAGCCCTTCTTCAGCAGCTCGTAGGACTTCTCACCGGGGAGGGTCAGCGGCTTGTGCGTGGTGCGGCGCTCCGGCACGTACCCGCCGAGCGCTCGGCGGCGCTCCTGCAGGTACTGGATCGCCGGGTCGTCCTGGCCGGGGTGGTAGTACGGCGGCAGGTACGGGTTCGCGTCGATCTGCTCGTCCGTGATCGGGATGTGCAGCGAGTCGCGCAGCGTCTTGAGCTCGTCGGCCTTGAGCTTCTTCATCTGGTGCGTGGCGTTGCGCCCGGCGAAGCCCGAGCCCAGGCCGTAGCCCTTGATGGTGTGCGCGAGGATGACGGTCGGCTGGCCGGTGTGCTCCCGCGCCGCCTTGTAGGCCGCGAAGATCTTGCGGTAGTCGTGGCCGCCGCGCTTGAGCGCCCAGATCTCGTCGTCCGTCATGCGCTCGACGAGGGCCTTGGTGCGCGGGTCGCGCCCGAAGAAGTTCTCCCGGATGAACGCGCCGTTCTCGGCCCGGTACGTCTGGAAGTCGCCGTCCGGCGTCGTGTTCATCAGGTGCACCAGGGCGCGGTCCTTGTCCGCGTTGAGCAGGGCGTCCCACTCGCGGCCCCAGATGACCTTGATGACGTTCCAGCCGGCGCCGCGGAACTGCGCCTCGAGCTCCTGGATGATCTTGCCGTTGCCGCGCACCGGGCCGTCGAGCCGCTGCAGGTTGCAGTTGACGACGAACGTCAGGTTGTCGAGGCCCTGCTGCGCCGCGTGCTGCAGCATGCCGCGGGACTCCGGCTCGTCCATCTCGCCGTCGCCGAGGAACGCCCAGACGTCCTGCTGGCTGGTGTCCTTGATGCCCCGCAGGTGCAGGTACTTGTTGGTCCACGCCTGGTAGATCGCCGAGGACGGGCCGAGGCCCATCGACACGGTCGGGAACTCCCAGAAGTCCGGCATCAGCCGCGGGTGCGGGTACGACGGCAGGCCGCCACCCGGGTGCGACACCTCCTGGCGGAAGCCGTCGAGCTGGTGCTCGGTCAGCCGGCCCTCGAGGAACGCGCGGGAGTAGACGCCGGGGGAGGCGTGACCCTGGAAGTAGACCTGGTCGCCGCCGCCCGGGTGGTCCTTGCCGCGGAAGAAGTGGTTGAGGCCCACCTCGTACAGCGTCGCCACCGACGCGTAGGAGGAGATGTGCCCGCCGACCGCCACGCCCGGCCGCTGCGCGCGCGTCACCATGACGGCGGCGTTCCAGCGGTTCCAGGACCGGAACTTGCGCTCCAGCACCTCGTCACCGGGGAAGTACGGCTCCTCGTGCACGCCGATGGTGTTGACGTACGGGGTGTTGAGGTCGGCCGGGATGGCCACGTTCCGCTCGCGCGCCCGCTTCAGCATGCTGAGCAGGACGTACCGCGCCCGGGGACCGCCCTTGTCGTCGATGAGCCCGTCGATGGACTCGACCCACTCGGAGGTCTCCTCGGGGTCCACGTCCGGTACCTGGCTCAGCAGGCCGTTGATGAGCGGCCCGCGCTCGTCCTTCGAAGCCACCAGTGCTCCTCGCCTCTCCACGCGGGGGCCGGTCGGCCCCGGTGCGCATCTCGGCCCGCCGGTGTGCGCGCGACGTTCGGTGCGCCTCGCCACCGGGCGGGTAGTAGGACCATTGTCCGCCCCCCGGGAGGTGAAAGTCTCCCCGTCCACACCCCGGGTTGCGTGACGTCCGTGACAATCGTGCCTGACCAGGCCCGCCGACGTGGCGCCGGTCACCTCACGTCGTCCCCAGGGCGGCGCGCCGGGGTTGCCAGGCGCGGCGGCGGTGCGGTGGGCTACCGTTCGGTGATCGAACGGCAGGCCGCCGCTCCCACGGGACGGCGGCCCGGACGGAAGGAACGGGTCGGGACGTGGCATCCAGCACGGACGACGCCTCCCAGGGGGCGGGTCGTCTCGGGTTCACCTCGGGGCAGGTGGTCCAGGAGTTCGGGTACGACGACGACGTCGACGAGGACCTGCGCTCCGGACTGGAGGACATCACCGGCGCCGAGCTGGTCGACGAGGACTACGACGACGTGGTCGACGGCGTGGTCATCTGGTTCCGCGACGAGGACGGCGACCTGGCCGACACCCTCATGGACGCCATGACCGTCCTGGACGACGGCGGCGTCATGTGGGTGCTCACGCCGAAGCCCGGGCGCGGCGGCCACGTCGGCCACGACGACATCGAGGAGGCCGCCACCACGGCCGGCCTGCACGCGACCAGCACGTTCTCCATCGCGGGGGACTGGTCCGCCACCCGGCTGGGCAGCCGCGGCCGCGGTCGCTGACGTCGTGACCGGCGGTCCGCTCCCCGAGGGCGCGGTCGCGCCGGTCGTCACGCTGCCCGACACCCACGGCGCGTCCGTGACCGTGGGCGGGCCGGCTGCGTCGGCGACTCTGCTGGTCTTCGTGCCGTTCGCGTTCTCGCGCACCTGCACGGCGGAGCTGACGGAGCTGCAGGACGGGCTCGAGGAACTGCGCGGCGCGGGCGTGCGCGTGCTCGCGGCGTCCTGCGACCCGGTGTTCGCGCTGCGCGCCTGGGCCGAGCAGGACGGGTACCGGTTCGACCTGCTGTCGGACTTCTGGCCGCACGGCGCCGCCGCCCGCGCGTACGGGGTGTTCGACGACGCGCAGGGCTTCGCGCGGCGCGGGTCGTTCCTGCTCGACGCCGACGGGGTGGTGCGGTGGACGCTCGTGCACCCCGGGGGGCAGGCGCGGCCGTTCGCGGCGTACCGCGAGGCGGTCGCGGGGCTCTGACCCGCGCCGGGGGCGTGCGGCGGGCGGGCGCGCCGGAGGCGCGCGGCGAGAGGCCACCTCCCGGGGTGCCCGGTCGCGCGCGACGCCCGGCTGCTGGCCTCTCGGCGCCGTCGGCCGCTGGGGCGGCCGCCGGGGAGGGTCGTCGAGGACGGCACCGGTAGGCTGACGCACCGCACACGAGGGGCCTGTAGCTCAGTTGGTCAGAGCGCCGCGCTTACACCGCGGAGGTCGCCGGTTCGAGACCGGCCGGGCCCACCGACCGACCGACCTACCGCCCGCCCCCTCCCACCCGATCCCGGACGGCTCGCTCGTCACGACCCGGCGTCGGCTCACTCGTGCACGTCGATCCCCCAGGTCAGGGCAAGGGACGCACGTCCCGGTTCGGGATCGTCCCGTCTTGTCCCGAATTGCCCCGGCGGGTCGCGTGGCAATCGGGTGATGTCCCAGGGCGTTGCCTGGTTTGTCCCTGAAGTGTGCCTGTGGCAACCCTGTACGACGCTAGCGTCTGAGCCGCCCGCAGCGCCGTGACCTGCGCGGGCGTCCCTCCGCGCTTCCTCAGGAGCCTCTCCATGTCCTCCTCCGGACCCCAGTACCCCGTCGTCGAGCCCGCCCCCGACCCGGCCGCACCTGCGGCACCGGCGGCGCAACCCGTTCCCGGCCCCACCGCCCCGGGACCCCTGCCCACCGCCCTCCGCGCGCTGCGCGCCGTCCTCGCCGGCATCTGGCAGGGCGACCCGGTCACCTCGCTGCGGATCGCCGCGCACCACAGCGCCCGCAGCCTCCTGCTGTGGTGGCTGGTCCTGCTCGCCAACGGGGTCCTCGCGGGGATGCTCGTCGCGTCGTTCGTCGCGAAGTCCGCCCAGGGCGCCGCGTCGGTGACGAACAGCCTGCTCGACCCCTTCACCGGCGGGTACACCTCGTCGTACGTCGACGACGCGTTCTCCGTCCCGGTCTCCACGCTGCTCGGCGTGATCGTGACGGTCGCGCTCCTGGTCGTCGCGGTCCTCGTGCTGCGGACGGTGACGGTGTTCTGGACGTTCGGGGTGCGCGGTGCCCGGGGCCGCTTCCGGGACGCGGCGGCCGTGGTCGCGACCTCCGCGTCGGCCACGCCCGTGCTCCTGGCCGTCGCCTGGGTGCTCTCGCTGATCCCCGGGGCCGGTGGCGCCCTGCTCGCGCTGGCCGTGCTCGCGGTCGGCGGACTGGGGCTGGCCGTGGTCTCCGAGGCCCTCGTGTACGTCGGGCTGAACCGCACGGTGCGGTTCACGAAGAGCCCGCTCGTCCCGCACGCGTCGCTGACCGTCGCCCACGTGGCGCTGTGCATGACGCTGTTCGGGATCGCCAACGTCGTCGCGCTCGCGTCGCTGCTCGGATGAGCGCCCTCCCGGCGACGGCGCGCGCCCGTTCGCGCCGCAGGACGCCTGTGCTGGCGGTGCTGGTCGTCGCGCTGGTCGCGGTCCTGTCCGCGTGCGGCGCACGGGTCGACACCGTGTTCACGCTCGACGACGGCCCGTCGGGGTCGCGCGTGATGACCCTGACGCTGTCGCGGTCCGACCTGGACCAGTACGTCAGCGGCGGGGTGGCGGCGCTCGAGGCCAGCATCCAGAACCACAAGCCGGCGGAGCTCGACTACGCGGGCACCACCGTGACCGAGGAGGCCGCGACCGCGACGTTCACCCTGACCTTCGACTCGGCGGACGCCTACCGTGAGAAGGTCGCCGCGGTGCTCGCGGCCGGCGGGCGGACCGAGCCGCCGACCATCGGCCTGACCACCGAGGACTCGCTGTTCCTGCGGGGTGCGGCGATCGAGGAGGACTTCACGTCGCTCGAGCTGCTGCAGTGGCTGGCCGACGGGTTGGTCGCGGACGGGACCGTGTCCGCGGACAACGAGGGCAACATCCTGGAGTCCGGCGACACCCAGGTCGTGTACCGCGGCGAGACCACGTCCGCCTACCAGCCGATCTCGTTCGCGGACATCACCGACAACGGCGTGACGCAGGTGCAGCTCACCACGTGGCTCGGCGGTGACGGCGGGTACCGGCGGGCGGTGGACATCCGGATGCCGGAAGCCGCGTACGCGTCGGACCCCGAGGCGTTCGACGCGTACGTCGCCGGGGTCGTCCCGGACGGCGGGGAGCTGACTGTCGCCGACTCCGACGGCTCGTCGTACGGCTGGGTCGTGACGTTCGCCGCGGACGACGCCGCCACGCTCGCGACCATGACCGACCAGGTGCTCGGGTCGGACGGGACCGAGTTCTCGGTCACCGAGGAGCAGGACGCCCAGAACCCCACCCGGCGGCACACCGAGGTCGTCGACGTCGTCAGCTGCGACGCGATCTGCTCGCCCGAGGCGGCCCCGGTGGTGAGCACCCTCGTCGCCCCGTCCGGGTGGGAGGTCGGCAGCACCTCCGCGGACGCGACGGTCGAGGTGACCGACGAGGGCGTGGCGGTCACGCACCGGCCGACGTCGACGCCGGTGGCGTTCGACCACGCGATCCCGTTCGAGTCGATCCACGTCTCGACCACGATCGGGTTCGACCGGTCCGTCGAGCAGACGCTCACGTTCGACGTCTCCGACGAGGACGTCGCGGCGGCGGGCGACGGGTTCGAGCGTCTGCTCACCCCCGCGGACGGCGCCGGCGAGCTCACGACCAGCAGCGCGGACGGCACGACGAGCTACGTGCTGGTGTTCAGCGCGCAGGACGTGGACGACTACAACACCCAGATCGCGTCGCTCTCGCCAGGGGCCTCTCTCGACCTGTCCCCGGCCGAGGGCGACGGGTTCTGGTGGTCGCGGTACCGGGTGCACCTCGACCTGGATCTCGCGGGGTCGGTGGCCTCCGGAGGGGTCGCGAGCCCGATCAGCTACGAGACCCGGGTGCCGTTCGGCTACACGATCTCCGAGCAGGACTCCGCGGTCGGGGACGCGGGCACCGTCGACGGCCGCGTCGCGACCGCCGTCGGGCTGGGCGCCTCGGACCCGGTCTCCTCGATCGCCGTCTCCGGTCCGACGCTCGCGGTGCTGATCCTGGTCGGCGTGCTGCTGGTGCTGGGGCTCGTGGTCGTGGTGGCGCTCGTGGTCTTCCGGCAGCGCGTCGGTGCGTGGATCGACGTGCGGGTCGCGCGGCGTGCGGAGAAGGCCGCCGCACGCGCGGCCGCCGCACCGGCGGCGGAGCTGCCGGTCCTCGGCGGTGGTCCGCGCGGCGACACTGCGGGGCAGCCCGGCACGGGCGAGCAGCACGCGGGGCCGCCGGTGCTGGTGGGCCCGGCGGCGGAGCAGTTCAGCGAGGCCGACCTGGTGTAGGGCGCCCGAGCGCGCGTGCGGCGGGTCCCGGTGCATGGCCGGGGCCCGCCGCACGGACGTCCGGCGCCCGACCGGCGGGAGCCGGTGCGAGACTCTCCGGGCCACCGTCACCGGCGGGGCACCCCGTCACCCCGGGTGCTCGCCGCGGGCGCGGGCGTCCACGCCTGTCGCGGTCCCGTGGTGGGCGTGCTGCTGCTCGCACGGCGGGCGTGGCGCTCCCGGTCCTGACGCGTTCGCCACGGCCGATCCCCACCGGGGCCGGGTGCGTGTCATGACGTCGTGACGCGCACCTCCGCCCAGGTCCGGCCGAGCAGCCGCGCGAGACGCCCGGCCTCCGCGGTCAGCTCGTCGTGCGGCGGCGACCCCGCCTCCGCGAACCACGTCACGTCGAGCACGTCCGGCCGGGCGGCCCAGGTGCCGGTGACGACGCCGCCGCGGAGCACCAGCGCCGCCCCGCGGGTCACGCCCGCCCGGCGCTCCGGCGGGACGACCCGGGTGTCCGAGGTCCCGGGGCCCAGCACCCACTGGTCGTGCCCCGCCAGCAGCGTCACGGTGTCCGACGGCTCGGCCGCCTCGACCTCGGCGACGTGCTCGCGCAGCAGCAGCGCGGGCCCGCCGTCCAGGTCGACCTCCGTGGCGGCGTCGCGCAGCACGTCGTCCGTCCAGCGCTCCACCCGAGCGCGTCCCGCGCTGAGACCGTCCGCGAGCCAGTAGCGCAGGTTCGCCCGCGTGGCCGGGCCGTACGCCCCGAGGTACGCGACCACCGCGCGGCGGCCGGCGTCGTCCAGCTCGGGCAGCCCGCCCCACGCCGGGCTCGCCGACGGGGACGCGATCGTCGGTGTCCCGTCCACGACCGGCCCGAAGCACAGCTCGCCGTGCCACGCGATCGGCTTGAGCAGGGTCATGCTCGGGTGCAGCAGCGGCCCCCGCAGGTGTGCGAACCGCGGGGCGGCGGCGACGGCGTCCGCGAACGCCTCCCGGGTGAGGGGGCCGTCGACGAGCGCCGCGTGCACGGCGTCGAGCAGCGCCGGCCAGTCCTCCGGTGCGAGGTCGTAGTGCTCCTGCCAGGACCGCAGCGCCCACTGCCGGCTCGCGGTGCGCACGCGCAGGGACACGCCGGCGTCGGCGGCCGCGAGCAGGTGCGACGAGCCCCGGAAGGCGAACGTGCGCAGGAGGTCGCCGTCGCGCACCGCGTCCGCGACGGCGCCGGGCACCGGGTCGGCGAGCCGCCGACGGACGGCGAGCTCGGCGTCGCCGGACCACGCAGGGACGGCGCCCAGCCGGCGCACGACGTCCACGGCGGACGCCGCACCGGACACCAGGTGCTGCCGGTGCAGGCGCCACGCCAGCGCCTGCGCGGACGTGATCGTCATGCGCAGCACCGTAGGCGCGGGGTCCGACACCGCGAGGACCGTGAGCGCACGCCCGGGGCGACGCGGGAACGCGACGACACAGGCCCCGGAACCGCCGGACCCGCCACCCCCTGCGTCGCTACGGTGGGGCCATGTCGCGACGTTCCGGTGGTCAGGTCCTCGTCGGTGCCCTGCTCGTGCTCGCCGGCGCGGTGCTGCTGCTCGACCGGCTCGACGTCCTGCGGGCGTCGAACGTGTGGTCGGTGCTCGTGCCGACGGCCGTGGTCGCGGTCGGCGCCGCCGCCCTGGCGCTCGTGCCGCGGGCGTGGTTCGGGCCGGTGATCGTCATCGCCGCCGGTGGGCTCTGGCTGCTCGACGCCCTGGACGTCGTGCAGGAGAGCCCGTGGACCTTCGCGCTCCCGGTGGCGGTCGCCGTCCTGGGGCTGTCGATCCTGCTGGCGTCGACCGCCGGGGGCGACGACGCGGACCGGGTGCGGCTGTTCGTGTTCTTCTGGGGCGGGGACCGTCGGTCGCTGTCCCAGCAGTTCCGGTCGGCGTCGCTCACGGCGGTGTTCGGCGGCATCGACCTCGACCTGCGGGCCGCGGCCGTCCAGGGCCGGGCGCGCGTCGACATCTTCACCATGTTCGGCGGCGTCGAGATCAAGGTGCCGCCGACCTGGCGGGTGCAGATGGTGACGCTGCCCGTCTTCGGCGGCACGGACGACAAGACCGTGGCGCCGCTCGCGCCCGACGCGCCGGTGCTGGAGGTGCACGCGGTCACGATCTTCGGCGGCGCGACCCTCAAGCACGGCAAGCCGCTCGCGCAGCAGCCGTTCGACGCCGCGACGCAGCCGCCGTACGGCACCCCGGGGGTGCCGCCCTCGGACCGGCCGGGCCAGCCGTACGCCTGACGCGCGCCGCGGGGGCACCGGGCGGTCCGACACGTGCCCGGCGGCGTGGCCGACCACGATCCTGGCGGCGCCACGGCCGGGCGCCCGCCGGGCTCAGCTCGGCCCGCGCATCATCCCCGTGGCCATCCACGTCCCGGACGTCGGCTCGTACACCCGCCGGTCCGCGCCGCAGCGCGCGCACACCTCGGTGACCGCCTCCGGCCCGCCCTGGTCGGGGTTGCGCTCGACGAGCCACGCATGCCGTCCGAACCGGCACCTCAGAGATCGCATGGCTGCCCCCTTCACGTCGTCGTGGTCCGGCCAGCGTCCCGCGTGGCGTCGGCGCCGGTCAAGGGCCCGTCACCCGGCCGCGCGGGCCGGGACCGAGGCGGCGATCCCGGCGGCCCAGCCCGGGGCGCGCCGTCCGCGCGGCGGGACGAGCGGGGCGGGGTCCACGCCGGCGGCCGCGAGCAGCCACGCGACGACGGAGTTCGAGTTCCACATGTCGCCGCAGCGCAGGGCGTCGCGACCCCACACGTGCCGCGGCACCGCCGGGGCGGCGGCGAGCAGGGCGCGGACGGGCACCTCCCCGGACGCGACGGTGCGGCGCTCCACGGCCCACGCGAGGTCGGGCACCGTGCCGCCGCGCCAGCACCGGACCTCGTAGCGGAACCACCTGCTGCGGCCCAGGACCCGCGCGCCGACCGGCCCCTGCGCCACGACACCGCGGTCGCCGGGCGGCTGGCCCCAGACGGGGGTCACCTCCACGACGGTGGTGCCGCCGTCGTGCGTCAGCAGCAGCGCTGCGTGCACCAGCGCGCACGGCGCCCGGTGGTCCCGGCGCGCGAGCAGCGCCTCGTACGCGCGACCGCTCGCGCGGACGACGGGGGAGCCGCCCGCGCCGAGCGGGATCCACGCGAGCTCGATGGCGAGGTCGTCCACCCGTCCATCCCGCCACACGCCGCCCTGCGCGCGCCACGGACCCAGGGCCCAGGGTGCCGCCGGCGGCCCGGGTGCCCCGGGCGACCAGGCGCTGCCGGCGGCCCGGTGCGCTCACTCCCCGGGGTGCACGGGCTCCACCAGCTCCGGGCCGTCGTTCGCGACGTTCCCCACCGCGCGCCCGACCTCGCGCGGCGTCAGGTGCGGCTCGGGGACGTGGACGAGCATCGCGCCGACCTCGTCCGCCGCGGTGGTCGACGGGTCCAGCCAGTCGTCCCACAGCGGGCGGGGGAGCAGCACGGGGCAGCGGTCGTGGATGTGCCCGAGGGTGTCGGCCGCGGGCCGCGTGATGATGGTGACGGACCACAGCCAGCGGTCGGGGTCGTCGTCCGCCTTGGTGTGGTCCCGCCACAGCTCGTACAGCCCGGCGGCCGCGAGCGGCTCGGCCCCGTGCAGGAAGTACGGCGTCTTCGGGCCGCGCTCATGCGCCTGCCACTCGTAGTACCCGTCCATCGGCACGAGCGCCCGCCGGCGCGCGGCGGCCTTCCGGAACGCCGGCTTCTCCAGGACCGTCTCGGAGCGCGCGTTGATCATGCGGGAGCCGATCGACACGTCCTTCGCCCACGACGGCACCAGGCCCCAGCGGGCGGTGCGCAGCTGGCGCTGCGGCCGGTCGTCCTCGACGCGCTCGAGCACCACGGGGACGTCCTGCGTCGGCGCGACGTTCCAGGACGGGCCGCGGTGCTCGCCGAGGATCCTGTCGACGGCGAGGTCGCGCTCGAGCTGGTCGGCGGCGCGGGTCTGCGCGTAGCGGCCACACATGGGGCCAGTGTGCGGCCCGCCACCGACACGCGGCCACCGCACCGGTCGTAGGCTGCGCTCGTGCGCGCGACCCTCATCCACGGCCCCCACGACGTCCGCCTCGAGCAGGTCCCCGACCCGACGCTGCAGCGCCCCACCGACGCCCTCGTGCGCGTCGTCGCGGCCTGCGTGTGCGGCTCCGACCTGTGGCCCTACCGGGGCGTCCGCCCGACGCGCGAGCCGCGCCGCATCGGGCACGAGTTCGTCGGCGTGGTCGAGGAGGTCGGCGCGGACGTCCGGACCCTGCGGCCCGGGCAGTTCGTGGTCGCGCCGTTCATGGTCTCGGACAACACCTGCGTGCACTGCCGCAACGGCGTGCACACGTCGTGCGAGCGGTCGAGCGGCTGGGGCGGGCCGGACGCCGAGGGCGTGTTCACGGACGCGGGCCAGGGCGAGTACGTCCGCGTGCCGCTCGCCGACGGCACCCTCGTCGCGATGCCCGACCACCCGGACGACGACCTGCTGCCCAGCGTCCTGGCGCTGACCGACGTGATGGGCACGGGGCACCACGCGGCCCTGTCGGCGGGCGTGCGGCCGGGCTCGACGGTCGCGGTGGTCGGGGACGGCGCGGTCGGTCTGTGCGCCGTGCTCGCGGCGCGCCGGCTCGGTGCGGAGCGGGTGGTCGCGATGTCCCGGCACGCCCCGCGGCAGGCGCTGGCGCGCGAGTTCGGCGCGACCGACGTGGTCGCGGAGCGCGGCGACGAGGGCGCGGCGGCGGTCCTGGACCTGCTCGGCGGCGTGGGCCCGGACCAGGTGCTCGAGTGCGTCGGGACCAAGGAGTCCATGCAGCAGGCGCTCGACACGGCGCGGCCGGGCGGGCGAGTCGGGTTCGTCGGCGTCCCCGCCGGCGGACCGGAGCTGCCCGTGCAGCAGATGTTCGGGACCAACGTCGGCGTCTGCGGCGGTGTCGCCCCGGTGCGTGCGCACCTGGAGGAGCTCGCGCGCGACGTCTGGTCCGGGGCGATCACGCCGGGGAGGGTCTTCGACCTGGTGCTCCCGCTGGACCAGGTGGCCGAGGGCTACGCGGCGATGGACGAGCGGCGCGCGATCAAGTCGATGCTGCTGCCCTGACCCGCCCTGGGGACCACGCGCCGCGGGCCCGCGTCCGCGGGTAGGTTCGGCGACGTGGACCAGCCCGAGCACGACAGCCCTCCCACCCCGACCTCCGGCGCCGCGAGCGCGCCCGTCGCGACGCTCGCCGACGTCGTGCGGCTGCTGGAGCGCCGGTACCCGCCGGGCTCCGCCGAGTCCTGGGACCGCGTCGGCCTCGTCACCGGCGACCCCGACCAGCCGGTGCGCAAGGTGCTGCTGGCGGTCGACCCGGTCGCGGCGGTCGTCGACGAGGCCGTCGCGTGGGGTGCGGACCTCGTCGTCGTGCACCACCCGCTGCTGCTGCGCGGCGTGCACTCCGTCGCGGCGACCACCGCGAAGGGCGCGCTGCTGCACCGGCTGATCCGCGCCGGCATCGCGCTGTACGCCGCGCACACCAACGCGGACGCGGCGGTCGGCGGGGTCGCGGACGAGCTCGCCCGGCTGCTGGGCCTCCAGGACGCGCGCCCGCTGGTCCCCGCGCCGGCGCAGGCGCTGGACAAGCACGTCGTCTTCGTCCCCGCGGCCGACGCGGAGCGGCTCGTGGACGCGCTGGCCGCCGCGGGCGCCGGCGCGCTGGGGGAGTACCGCCGGTGCGCGTGGACCGCCACCGGCGAGGGGACGTTCACGCCGACCGAGGGGGCGTCGCCCGCGATCGGCCGGGCGGGCGAGGTCGCGCACGTCGTCGAGGCGCGCGTCGAGATGGTCGCCCCGCGCCGGTCGCGGGCGGCCGTCGTGGCGGCGATGCGGGCCGCCCACCCGTACGAGGAGCCGGCGTTCGACGTGCTGGAGCTCGCGCGCCGGGACGGTGCCACCGGCACGGGGCGCGTCGGGCACCTCCCCGAGCCGCTCACGCTGCACCGGTTCGCCGAGCGCGTCGCCGCGGCGCTGCCCGCCACCGTCCAGGGCATCCGGTACGCCGGGCCGCGCGACGCGACGGTCCGCACGGTCGCCGTCGTCGGCGGCGCGGGCGACTCGCTGTTCGACGCGGTGCGCGCGTCCGGCGCCGACGTCTACGTCACCGCCGACCTGCGCCACCACCCCGCGTCCGAGCTGCGCGAGCAGGCCGAGTTCGCCGCCCGCGGCGCCGCCGCCAGCCCGCCGTACCTCGTCGACGCCGCGCACTTCGCGTCGGAGTGGCCGTGGCTGCCCGGGGCGGAGCGTGACCTGCGCGCCGACCTGGCCGCGCACGGCACTACGGTGGACACGCGCGTCAGCACCGTGCGCACCGACCCGTGGACCGGCCGCGTCCCGGCGGACCCCCGCAGCACCGACCCGTCGGAAGGACACCACCCGTGACCAAGGCGACCCCGCAGGACCAGAAGCGGCTGCTCGACCTCCAGGCGCTCGACACCCGGCTCGACCAGATCGCGCACAAGCGGGCCGCGCTGATGAAGCACGCGAGGATCGCCGAGCTCGACGCCCAGCTCGCCGACCTGGACACCGCCATCGCCGCCTCCCGCACCGCCGTCGGCGACATCCGCCGCGAGGTCACCAAGGCCGAGGCGGACGTCCAGCAGGTGCGCGACCGCGCCGCACGGGACCAGGCCCGGCTCGACTCCGGCGCGGGCTCCGCGAAGGACCTCCAGGCGCTGCAGAGCGAGCTGGCGTCGCTGGCCCGCCGTCAGGGCGACCTGGAGGACGTCGAGCTGGAGGCGATGGAGCGGCTCGAGGCCCACGAGGCGGCGCTCGGCGAGCTCACCACCGCCCACGCCGCGCTGCTCAACGAGCGGGCCGGGGTCGCCGCCGAGCGGGACGCCGAGGTCGAGGTGCTCGACCAGCAGGCCGTGCAGGTGCGGGCCGAGCGCGACGCGATGGCCGCGCCCCTGGAGGAGCGGCTGATCCAGCTGTACGACCGGCTGCGCTCGCGGCTCGGCGGGGTCGCCGTGGCCGCGCTGCGCCGGGGCCGGTCCGAGGGCAGCGGCCTGCCGGTCCCCGCCACCGAGCTGGCCAAGATCAAGGCCACCCCCGAGGACGAGATCGTGTACTGCGAGGACTCCGGCCGCATCCTCGTGCGCGGCGAGGACGCGTACTGATGGCGGCCGACGGACCGGGCCCGGGCAGCACGTCCGCGCCGCTGGAGCCCGGGGCCGGCAGCCCCGCGCCGTCGCGGCGGCCCGTCCGGCCGTCCGGCGCCGGCGTGCGGTTCGACGACGCGCTGCCGACGACGGTCATCCTCGTCCGGCACGGCGAGACCGAGATGACGGTCTCGCGCGGGTACTCCGGCTCGTCGGAGCCCGGCCCGTCGCTGACGGACCGCGGCCGGGAGCAGGCTGCGGCGGCGGGGGAGCTGGTCTGCCGCGTCGGTCACGACCTGTGGGGCGACATCCCGTTCCCCACCGAGCTGATCGCCTCGCCGATGGTCCGGACGCAGGAGACGGCGGCCGTGATCGGGCAGAAGCTCGGCCTCACGCCGCGGGTCGACGCCGCGTTCCAGGAGGCCGACTTCGGCGCCTGGCAGGGGCTCACCGCCGAGCAGATCGAGGAGCGCTGGCCCGGGCAGCTCGAGCCGTGGCACACCCGCGCGGACGTGCGGCCCGAGGGCGGCGAGTCCATCGCGGACGTCGGGCGGCGCATCGGCGCGGGGCTCGACGGGCTGCTCGCCGCGGGCACCGACCGGACCGTCGTGGTCGTCTCGCACGCCGTGGCGATCCGCGCGGCGCTCGGTCGCACCATGGGCGCGCAGCCCGGCTCGTGGAGCCAGCTCCGCGTCGCCCCGGCGTCGGTCAGCATCATCCGGCTGTTCGAGGACAAGCGGGACGAGGTCGCCGTGGCCGGTGCGCCGAGCGAGGGGTGGACCGGGCGGGGCTGAGCCGGGCGCTCCCTGCGCGCCGCGTCAGGCGACGACGAGCGACAGCGTCGCCGCGCCCGTCGCCGGCGCGTCCAGCTCCACCGCGAGCAGCTCGGTCCCGACCAGCTCGGACGCCGCCCGGGCGAGCTCCTGGGCCGTCCGTGGCTCGCGCCCGCGGCGCGTCACCAGGTGGCGGGTCAGCACCCCGCGGGTGTGCTTCGCGTGGTGCGACACCACCGAGCGGTGCCCCGCGACCTCACGCAGCACCCGCACCTGCACCCACGTCCGGTGCACGTCCCGTGCCGGCCGCCATGCCGCGAGGTAGGTCGCCGACCGGCAGTCCACGACCAGCTCCCCGGACGCCGCGCGCGGGTCCAGCACCCCCCGAAGCGGCTCCCGCCAGGTCGCCGCGAGCGGCCCGGCACCGGGCAGGTCGACGCCCATCGACAACCGGTACGCCGGGATCGGGTCCTCCGGGCCGACCAGCCCCCACAGCCCCGACACCACCCCGACCGACGCGGCCGCGCGCCGCCGCGCCGCCGGCGTCAGCCGGTCCAGCCCCGCCGCCGCGTACAGCACGCCGGTGTACACCCGCTTCGCCGCCGCCGTCGGAGCCTCCCGCAGGGCGGTGTTGCGGGCGACCTCGTCCGCGATCCCCGCACCCACGCCCAGCACCTCCGCCGCGTCCGGCCGCGCGCTCACCGCGACCAGCGCGTCCAGCACCCGCTCCCGCACCGGCGTGAGCACCGGCTCCGACAGGGCGGACAGGTCCAGGCGGTCGCCCCGCACGGGAGCGGTCTTGCCCTCGGAGGGCGGCAGGAGGATCAGCACGCCCCGCACTGTAGGCGGCGCTCGGCGGGTCCGCGGACCGGGTAGGCTGGGGCCGCGGATGAGCTGGCCAGGCGGCCGCGTCGAGCCGGAAGGCTCGCCGAGGAACGTCCGGGCTCCACAGGGCAGGGTGGTGGGTAACACCCACCCGGGGTGACCCGCGGGACAGTGCCACAGAGAACAGACCGCCCCCGCACGACCTCCGGGCCGTGAGGGGGTAAGGGTGAAACGGTGGTGTAAGAGACCACCAGCGTGCCGGGTGACCGGCACGGCTCGGTAAACCCCACCCGGAGCAAGGCCAGACAGGGAGCGTTCGAGGGCTGCCCGCCCGAGCTCCCGGGTAGGCCGCTGGAGGCGCACGGCGACGTGCGTCGTAGATGGATGGCCGCCACCCGTGCGGGGGCAACCGCGCACGGGGACAGAACCCGGCGTACCGGCCAGCTCATCCGCACCGTCCGGTCGCCGACCCGCGCGGCGACCGTGGCAGCCGTCGGGTCGGCGCTCAACCCGACCGGACGCGCCGGAACACGCACGCCCACGTGACGACTCTGCGACGATGGCGGGATGGAGCGGCGAGGCACGGGACGACCGTGGGCGATCACCCTCGTGGTCGTGCTGCTGCTCGCGATCGGGTGGGCGGTGGCCCCGACGATCACGCTCGTCGTCGGCCTTGTGGCAGCGGCGCTCGCGGTTCCCGTCGGCATCGTCCTGGTCGCGACGGCGGCGTTGTCGCGGCGCTGACCGGCCGACCGTCCGCGGCGCTGCGCGGGCGGCCCCCCGTCCCAGGGAGCGCCGTCGTCGCCTCGCACGTCCGCCCGCGCCCGGGCGCGGGCGCGGGCGGCGACGGCGCGGGAGGGCGTGGTGTCGCCGCGTCGCCGCCGACCGTGTCATCCGGCCCTCCGCAGCCGTGGGAGACTCCTCTCCCCGACTGGAGGTGCCCCGTGCCCGAGATGGACGACCGCGACGAGACGTTCGCGTTCCTGGACGCGTTCGCCCGCCAGGCCGCGGAGCGTGTCGGGGTGCCGACCGAGTGCAGCATCATCCTGCGCCAGCGCGACCTGCTGCAGTACGTCGCGAGCAGCGGCGAGCGGGCCGCGGAGTGTGACCGGGTGGAGGTCGAGGAGGCCGACGGGCCCTGCGTGTCGGCCCTGCAGCAGCTGCGCGGGGAGCTGGTGCTGGACATCGCCGCGGACGAGCGCTGGCCGGCGTGGCGGACGGTCGCGCTCGAGCGGGGCTTCCGGTCGGCGGCGGCGCTGCCGGCGCAGGTCGACGCCGACTCGACGCTCGCGCTGAACCTGTACGCGGACGTCGTCGACCCGTGGGACCGGGACACGCTGGTCGCGATGGACCGGTTCGCCCAGGAGATCGCGGAGGCCGTGCGGACCCGGGGCCTCGTGCTCCCGGTGCAGGAGCCCGACCGCCTGCCCTGACCGGGACGCCCGGGGACGCCCGGTGCGGCGTCCCGGACGGCGGCGACGTCAGTACGCCCCGAACACCTGCACGCCGTAGTACCGGTTGCCGACCTTCACCGCGCCGATGCCGATGCGGTTGTACGACGCGTTGAGCATGTTCGCGCGGTGCGGTGCGGAGTTCTTCCACTGCGTGTAGAGGGTGACGCCGCTCGTGGAGTTCATCGCGATGTTCTCGCCCGCCATGCGCCAGCCGGACGGGATCTGCCGGGAGAAGCTCGGGTTGTGGCGGAAGTCGCCCGTGGTCGCCATGCGGGTGGCCCACGCGGCGGCCACGGCGTCCATCTTCGCGCTGCGGACCAGCGGGCGCTTGCCGGCTCCGGAGCGCAGCGCGTTGGTGCGCTGGAGGATGGTCTTCTCGGACGCGTCGGCGTTGGTGACGGGGGGCTTCGTCGCGGCGGGCACGGCCGTCACCGCCGGGGCCGTGGCGGCGACCGCGGGCAGGGCGGCCGCGGGGCCGGTGGCCGCGAGCAGGCCCGCGAGGGCGAGGGTGCTGGTGAGCCGCAGGCGCTGGCGCAACGGGGGTCCTCCCGGGACGGCGGTCGCACGACCGGGCGGTCGCCGGCGGTCGGGGTCTGCTGGGGCGGTGCGGTGGGACGTGCCGGTGTGGTGCGCCCGGCGGGGGCTGCCACCGAGCGGCCGGCCCGCCCGGATCGTAGCCTGGGCTGACCGGCCCGACGAAGGAGCTGTGATGACCGACACACTCTTCCGGATGACCCGGATCGCGGCGGACGAGGCGGCGGACGCCCGTGGCGTCGCGGAGCTCGCGGAGCGGCTCGCCCACGACCCGAGCGCGCGCTACGAGGGCGCCGTGCCGGACACCGTGGGAGCCGTCGAGCGCGGGGTGCTGTCGTGGGGCGCCCGTCCGGGCTCGCCGCGCGAGCACCACGCGGCCGTGACGCTGGAACGCCTGTCCTGAGCGGGGCCGACGCCCGGCCGGCGCGCTGAGCAGTGGCCGCGGCCGGCCCGCGCGTGAGCCGCACCCATGCGCCTCGGCCGGTGCGTGAGCCGCGCCCGCCGGCCTGGGCCCGCGCGTGAGCCGCACCCGCCGGCCTCAGCCCGCGCGTGAGCCGCGCCCTCCCGCGCACGCCCGCCGCCGCACGTCCGAGGCCGGCACCCACACCGCCCCCGTCATCACGCGCAGGTCGGCGATCCGCACCCGCACCAGCGTCCGCGTCCACTCCACGGCGACCGTGTCGAGCCGCTCTGCCCCGGTCGCCCAGCGCAGCGTCACGGTCACGGGGACGGGCCGGTCGACGTCGTGGTGCTCGCCGGGAGGCACGGGCAGCGCGTTCAGCAGGGGGACGGCGGCGCGGAGCAGGGACAGCCCGCCCGGCACGGTCTGCGCGAGGTCCACGGCGGCAGTGTCCGGCACGCGGTCCGGGGCGGCACGGCGGGGCGCCGTCGGCGTGCGGGTGAACTCCGGTGGCACCATGGGGACGCGCCACGACCACGACCGGAGGACCGCATGGGCAACGCCACCCACCTCGCTGCGACCGTGCACGTCGAGCCGATGACCGGCGACCACGCCGACGCCGTGCTGGCGGTGTTCGCCGAGGGGATTGCGACGGGTCACGCGACGTTCCAGGCGGAGCCCCCGACGTGGGAGGAGTTCGACACGGGCCACCGGGAGGACCTCCGCCTGGTCGCCGTCGACGACTCCGGGTCCGTCCTGGGCTGGGTGGCCGCGAGCCCCGTGTCCGGGCGGTGCGTCTACGCGGGAGTCGTGGAGGTCTCGCTGTACGTCGCGTCGGCGGCCCGCGGGCGCGGCGTCGGGAGGCTGCTGATGGACGCGCTGCTGCAGGCCGCGGCGGCGGCCGGGGTCTGGACCGCGCAGTCCGGCGTGTTCCCCGAGAACGCCGCGAGCCTCGCTCTCCACGAGGCCGCCGGGTTCCGCGTCGTCGGGCGGCGCGAGCGGCTCGGGCTGATGTCCCACGGGCCGCTGGCGGGGCAGTGGCGGGACGTGCTGCTGCTCGAGAAGCGGCTGTAGCGCGAGGTCGGCGCCCGCCCACCCACCCGTCCGGCGGGTGCACCAGGGACGGAGGTCCCGGCGGCGCGCCGCAGCGGGACCCACCCTGGACCGGGCTGGAGAATCCCGGGCCTCGAGCGAGCAGGGGGCACCGATGACGACCGGACGGCGGCTGCCGCGCATCGCGGCACTGAGCGGACCCGAGGCGGGCCGCGCACGGCACCTGCTGGTGCACTCGCCCGTGCACGCCGGCGCGGACGCCGTGACGTGGACCCTGACGCTGCTCGCGGAGGACGACGTGCCGCTCGCGGAGAGCCGCACCTCGGCGCCGAACTACCCGCTCCCGCTGGAGGACATCGCCCAGGTGCACCTCGACGTCGTCGGGCTCAGCGCGACGGGGCGGTGGACGCCGGAGCCGAGCGAGGACGGCGCCCCGCGGTTCCGCACGCCGGTGCGCCCCGCCGCTCTGCGCGACGACCCGGTCTGAGTCCCGGGCCGCGGGCCGGGTACGACGGTGCCCCGCGCCCGGGGACCGGGGCGGGGCACCTGTCACGGCGCGGGGGTCAGTGCTTGAAGGCGTCCTTGACCTTCTCGCCGGCGTCCTTGAGGTCCGCCTTCGACTGGTCGGTCCGGCCCTCGGCCTCGAGACGCTCGTCGTCGCTCGCGCGGCCGGCGGCCTCCTTGGCCTTGCCGGACACCTTCTCCGCGGCGTTCGCGATCTTGTCGTCGAGTCCCATGAGATCCTCCTTGCGCTGCGGTGACCTGGCCCTTCGACGTTAAGCCGGGTCCGCTCCGCCCGCATCCCGAGCGGCGTCCTCCGCGGCGAGCAGCGCGGCGAGCTGTGACGGCGTGCTGCGCAGCAGGCAGAACTCGTTGCCCTCCGGGTCGGCGAGCACGTGCCAGGTGACGTCGGGGCCCTGACCGACGTCGACCGGGACGGCACCGAGGCGCAGCAGGCGGTCCAGCTCGGTGGCCTGGTCGGAGCCGTCCGGCGGCCGCAGGTCGACGTGCAGCCGGTTCTTGACCTGCTTGTCCTCGGGGACGCGGAGGAACAGCCACGCCGGGGTGGCGGCGTCCGGCGGCTCCAGCGCCACCTCGTCCTCGTCCTCGTCGACGCGCCAGCCCAGCACCTGCTGCCACCAGCGGGCGAGGGCGACCGGGTCGCGCGCGTCGATGCAGAGCTGGCTCACCACGAGTCCCATGCGGGGACGGTACGGCCGGGCCCCGGCCCGCGCACGTGGTGCGGGGGCCGGGGCGGGTGGCTCAGGAGGCGGCGGCGCCGGCCGCGGCCCGGGCGGCGCGGGAGGCGAGCGCCGCGGCACCGACGATGCCGGCGGCGTTGCGCAGCTGCGCGGGCACGATCGGGGCGCGCAGGTGCAGCAGCGGCAGGAACTTCTCGTGGTGCTTGCTGACGCCGCCGCCGACGACGATGAGGTCCGGCCAGAACAGGTCCTCGATGACGCCGAAGTAGCGCTGCAGCCGCTCGGCCCACTGCTCGAAGTCGAGGCCCTCGCGGTCGCGCGCCGCGTCCGAGGCGCGGGTCTCGGCGTCGTGCCCGTCGATCTCGAGGTGCCCCAGCTCGAGGTTCGGCACGAGCACCCCGTCCACGACCATCGCGGTCCCGATGCCGGTGCCGAGCGTGCAGATGAACGTCACGCCGGACGTGGACCGCGCGGCGCCGTACAGCGTCTCGGCGTACCCGGCGGCGTCGGCGTCGTTCACGGCGAGCACCGGGCGGCCGACGGCCTCGCCGAGCACGTGCTCGATGTTCGTGCCGATCCACGAGACGTCGACGTTGGCGGCGGACCGCGCGACGCCGTGCTGCACGACGGCCGGGAACGTCACGCCGACCGGGGTGTCGTCCGGCAGGTCGAACCGGCCGACCAGCTCGGCGACCGTCTCCGCCACGGCGGCGGGGGTCGCGGGCTGCGGGGTGGGGATGCGGACCCGGTCGGCGGCGAACTCGCCGGTCGTCAGGTCGACGGGGGCGCCCTTGATCCCCGAGCCGCCGATGTCGATGCCGAACGCCCTCGGGGCGTGGGAGGAGGTGTGCGCGCTCATGGGAGTGTGAGGATCTCCGCTCCGGTGTCGGTGACCAGCAGGGTGTGCTCGAACTGGGCGCTGCGGCGCAGGTCGGCGGTGACCACCGTCCACCCGTCGTCCCACGTCGTCCAGTCGGGGGTGCCGAGGTTGAGCATCGGCTCGATGGTGAAGACCATCCCGGGCTCGATGACCCGGTCGTACTGCGGGGCGGCGTCGTAGTGCGGGATGACCAGCCCGGAGTGGAACGCCTCGCCGACGCCGTGCCCGGTGTAGTCGCGCACCACCCCGTACCCGAAGCGGGCCGCGTACTTCTCGATGACGCGGCCGATGACGTTGACCTCGCGCCCGGGGCGGACGGCCTTGATCGCCCGGGCCAGGGCCTCCTGCGTGCGCTCGACCAGCAGCCGCGACTCCTCGTCGACGTCCCCGACCAGGAACGTCGCGTTGTTGTCCCCGTGCACCCCGCCGGTGTACGCGGTGATGTCGACGTTGACGATGTCGCCGTCCTCGAGGACGGTCGAGTCGGGGATGCCGTGGCAGATGACCTCGTTCACCGAGGTGCACAGCGACTTCGGGAAGCCGCGGTAGCCGAGCGTCGACGGGTAGGCGTGGTGGTCGAGCAGGAACTCGTGCCCGACGCGGTCGAGCTCGTCCGTCGTGACGCCGGGGGCGACGTGCCGGCCGACCTCGGCGAGCGCCTGCGCCGCGATGCGGGCGGCCACCCGGATCCTCTCGACGACCTCCGGGGCGACGACGTCGCTGCCCGTGTAGGGCTCGGGGGCCGGGCGGTCGACGTACTCGGGGCGCGGGAGGGACGCGGGGACCGGGCGCCGCGGGCCGACGCGGCCCGGGACGAGCGCCGGCCTCGGCGCGTGGACGGACGTCATGCCTGGCAGTCTACGAAGCGACGGCCCGCACGCCGACCGCGGGCCCGCGCACCGAGGGAGGCCGCCGTGGCCGACGAGTTCTACTACAACACCCAGACCGGCCAGGTCGAGCAGGGCAAGCAGTCGACGTGGGCGCACCTCATGGGCCCCTACCCGACGCGCGACGCCGCGCAGCACGCGCTCGAGAAGGCGCGCGCCCGCTCCGAGGCGTGGGACGAGGAGGACCGCCGCGAGCGGTCCTGACCCGGCAGCGGGGACGCCGACGGGTCGCGCGCGTCCCGCCGGCGGCTCAGCCCTCCGGGGCCGCGCCGGTCAGCCGCGCGGCCACCTCGGCGACCGCCTCGGCGTCGCCCACGATCTCGAAGTGCATCTCGTCGACCCGCCCGTCGAAGTCCCCGCCCCACGCGACGACGGGCGCGACCTCCGCGAGGATCGACCGGATCGCCTCGACCTGCTCCGCGGTGAACGTGCCGGTGGCGCCGAGCGGGTGCTCCGTGGCGTTCAGGTCGATGGACGTCCCGGAGGCGTGGTTCGACAGCCGGTCCTCCTCGCCGTCCTCGCCCCGCACGGGCCGGTAGGCCCAGCCCCACGAGCTCGCCACGTCGACGGGTTCCACCTCGGCGTCGAACCGCTGCGCGACGTGGTCCAGGACGGTCCGCACGTCGCCCGCCAGCAGGCGGCCGGTCACCCAGGGCGAGACCTCCAGGCTCGGGTCGTCGCCCTCGTCGACGGCCGGCCAGCAGTTGAGCGACTCGGTCTGGTCCGGCACGCACGACGGCGCGACCACCGCGGCCGGCGGGGCGGGCTCGCTGCCGCCCGCGATCCGCACGACCGCGACCACGAGGGCGACCACCAGGCCGACGACCGCCAGCGCCAGCACGCCCAGCACGACGAGGCCGCGGCGCGTGAGGCGCAGCGGCGGCGGCCCCGGGGGCCGGCGGCCCGGGGCGGGTGCGCCGGGCCCCCGCTGGGCCGAGGGTGCGCCCGGGCGGTCGGCGGTCCGTGCGCCCGCGGGGGAGCGAGCCGCCCCCGAGGGGTCGACGGCGGTGTCGCGGCGCATGCGGACGAGGCTAGAGGGCGGGACGCGTCCCCGGCGTGAACCCCGGGGCCCCGGTGCGGCGTGCCGCGGCGTCCGACGCCCCCGGGGGCCCGCGCCCGGGACCTCCGACCTGGTACCCCGGCGCCCCGCGGCGGGTGCCGGGCTCAGCGCCGCGCGAGGTGCGCGACGACCGGGCGGTGGTCGCTCGTGCCGGTGCGCGGCAGCACGCCGAACCCGGTGACGCGCCAGACGCGGGCGTCGACGAGCACGTGGTCGATCGGCGCGCCGAGCACCCGGGGCACGTCGGCGGGCCAGGTGCCGAGCCCGGCGGCGCCCGTCGCCGCGGCCGCGTCCACGCACGGGCCCAGGTCGGCCAGGCCGGGGTGGTCGAGCGTGGCGTTGAGGTCGCCCGCGACGACCGCGCCGGGGGTGCTGCGGCAGACGTCGGCGACTCCCTGGACGTGCGCGACCCACTGCGGCATCGAGCCCCGGGCCGACGGTGCGCGGGTGTGGACGGCCACGACGACCCCGGGTGCGGGCGGGACGCGGCGAGCCTCGGTGCCTGTGCCCGCGTCGGCACCGGAGCCCGTGCCGGAGCCCGCGCCCGCTCCGGAGCCCGCGCCCGTGCCCGTCGCGACGGCCGCGAACGTGCCGAGGTCCGTCGCGGCAGCCCCTGCGTCGCGCTGCGGTACCCGCCCAGCGCGTCCCGCAGCAGCACGGCGACCCCGTCGGCCCGCGAGCCCACCGCGTCCTCGGCGAGGGCGGTGGTGGGCCGCCCCGCGTCGGTGAGCAGGCGCGCGGCCTCACGCGCGGTCCGCCCGGACGTCTCGGCGAGCACGGCCACGTCGGCGTCCTGCTCCTGCACCAGGGCGGCCAGCTCGTCGGCCGTCACAGTGCCGAACGTGTTGAACGACAGCACGACCAGCTCGTCCGCACGCGCGGTGCCGGGCCCGCCGCCCTCGAGGCCGCGTCCGGCCAGCACCGCGCCCTGACCCACGGCGCCCGCGACCATCAGGGCGGCCAGCACGAGCGGCAGCCGCCTGCCGGGCGGGCGCAGCCCCGTCCTCTCGGCGACCCGGGCCCAGCCCGCGACCGCGGCGAGCAGCACCGCCGCGGCCAGCACGAGCGCGACCGCGACCAGCCCGCGCAGGGCCACGAGCTGCACCCACGGCGACCGGCCGGCGATCCCGAGCCGGTCCGGGGCGAGGAGCGCGACGACGAGGCCCGCGACCAGGACGCAGGCCACCGCACCGAGCACCCGCCGGAGCGCCCGCGGGGCGCCTGCCGGGTCCGGGCGCCCGCCCGCCGCCGGGGCGTCCGACGCGTCGACGTCGTCCCGCGGTCGCCGGGGTGCGCTTCCGGGCGCGGTCCCGCTCAGCTGAGGAACGAGTGGTCGGCGTCGGGGAACTGCCCGCCGCGCACCTCGGCGGCGTACGCGCGGGCCGCCTGCCCGAGCAGCTCGCCGACCGGCGCGAACACCTTCGCGAACCGGGGCGACCAGTCGGACATGCCGGCCATGTCGGTCCAGACCAGGACCTGCCCGTCGCAGTCCGGCCCGGCGCCGATGCCGATGGTCGGGATCGTGAGCACCTCGGTGATCCGGGCGGCGACCGGCGCGGGCACCATCTCGAGCACCACGGCGACGGCCCCGGCCTCCTGCACGGCGACGGCGTCCTCGGCGAGCCGCTCGGCCGCCTCGTCGCCGCGGCCCTGCACCCGGTGCCCGCCGAGGGTGTTCTCGGACTGCGGGGTGAAGCCGAGGTGCGCGACCACCGGGACGCCCGCCTCGGTGAGCGCGCGGATCTGCGGCGCGACGCGCGTGCCGCCCTCGAACTTCACCGCGTGCGCGCCGGCCTCCTTGAGGTACCGGGTGGCCGTGGCGAGCGCCTGGGCCGGGCCGGACTCGTAGGACCCGAACGGCAGGTCGGCGACCACGAGGGCGCGCTGCGTGGCCCGCACGACGGCACGCGTCGGCGGGATCATCTCGTCGACGGTCACCGGGATGGGCGAGGCGTGCCCGAGCATCGTGTTGCCGATGGAGTCGCCCACCAGCAGCACGTCGATGCCGGCGTCGTCGAAGATCCGCGCGGTCGCGAAGTCGTAGGCCGTCAGCATCGTCAGCTTCTCGCCGCGCTGCTTGGCCTCCGCGAGGTGGTGCACCCGCACGCGGCGGACCGGTGAGGGGGCGGGGTGCTGGGACATCAGTGCTGCTCCACGGGGTCGCTGGTGGTGCCGGTGGTGCGCGCGGCGGCCTCCGGGGAGGCGGTCTCGTCGACCGGCTCGCGCCAGCGCGTCGTGATCGGCAGCCTACGGTCCCGCCCGAACGCCAGGGCCGTGACCTTCGGTCCGAGCGGGTACTGCCGCCGCTTCCACTCGGCCCGGTCCACCAGCGAGAGCACCTTGTCGACGATCGCCGGGTCGAACCCGCGTTCCAGCAGCTCGGCGCGGCCCTCGGCGTGCTCCACGTACGCGTCGAGCACCTGGTCCAGGAGGTCGTACGGCGGCAGCGAGTCCTGGTCGACCTGGCCGGGCCGCAGCTCCGCGGACGGCGGCTTGGTGATGGAGCTCTCCGGGATCGGGGGGAGCTCGCCGCGGTCGACGGCGTGGTGGTTGCGCCACCTGGCCAGCGCCCAGACGCGCGACTTGTCGACGTCCTTCAGCGGGGCGTAGCCGCCGACGGCGTCGCCGTAGATGGTCGAGTAGCCGACCGCCAGCTCCGTCTTGTTGCCGGTCGCCAGCACCAGGTGGCCCTCCGCGTTCGACAGGGCCATGAGGATCACGCCGCGGACCCGGGCCTGGAGGTTCTCGGCCGCGACGCCGTCCAGGGCCATCTCGCCCTCGAACGCGTCGACCATCGGCTTGATGGGCTGCACGCGGTAGTCCGCGCCGATCCGCTGCGCCAGGTCGGCGGCGTCGTCCTTCGAGTGGTCCGAGGACCAGCGCGACGGCATCGACACGCCCACCACCCGGTCGCCGCCCAGCGCGTCCGCGGCGACGGCCGCCACGAGCGCCGAGTCGATACCGCCGGACATGCCGAGCACGACGGACCGGAAGCCGTTCTTGCGGACGTAGCCGGCCAGCCCGGTCTCCAGGGCGCGGTAGATCTCCTCGTCCGGGTGCAGCGGGGCAGCGACCTCGCCCCGCGACGGCGCGGTGCCGGGCGCCGGGACGTCCCACACCAGCAGGTGCTCGACGAACTGCGGCGCCGACGCCAGCAGCTGCCCGTCGGGCGCGACGACGAACGAGCCGCCGTCGAACACCAGGTCGTCCTGCCCGCCCACCATGTTGACGTAGGCGACCGGCGCGGCGACCTCGGCGGCGCGGCGGGCGGCGAGCTCGGCGCGGATGTGGCCCTTGCCCTCCTCGAACGGCGAGCCGTTGATGACGACGAGCAGGTCCAGGTCGTCGTCGGACAGCTCCGCGACCGGCCCGTCCTGCCAGATGTCCTCGCAGATCAGCAGGCCCACGCGGCGCCCCGCGACGTCCACGACGGACGGCTCGCCGCCCGGCGCGAAGATGCGGAACTCGTCGAACACGCCGTAGTTCGGGAGGTGGTGCTTGTCGTAGCGCTGCAGCACGGCCCCGCCGCGCAGGACGACGGCCTGGTTGGTCGGGCGGGCCGGGGCGCCGTCGTGCTCGCGCGTCGTGCGCTCGCCGACCGTGCCCACGACCACCGTCAGCTCGCCCAGGCCGGCGTCCGCGAGGGACGCCGCGAGCCCGGCCAGCGCCCGCTCCGCGCCCCGCCGGAACGACGCGCGCAGCGCCAGGTCCTCGATGGGGTAGCCCGTCACGGTCATCTCCGGGAACGCGACGAGGTCGGCCCCGGCGTCGGCCGCGCGGCGCGCCCACGTGAGGACCGCGTCGACGTTGCCGGCGAGGTCGCCGACGCAGGTGTCGATCTGGGCGAGGGCGACGCGCAGCGCGCGGGTGTCGTGCTGGTCGGGCATGCCGCGAGCCTATTCGGGTGGACCGGGCGCAGCCAGCGGCCCCCGGCGGCGTGGTGCGGCGGCCACGGCGGCCCCGGATCAGGCAGGATGTACCGCATGGACAGGCAGCAGGAGTTCGTCCTCCGCACGGTGGAGGAGCGCGACATCCGATTCATCCGGCTCTGGTTCACCGACGTGCTCGGGACCCTCAAGTCGGTGGCCGTCGCGCCCGCGGAGCTGGAGGCGGCGTTCTCGGAGGGCATCGGGTTCGACGGCTCCTCGATCGAGGGCCTGACCCGGGTGTACGAGGCGGACATGATCGCCAAGCCCGACCCGACGACGTTCCAGGTGCTGCCCTGGCGCGGGGAGCGGCACGGCACCGCGCGGATGTTCTGCGACATCCTCACGCCCGAGGGCGAGCCGTCGCTGGCCGACTCCCGTAACGTGCTCAAGCGCGCGCTGGCCCGGGCGAGCGAGAAGGGCTTCACCTTCTACACGCACCCCGAGGTCGAGTTCTACCTGTTCGAGGCGCCCGCCGACCCGGCGCAGCCGCTGGTCCCCGTCGACCAGGGCGGCTACTTCGACCACGTGCCGCGCGGCACCGCGCACGACTTCCGGCGCGCCGCGATCACGATGCTCGAGTCGATGGGCATCTCGGTGGAGTTCTCCCACCACGAGGCCGGCCCGGGCCAGAACGAGATCGACCTGCGGTACGCCGACGCGCTGACCACGGCCGACAACATCATGACGTTCCGGACGGTCGTGAAGGAGGTCGCCCTGGAGCAGGGCGTCTTCGCGTCCTTCATGCCGAAGCCGCTGGCCGACCAGCCGGGCTCCGGGATGCACACGCACCTGTCGCTCTTCGAGGGCGACCGCAACGCGTTCCACGAGCCCGGCGCGCACCTGGACCTGTCCAAGACGGCCCGCTCGTTCATCGCGGGCCTGCTGCGGCACGCCGCCGAGATCACGGCCGTGACGAACCAGTTCACGAACTCCTACAAGCGGCTGTGGGGCGGCTCCGAGGCGCCGTCGTACATCTGCTGGGGCCACAACAACCGGTCCGCGCTGGTGCGGGTGCCGATGTACAAGCCCGGCAAGTCCAACTCCTCGCGCATCGAGTACCGCGGCGTGGACTCGGCGACCAACCCGTACCTGGCGTTCGCGCTGCTGCTCGCCGCCGGCCTCAAGGGCGTCGAGGAGGGCTACGAGCTGCCCGAGGGCGCCGACGACGACGTGTGGGAGCTGACCGACTCCGAGCGCCGCGCGCTGGGCATCGAGCCCCTGCCCGCCTCGCTCGAGGCCGCGATCGCCGTGATGGAGAAGTCCGAGCTGGTGGCCGAGGCGCTGGGCGAGCACGTCTTCGACTACGTCCTGCGCAACAAGCGCCAGGAGTGGGAGGAGTACCGCGCGCAGGTCACGCCGTACGAGCTGCGCCGCTTCCTGCCGATGCTCTGACCCGCGGGTACGCGGGCGGGCCGTGGACGGTCGGCGCGCGGGGGCGCTGCCGCTGGGTAGCGTGAGCGCGTGAGCAGCACGTCGGTCGGTCGGGGCAGCACGCTGGCGGGTCGCCTGACCCGCGCCGGGTTCGCGGACGCCGCGCGCGCGGAGCGGCTGCTCGCCGACGCCGCGCTCGTGCGGCTGCTGGGCGGCGACCCGGACGCCGGCGCGGACGACCCCGCGCGGGACGCGGACGCCGGGGAGGCCGGCGCGCGGGAGACGTCCCCGTCGGCGTCGTCCGGCCCGGGTGCCGCGCCCGACGGCCCGGTCGAGCCCGCCGCGCTGGTGCCGGCGCTCGCCGAGGCCGCGGACCCCGACCAGGCGCTGCTGTCGCTGGCGAAGATCGCGGGCGCCGTGCTCGACGACGCCGCGCGCCGCGAGCGGCTCCGTGCCGTGCTCACCGAGGACGGCGCGCCGCGAGCCCGCCTGCTCGCCGTGCTCGGCGCCTCGGTGGCGCTCGGGGACGACCTGTGCGCGCACCCCGAGCACCTGGACGTGGTGCTGGACGAGGAGCCCGGGACCGGCGTCCCGGCGGCCGAGGTGCGCGCGGAGCTGCTGCTCGCCGTCGGCGCGGACCCCGACGCGGACGTCCCGGTCGCGGACCCGGGCGGCCCCGGGGGCGTCGACGCGATGCGCCGGGCGTACCGGGCGCGGCTGCAGCGCATCGCCGCGACCGACCTGACGAGCGGGGAGCCGCTCACCCGGCTGCCGGGCGTCGCGGCCGCGCTCGCGGACCTGGCGGCGGCCGCGCTCGAGGCCGCCCTGGCGCTGGCGCGCGCCGAGCTCGACGACCACGGCCGGTCGGTCCGGCTCGCGGTGATCGGCATGGGCAAGACGGGCGGCCGGGAGCTCAACTACGTCAGCGACGTGGACGTCGTATACGTCGCGGAGCCCGTCGCGGGGGTCGACGAGGCCGAGGCCCTGGCCGCCGGCACCCGCCTGGCGACCGCGCTGGCGCGCGCGTGCGCCGGGCCGTCGGGGGAGCCGGAGCTGTGGCCGGTGGACGCGGCGCTGCGGCCGGAGGGCAAGGACGGGCCGCTGGTCCGCACGCTCGACTCCCACGTGTCCTACTACGGGCGCTGGGCGAAGACCTGGGAGTTCCAGGCGCTGCTCAAGGCGCGCCCCCTCGCGGGGGACCGGGAGCTGGGGGACGCCTACGTCGCGGCGCTGAACCCGCTGGTCTGGCAGGCGGTGCGGCGGGAGAACTTCGTCGAGGACTCGCAGGCCATGCGGCGGCGCGTCGAGCGGCACGTGCCCGCGGCGGAGGCGGACCGGCAGATCAAGCTCGGCGTCGGCGGCCTGCGGGACGTGGAGTTCACGGTGCAGCTGCTGCAGCTCGTCCACGGGCGGTCCGACCCGGAGATCCGCAGCGGCAACACGCTCACCGCCCTCGCCGCCCTGTCCGCCGGTGGCTACGTCGGCCGGGAGCACGCCGCGCAGCTCGCGGTCTGCTACCGGTTCCTGCGCGCGGTCGAGCACCGCATCCAGCTGCACCGGCTGCGGCGCACCCACCTGATGCCGACCGCGGAGGCGGACCTGCGCCGCCTCGCCCGGTCGGTGGGGATGCGCACGGAGGGGGCCGCGGGCCTGCTCGAGCGGTGGCGGCAGGTGCGCCGCGACGTGCGGCACCTGCACGAGGCGCTGTTCTACCGCCCGCTGCTGCCGGCCACCGCGCAGCTCTCGACGGAGGAGGCCGCGCTCGCCCCGGAGGCCGCGCGGGAGCGGCTCGCGGCGATCGGCTACCGCGACCCGGCGGGCGCCCTGCGGCACATCGCGGCGCTCACGGAGGGGGTGTCCCGGCGGGCGGCGATCCAGCGCCAGCTGCTGCCGGTGATGATCGGCTGGTTCGCCGACGGGCCGGACCCCGACGGCGGGCTGCTGGCGTTCCGCCGCCTCTCCGAGACGCTCGGCGGCACGCACTGGTACCTCAAGCTGCTGCGCGACTCCGGCACGGCCGCCGAGCGGCTCGCGCGGGCGCTCTCGACGTCGCGCTACGTGGCCGACGCGCTCGGCCGGTCGCCCGAGTCCGTCGTGTGGCTGGACGAGGACGCCGAGCTGGAGCCGCGCAGCCACGAGCGCCTCGTGGCGGAGGCGGACGCGATCCTCACCCGCGCGGACGAGCCGGTGCAGGCCGTCGGCGCGCTGCGGGCGATGCGGCGCCGCGAGCTGGCGCGCACCGCGGTCGCCGACGTGCTCGGCGTCGTGACGGGCACGCGCGCCTCGCGCAGCCTGACCGTCACGGCGGAGGTGCTGCTCGCCGGCGCGCTGCGGGTGGCGGCGTGGGAGGAGCGCGCCGCGCGGCACCTGGACGCGGACCCGACGGCGCTGCTGGTGGTCGCGATGGGGCGGCTCGGCGGGCGCGAGATGGGCTACACGTCCGACGCGGACGTGCTGTTCGTGCACGACCCCGTGCCGGACGCGGACCCGCAGCTCGCGCAGGCGTTCGCGACCGGGGTGGCGACGCGGCTGCGGGCGCTGCTCGGGGCGGTCGGCCCGGAGCCGGCGCTCGAGGTCGACGCGGACCTGCGGCCCGAGGGGCGCAACGGTCCGCTGGTGCGCTCGTTCGACGCCTACGCCGAGTACTACGCGCGCTGGTCGCTGGTCTGGGAGAGCCAGGCGCTGCTGCGCGCGCGGCCGGTGGCGGGCGACGCGGCGCTCGGGGAGCGCTTCGTGGCCCTCGTCGACCCGCTGCGGTACCCCGAGGGCGGGCTGGACCCGGCCGGCGTCCGCGAGGTGCGGCGCATCAAGGCCCGCGTCGAGTCCGAGCGGCTGCCGCGCGGCGTCGACCCCACGCGGCACCTCAAGCTCGGGCGGGGCGGCATCGCGGACGTCGAGTGGACGGCACAGCTGCTGCAGCTCCGCCACGCGCACGAGCACCCCGCCCTGCGCACGCCGTCGACGCTCGAGGCGCTGGCGGCCGCGCGCGACGCGGGGCTGCTCGGCGAGGACGACACCGCGGTGCTCGTCGAGGCGTGGGAGCTGGCGTCCCGGCTGCGGGACGCGCTGGTGCTGTGGACCGGGCGGACGGGCGGCGCGCACGCCGACGTGCTGCCGCACGACCGGCGCGTGATGACGGGGCTCGCGGCGGTGGTCGGCTACCCGTCGGGCTCCGCGCAGGAGCTGGAGGACGCGTGGCTGCGGGCGTCGCGCCGCGCCCGGGCGGTGGTCGAGGCCGTGTTCTACGCCTGACGGCCTGGGGGCGTCGGGTCGCGCCCGAGGGGGCCCGGCCCCGTCAGCCCGTCAGTCCGGGGGCTCGACCGGGTCCGGGACCGGGCTGCGGCCGAGCGCGCCGTCCTCGAGGTTCTCCTGGAGGTCCTGCGCGACGTCGTCGCCGCGGTCCACCCCGCCGAGGTCGGGGGCGTCGGGGCCGTCGACCGCGTCCGGGTCGTCGGCGGGGGAGTCGGGGATCCAGTCGTCGGTGCCGTCGGTCATGCCTCGACGCTAGGCCGGGTCGGAGGGCGGCGCGACCGGGGGCCGCAGCTCCGCCTCCGGGGCCCGGGTGCGGCCGGGCTGCTCGTCCTGGAGCAGCGCGGAGTCCACGAGCTCGTGCCGACGCACGTACGTCGAGGCGACGGCCTGCACGGTCGCGACCACCGGCAGCGACAGGAACGCCCCGAGCGGCCCGAAGACCGCCCCGAACGCGATCACCGACAGGAACGCCACGGCGGGGTTCAGCGCGAGCGAGCGCTGCGAGACCTTCGGGGTGAGGAACAGGTTCTCGACCTGCTGGTAGGCGATGATGAACGCCAGCACGGCGAGCGACCGCAGCGGGGACACCGACAGCGCCACGAGCACCGGCAGGGCGCCGCCGATGTACGTGCCGACCGTCGGGACGAACTGCGAGACGAGCCCGGTGAACGTCGCCAGGGGCAGCGCGTACGGGATGCCGAGCACGGCGAGGAACACCCAGGTCGCGGCGGTCGAGATGGCCGCGAGGGCGATCCGCGAGGTGATGAAGCCGGCGACCTTGTCCTGCGAGACCTCCCAGAGCCGCAGCACCTCGCGCTGCCGGTCGGGCGCCAGGTAGCGGCACACGGACGCGCGGAACCGGGGGCCGGCGCTGGCCATGTAGTACACGACGAGCAGCACGGCGGTGGCGGTGAACAGGCCGCCGGCGATGGACGTGCCGACGCCGATGACGCCCGGGGCGATGTCGTCCACGTAGTCGCCGGCGTTGGTGAGCAGCTCGTCGGTGCGCGGCAGCGTGACCTCGAACCGGTCGTCGAGGAACCCGCGCAGGTCGGCGTAGTAGCCGGGGATGGACTGGACGAGCGCGACGAGCTGGTTGACGAACAGGCCGCCCAGCAGCGCGAGCACGCCGATCCCTACCACCAGGGAGCCGAGCATCGTGATGCCGGTGGCGAGCGGGCGCTTCACGCCGCGCCGGCCGAGCCACAGGATCATCGGCTCCATCGCCAGGGCGAGGAACCAGGAGATCACCAGGATCGTGAAGACGTTGCCGAGCATCGAGGCGGCGCGCCAGACGAGGATGCCGGCGAACACGGCGGCGACCGCCATGACCAGCGCGCGCGGCAGCCACCGCGGCGGCCGGCGGGGGTCCGCCGGGACCGCCGTGGCCGCTGTGGCCGCCGTGGCGGGGGGTGCCGCGGCGGAGTCCGTCGAGACCGGTGCGGGGTCCTCGTGGTCGGTCATGCGGGGCTCCGGTGGTCGGCCGAGTGGGGGCGCCGTCAGGGTACTCGCGGACGGCTCCGTGCAGGTCAGCGCCTCGCGTGAGTCGTGAGCGGGGCCGGCTCGCCGCGGCACGCAGGACCGTCTCGCCTATGCTGGGCGAGGACGCGACCGGATGGAGGGACCCGTGCCCGAGCATCCGCCACGGCCGCTGCCGCCGCGGGGGCAGGACGCCGACGCGAGCACGCCTGCCGGTCCGCACGCCGGGCCCGAGGCGTCCCGGGACCTGTTCCTCGCGCGCCTGGAACGGCTGGCCGCCCGGCTGCTCTCCGCGCCGTCCGCCCGCGCCACGCTGCTCGACGAGGTCCCGGCGCCGTCCGACGGCACGGCCGCCACGGACGGCACGTCGCCCGCCGCGCCCGAGGCGCTGGCCGAGGTGGTCGCGCGGCTGGGCGGGCCGCTGGTGGTGGCCGACGCCCGCGACGACGTCCGGCTGCGCGGGCTCGCCGAGGTCGAGGCGGGCCTGTGGTGCGCGTACCTGGGCGTCCCCCTGGTGACGTCGGGGGGCCGCGTCGTCGGCGCGCTCGGTGTCCACGACTCCCGTGTCCGGTCGTGGACCCCCGACGAGGTCGCGGCGCTGGTGGACCTGGCCGCGTCGGCGGTCGCGGAGCTCGAGCTGTCCGCGCTGGCCGTCGACTACGAGGCGGACCGCGTGCGCTGGCACCTCGCCGTCACGGCGGGCGGGGTGGGGAGCTTCGACTGGGACCTGCGCACGGGCGCGCTCGTGTGGGACGACCAGCTCCACCTGCTGTTCGGCCTGGAGCCGGGCACGTTCGGCGGGACGATCGAGGCGTTCACCGCGTGCGTGCACCCGGACGACCGGCCGCGGGTGCACGCGGCGCTCCGGGAGGCGGTGGACGGCGTCGCCCGCTACACCGCCGAGTACCGGGTGGTGCACCCGGACGGGGCGGTCCGCTGGGTGAAGGCGCAGGGCCTGGCGCTCGCCGGACCGGACGGCGCGGCGGAGCGGGTGCTGGGCGCGGCGTACGACACGACCGCCGAGCGTGACGCGGACGCCCGGATCGCGCGCGTGCTCGAGACGATGTCCACGGCGTTCTTCCTGCTGGACGGCGCGTGGCGGTTCGCGTACGTGAACGCCGAGGCGGAGCGGCTCCTGGGCCGCGGTCGCGGCGAGCTGCTCGGCGAGGTGGTCTGGGACGTCTTCCCGTCCGCCCCGGGCTCGGCGTTCGAGGAGCACTACCGCGGCGCGGTCGCGGCGGGGGAGCCGCGGTCGTTCGAGGCGTACTACCCGCCCCCGCTCGACGCCTGGTACGAGGTGCGGGCGTTTCCCGGGCCGGACGGCCTGTCGGTGTACTTCCACGACGTCACCGGCCGGCGGCGCGCCGAGGAGCAGCGCCTGCTGGCCCGCACCGCGGCGGACGCGGCGACCCACCGGCTCGCCGTCCTGGCCACCGTGAGCGACGACCTCAGCTCGACGCTCGACACGGACTACGCCGTCGGCCGGCTCGCGCGGCACCTCGTCCGCGAGTTCGGCTCCTGGTGCCTGGTGACGCTCTGGGACGAGGAGCACCGGCTGCGCGACATCGCGGGCTGGCACGCCGAGCCGCACCTGCGCCCCGCCGTCGCGCGCTACGCCCGGCTGCGCCTCGGAGCGCTCGCGCCCGGGTCCTACCTGCACCGGGCGCTGCGCAGCGGCGAGCTGGTGGTGGTGCCGGACGCGACGGAGCGGATCTCCGTGCTCCTGAGCGGCGAGGCGCGCGACGTGCTGCTCGGCCTGGCCCCGCGTGCCGCGTACGCGGTGCCGATGCGCGCCCGTGGGCGCACCGTCGGCGCCATCACCCTGTTCCTCGACGACGACCAGCCGGACCTCGCGGACGAGGACGTCGCACTCCTGGTGCAGGTGGCGGACCGCGCGGGGGTCGCGCTCGACAACGCGCAGCTCTACCAGGGCCAGCGGCGGATGGCCGAGACGCTGCAGCGCGCGCTCCTGACCGCGCCGGCGCAGCCGCCGGACCTCGACCTCGCGGTCCGCTACGTCCCCGCCGCGAGCGCGGCGCAGGTCGGCGGCGACTGGTACGACGCGTTCGTCCAGCCGGACGGCGCGACGGTGCTGGTGATCGGCGACGTCATGGGCCACGACCGCCACGCGGCGGCGGCGATGAGCCAGGTCCGCACGCTGCTGCGCGGCATCGGGGCGACGAGCGGCGGCACGCCCGCGCAGATGCTCACCGCCCTCGACACGACGATGGAGCGGCTGCGGGTGGAGGCGATGGCGTCCGCCGTCGTCCTGCGCCTCGAGCAGGGCGCCGAGGACCGGGCGGCGGGGCGGACCACGCTGCGCTGGACGAACGCGGGGCACCTGCCACCGCTGCTCGTCACCCCGGACGGCACCGTGCGCGAGCTGCGCACCGAGCCGGAGCTGGTGCTCGGGGTCACCGCGGGCGGCGGCCGCACCGACGCGCAGGTGCCCGTGCCGCGCGGCTCGACGGTCCTGCTGTTCACGGACGGCCTGGTGGAGCGGCGCGGCGAGCACCTGCAGGACGGCCTGGACCGCCTGGCGGAGCTGGTCGCACGGCTGGTGCCCGAGGCCCGCCGGCGGGCCGGGGAGCACGCCGTGCTCGACGCCGCGTGGCTGGCCGACGCGGTGCTCAGCCGCGGCACGGCCGGCGACGCCCCCGACGACGACATCGCCCTGCTGGTGGCCCACCTGGCCCTCCAGGACGGGACCGAGGAGGGCGCGGGACCAGGGCCGGACGTCGATGGCGGGTCGGGCGCGGACGTGTGACGCTGGGCGGACGGTGCGGCGCCCCGGTGGTCGGGGCGCGCCCGCCCACGCACGCGAGGGGGCCTGCGATGGAGCTGCCGACGTCCACGGCCGGCGGGTCGGCGACGACGTTCCCGCCGGGCCCGGGCCGGGTCCCCGAGCCGTGCCTGGATGCGCCGCCCGAGGCGCCGGCGGGCCCGCCGGCGTGGCTGCCGGCCGGCGCGGGTCAGCGGGTGCCGGACCACGTCGTCGACCGGTTCCCCGACCGGTCCGCCGCCGTGCGGACCGTGGGCGTCGAGGAGGAGCTGCTGCTGGTGGACCCCGGCAGCGGACGGGCGGTGCCGGTGGCGCCGGCGGTGCTCGCGCTCGCCGCCGACGCCGCCGGGGCGCCGCTGCTGACCTCCGAGCTGCAGCAGGAGCAGGTCGAGACCGCCACGCCCCCGCGCACGGCGCTCGGTGCCGTGGAGGACGACCTGCGGCTGCTGCGCGCGTGCGCCGGGCGCGCCGCCCGGGCGGCGGGGGTGCTGGCGGTGCCGCTCGCGACCGCCCCGCTGCCGGGCCGGCCCTCGCTGACGCACGACGCCCGGTACGAGGCGATCCGCGACCGGTTCGCGCTGACGTGCCTCCAGCAGCTGACGTGCGGCTGCCACGTGCACGTCGCGGTGCGGTCGGCGCGGGAGGGGGTCGCCGTGCTCGACCGCGTGCGGGTCTGGCTGCCCGTCGTGGCGGCGCTCGCGGCCAACTCGCCCTTCGCGGACGGCGAGGACACCGGGTACGCCGGCTACCGCACGCAGGTGTGGTGGCGGTGGCCCACGACCGGCCCGGCCGACCTGTACGGCTCGGTGGCGGCGTACCGCGAGCGGCTGCGCCGGTACCTGGACTCCGGCGTGCTGCTCGACGCCGGCATGCTCTACGCCGACGCCCGGCTGTCGCACCGGTACCCGACGGTCGAGGTGCGCGTGGCGGACGTGTGCCGGGACGTCGAGGACGCCGTGCTGGTCGCGGCGCTCGCGCGCGGCCTGGTCGACACCGCCGCCCGGGAGTGGCGCGCGGGCCTGCCGGCACCGGCCGTCGACACGGGGCTGCTGCGGCTCGCGGCCTGGCGGGCGAGCCGGTCCGGGGTGTCGGGCGAGCTGCTGCACCCGCTCTCGGGGCTGCCGGTGCCGGCGGGGTCCGCCGTGGCGGCGCTGCTCGCGCACGTCGCGCCGGCCCTCGAGGCGACCGGCGACCGGGCCGTCGCCGAGCGGCGCGCGGAGCAGGTGCTCGCCCGGGGCACCGGGGCGACGTGGCAGCGGGAGGAGGCGGCCCGCGCCGGGCTCGCCGGGATGGTGCGGCGGTCGGCGGTGTGAGCGCGGGGCCACGCCGGGCGCCGCGACGCCCCGGCGTCCGCCCGCCGTCCGCGCACCCGCCCCGCCCCGGCCACCTCGCCGTCGTCCGGCGTTCACCGCCCGCGCCGAGACTGGCCGCAGGCGCGGACGACCGGAGGGGACGACCATGCAGGCGGTGCGGGACGCGGGTGCGCGGTACTCGTGGGTGCAGGTCGACGACCCCGTGTACGTCGTGGACCTGCACACCTCGGCGGGCCGGCCGGCGGAGCGCTGGCGGCTCGTGGGCGCGGGCGACGTGCTCGAGGTGCTCGAGTGGGTGGCGCGCCACCAGCAGGGCCGGGCGGCGGCCGTGAGCCTCGAGGTCGAGGACGCGGGCGGCACCGCTCTCGTCCAGCTCACCCCGGCGACCGGGCTGCGGCGCGTCTCGGGCTGGTGAGGCGGGGCGGCGCGCCGCCCGGCAGACTGGTGCGCGTCCCCTCACCCCGGAGGAGGTGCCCGTCGTGGCCCGTCCGCCCCTGCCCCCCGACGCCGTCGCCATGCTGCGGCGCCCGAACCCCGCCGTGATGGCGACGCTCCGGTCCGACGGCACGCCCGTGTCCGCCGCCACCTGGTACCTCTGGCGGGAGGACGGCCGGGTGCTGCTCAACCTGGACGGCTCCCGGGTGCGGCTGCGGCACCTGCGTCGCGACCCCCGCGTGACGCTGACCGTGCTCGACGGCGACGACTGGTACACGCACGTCACCCTGGTGGGGCGGGTCGTGGAGCTGACGGAGGACGTCGACCGCTCGGGCATCGACCGGCTGTCGCGGCACTACACCGGGCACCCGTACCCGGACCGCGAGAGCCCCCGGTGGGACGCGGTGGTGGAGGTCGAGCGCTGGCACGGCTGGGGCGCGCACCGCGCGTGACCGGCAGGTCGCGACCGGCAGCTCGACCGCGCCGGGTCAGGTGCGGACCACGAGCACCGGGCAGGGGGCGTGCAGGACCAGCGCGTGGCTGGTGGCGCCCAGCGGGATCCGCGGGACGCCGTCCGTCCCGCGGCTGCCGACGACCAGCAGCCGCGCGCCGGCGGCGGCCGTGAGCAGCGCGATCGCGGGGTGGGACTGCACGAGCCGCCGGTCCACGGCGAGCCCCGGGAAGTCGTCGGCGAGGTCGTCCGCCGCACCGTCGACCAGCGCCCGGTCCCCGGCCTCGCCGGGCGGCTGCCAGGCGTGCAGCAGCTCCAGGCGGGCACCGACGCGGTCGGCCTCGCGGGCACCGGCGCGGACGGCGGCCTGGGCGTCGGGCGAGTGGTCGAGGCCGACGACGACGCGGTTCTCGGCGTGCCCCGTCAGCGGCGGGACCACGGCGACCGAGCAGGAGGCCCCGGCGGCGACCTGGTAGGACAGCGAGCCGGAGAACACGCGCTGCGCGGCGGTGGTGCGGCGGGTGCCCACGACCACCAGCTGCGCGGTGCGCGAACGCTGCGTGAGCGCCCGGGCGGGTGTGTCGAGGTCCACCTCGGCCCGGACGGTCAGGCCCGGCTCGGCGCGGCGCACCCGGTCGGCCTCGCGGCGGAGCATCTCGTGGACCCCGCCGTCCACGGCCTGCGACCAGGCGGCCTCCTGCCCGGGTGCCGGCTTGCCGACGGCGTGCACCAGCAGCAGCTCCGTGCGGCGCGCCCACGCCGCCTCGGCGGCCCAGTGCACGGCACGCCTGCTGGAGAGCGTCCCCTCCACGCCGACGACGACCTCGTGACCCATCGCAGCGCCTCCTGCCCGCGTGCTCCCACGCTACGGCGGCGGGGTGCGCCCGGTCAGGGGCCGGTCGGCACGTCGCCCCGAGCCGATGGGCCCGGTGCCGGGACGTCGGACCCGCGGTCTCGTGACGTCCGCCCGTGCCGGTCGCCCACCCGTCCCTGCCACGGTGCGAGCACGGGGCCGCGGCCCCGTGCCGCACGGTGCGGCGCTCGCGGGAGGGAGAGGACCACGATGGACCGGTTGAGCGGGAAGGTCGCCGTCATCACGGGAGCGGCGAGCGGCATGGGGCTGGCCGCGGCGGAGCTGTTCGCCCGGGAGGGGGCGCGGGTGGTGGCCGCCGACGTCGTCGCGGACGTGCTGGAGGCGCAGGTGGGCCGGCTCGCGGGCGACCTGACGGCGGTACCGCTCGACGTCGTGCGGGCGGATCAGTGGGCGCACGTCGTGGACACGGCCGTCCGCGCGTACGGCGGCGTGGACGTGCTGGTCAACAACGCGGGCGTGTTCCTCGCCAAGGGCGTGCTCGAGACCGAGCGCGAGGACTGGGACCGGATCCTGTCGGTCAACGCCATGGGCGTCTGGCTCGGCATGAAGGCGGTGATCCCGCAGATGCAGGCGCGCGGCGGCGGGTCCATCGTGAACTGCTCGTCGATCGCGGGGCTGATCGGCGGCGAGGCGGACGGGCACGGCGCGGCGTACAGCGCGTCGAAGGGCGCGGTGCGGTCGATGACGAAGCACGCGGCGCAGTGGTTCGCCGGCGACGGCATCCGCGTGAACTCGGTGCACCCGGGCGCGGTGTTCACCGGGATGGCCCGGGCGGCCGGGATCGAGTCGCTGGAGGCCATGGCGGCGTTCGACCAGGGCCGCACGCCGCTGCCGCCCCACGCCGGGGAGCCGATGGACATCGCGTACGGCTACCTGTACCTGGCCAGCGACGAGTCGAAGTTCGTGACCGGCGCGGAGCTGGTGATCGACGGCGGCTGGACCACGCACTGACGACGCGCGACCGCGGCCCGCGTCAGGCGTCAGGCGTCGGGCGTCGGGCGTCAGGCGAGGGTGAGGAACAGCTTCTCGAGCTCGTCGGGCGTGAGGCCGTCCTCGGTGCGCACGGAGCCGGGCTCGACGAGGCACTCCTTCATGGCGGTGGCGATCACCGTGTAGCCGGCGCGGTCGAGCGCGCTGGAGACGGCGGCGAGCTGCGTGACGACGTCGCGGCACGACCCGCCGTTCTCGACGGCGTCGATGACGGCGTTGAGCTGTCCGCGCGCGCGGCGCAGGCGGTTGAGGATGCGGCGGGCGGCCTCGGGGTCGGTGGTGGCGGGCATGGGGTCCTCCCGGGTGGTGGGCGCCGGCGGGAGCGCCCGGGGGAGCGCTCCGCGAGCCGGCGCGGTGCTGCGCCACTATGCCCCCGGGGGTATCCGCCGGGCAAGCAGGCGGGTCAGCGGGGCGCGCGGCCGGTGCCCGCCGTGCCGCTGCTTCCCGCGGGCCCGCCGGCGCTCGCGGCGCCGGCCTGCTCCCGGGCGTCGGCGAGCAGCCGGTCCGCGAGCTCGGCGAGCGCGCGGGCCGTGGCCAGCTCCTCGCCGACCTCCCGCACGTCGACGTCGTGCGGGTGCCGGTGCGCGCGTCCCGTCCCCGTGAGGCGCTTCGCGTCGCTCACCGTGAGCACGGCGTGCGCCGTCGTCGTGCCGTGGCCGCGCGACGGCACGTCGGGCGCCGCCGCCAGGTAGACCCGCACGTGCCACGCGAGCGAGACCGGGGGGAGCCGGGCGTCGCGCGACGCGCCGGCCGCCTGGTCCGCGGCCGGCGGCAGGAGCTCGACGGACACGAGCACGCTCGCGCCGCTGCGGTGGCACTCCAGCTCCCGCACGTGCGTGCCGACCTGCTCCCGCAGCGCGGTGAGCACCACGCCGCAGACCGGGCGGGACGCGTCGAGGGTGGTCACCAGGTGGCTGATGCGCTCCGCCCGCGCCCGCACCACCGCCGCGCAGACCAGGTCCCGGGCCGCGGCGTCGCCCCGCGGCGTCGGCGCGGACCGCACCGCGAGGTACGCCCGGCCGGGGTGCTCGTGCTCGAGGCGGACCAGGGCCCCGCGCGACTGCCAGGACACGGCGGCGAACGGGGTGCTGTCCACGGTGCCCTCCCGGTGTGTGCGCTGCACCGCCATGCCACCGGGCGTCCGCCGCCACCGGAAGGGCCGAACGGCCGGGCGGGGCGGGACGGACGGGCACCGGGGGGCGGGCGGGGTCCGAAGTCCCGCGCGCGACGGCCCGTCGGCCCCTGCCCGGCGCGCACCCGGCCTCCGTAGCGTCGGCGGTGGACGCAGAGCCGGGCGAGAGGTGGAGGAGCGGTCCGATGAGCAACGAGGTCGTCGTCGGGGTGGAGGGCACCGTCTCCAGCGAGGGTGCCGTGAGCTGGGGCGCGGAGGCCGCGGCGGCCCGCGGCGCGGAGCTGCTGCTGGTGCACGCGCTCGGTGACGTCGAGTGGGACGACGCGCTCGCGGACGCCGCCCGCGACGTGCTCGACCGGGCCGCCGCGCACGCACGCGAGGTCAGCCCGTCCGTGAAGATCCGCACGGAGGTGGAGGCCGACCGGCCCGCCCGCTGCCTCGTGCGGCGCTCGGGCTCCGCCCGGCTGCTCGTGGTCGGCACCCGCCGGCTGACGCCGGCGCAGCGGGTGTTCTCCGGGTCGCGGTCGTACGAGATCGCCGCGGCCGCGAGCTGCTCCGTCGCCGTCGTCCCGGCGGTGCCGGTGGAGGCGGACAACCGCGTGGTCGTCGGGGTCGACGGCTCGCCGGACAGCGTGGCCGCCGTGGCCGCCGGGGCGCAGGAGGCCGAGCGTCACGGCGCGGTGCTGCAGGTGGTGCACGCCTGGGAGGAGCCGGCGCTCCTGCTCGCGCAGGGGTACGTGCCGCCGGACATGACGGCGCGGCTGCGCGAGAGCGAGGCCGCGGTCCTGGCGCACGCCACGGCCGGGCTCGCGGACCGGTTCCCGGACCTGGAGGTCGAGCGCACGCTCGTGAAGGCGCAGCCCGCGACCGCTCTGCTCGCCGCGGGCTCGCACGCGCGGCTGGTCGTGGTCGGCAGCCGGGGCCTGCACGGCGTCTCGCGGCTGCTCGTCGGCTCGACGAGCCACGCCGTGATCCTGCACGCCCGGCGGCCGGTGCTCGTGGTCCGGGCCTGACCGGACCCGAGGCGTCAGGGGCCGGCAGGCGGTGCGGCGGGCGCACCGCTCCGGTCGACGCCGTCGCGGCGCGCGCCGTCGTGGCGCGCGCGCAGCCGCTTGTGCGTGGCGTCGGCGAGGGCGACCAGCGCCCCGGTCGCCACGGCGCCGGCCCAGCCGCGCGCGTCGGGCCACGTGCCGCCGAGCAGGGACGCCAGCGGGGGCAGGCCCACGAAGAGCGCGAGCGCGGCGGCCTCGCTCGCCAGCGCCCAGGGCAGCAGGGGGTTGCCGCGCAGCCCCGAGCGGGTGACCGGGCGGGTGCGGCTGCGGCACGCGACCGCGTTGACGAGCTGCCCGAGCACGATCGCGGCGAACGCCGCACCGGAGGCCGTCGCGAGCAGCGCCGGGCCGGGCGTCGCACCCCAGGTCCAGCCGCCGGCGAGCAGGACGACCAGGAACGTCGTGAGCGAGCCGACCGCCTCCGCGAGTCCGAGCACGCCGAACGCGCGCCCCAGCAGGTGCCGGTCCACGAGGTGCTCGGCACGCACCGGCCCGTGCAGGGTGCGCGGGTGCGGGGGCTCGGCGCCCAGCGCGAGCGCCGGCAGCAGGTCCGTCCCGATGTCGAGCGCGAGCACCTGGAGCACGCCGATCGCGAGCGGCACCTGCCCGGCGGTCAGCGCCCAGAGCACGAACGGCGCCAGCTCCGCGACGTTGTCGGTGAGGTGGTAGGTGAGGAAGCGCCGGATGTTGTGGGTGGTGGCCCGGCCGAGCTCGACCGCGGCGACGATCGTGCCGAAGTGGTCGTCCAGCAGCACGAGGTCCGAGGCCTCGCGCGCGACGTCGCTCCCGCCGCGGCCCATCGCCACGCCGACGTCCGCCGCGCGCAGCGCGGGTGCGTCGTTGACGCCGTCGCCGGTCATGGCGACGACGTGGCCGCGGGACTGCAGCGCCACGGCGATGCGCAGCTTGTCCTCCGGGCTGACGCGGGCGACGACGGCGCCGTCCGGGACGTCGAGGACGGCGGCCAGCGCGGCGGGGTCGTCGGGCAGGTCCGCACCGACCAGCACCGGGCCGTCGCCGCGCAGCAGGCCCACCTGCCGGGCGACGGCCCCGGCGGTCGCCGGGTGGTCGCCGGTGACCATCGCGAGCCGGATCCCGGCCTCGTGGCACGCCGCGACCGCGCCGGCCACGTCGTCCAGGGGCGGGTCCTCGAGCGCCAGGAGGCCGGTGAGCACCAGGTCGTGCTCGGGGTCGGCCTCGGCGGCCAGGCCGGGGGCCGCGCGCCGCGCGACCGCGACCACCCGCAGCCCGGACGCGGCGAGCTCGTCGGCGCGCGCGGCCGCCCGGACGGCGTCCGCGCCGGGCAGGCAGACCGCGAGCACCGACTCCGGCGCCCCGAGGACGTGCAGCACGTCCGGCGGGGCACCGGCCCCCGCGCCACCGGGCGGGGACGCGGGACCGCCCGGCGACCCGGCGCCCGGCACCAGCACCGCCGACCGCCGGCGCGCGGCCGTGTACGGGTAGCGGCGCAGCGGGACCGGCCGCGGCGCCGCCGTCAGCCGGCGGTCCACCACGTCGAGCGCGGCCTCCATCGGGTCGCCGTCCGCCGTCCACCCGCCCGGCCCGGGCACCGCCCGCCCCTGCACGCACAGCGCCGCCGACCGCGCCGCCCGCCGCACCGCGTCGTCCGCGGTGCCGTCCGCGGAGCCGTCCCCGGTGCCGTCCCCGGCCGGGCCGGGCGACGCGGGCAGCGGGACGGTGGGGTCGTAGTCGGACCCGGGGAGCGCCACCTCGCCGTGCGGCGTCCACACGCGCGCCACCGTCATGTGGTTGCGCGTCAGGGTCCCGGTCTTGTCGGTGCAGACGAACGTCGTCGCGCCGAGCGTCTCCACCGCGTCGAGGCGGCGGACCAGCGCCTGCCGCCCGGCCATCAGCTGGGCCGAGCGGGCGAGCGACAGCGTCACCGTCGGCAGCAGGCCCTCGGGGACGAGCGCCACCATGACGCCGAGCCCGAACACCAGCGCGTCGACGGTGCTGAGCCCCAGCAGCAGCGCGCCGCCGGCCAGCACCACGCCGACCGCGAACGCGGTGTACGACACGAGGCGCACCACCCGGTCGAGCTCGCGGGCCAGCGGGGTGCGGGTCGTGCCGGTCCCGCGGGTCAGCGCCGAGATCCCGGCGAGCCGCGTCGCACCGCCGGTGCGCTCCGCGCGGGCCTCCGCCTCGCCCTCGACCACGAACGTGCCGCACAGCAGCTCGTCCCCGGGTCCGGGGCGCGCGGCGACGCTCTCCCCGGTGAGCAGCGACTCGTCCACCGACAGCGCGTGCGCCTCCAGCACGCGCAGGTCGGCGCACACCCGGTCGCCGGCGGCCAGCAGCACGACGTCGCCGACGACGACCTGAGCCGTGTCGACCGTGCGCACCTCGCCGTCGCGCCGCACGCGGGCCCGGGAGGGCACGAGCACGGCGAGCCGCTCGGCGGCGCGGTCGGCCCGGTGCTCCTGCCAGAACGCGAAGCAGCCGTTGACCACGACCACCACGCCCACCGCCACGGCCAGGGGCGCCATGCCCGCGAGCAGCGCCAGCACGGCGGCCACCCAGAGCATGACGGCGAACCGGTGGGTCATCTGCGCGAGCAGCTGGCGCACCGGGTGCGGGCGGGCCGGGGGAGGCAGCGCGTTGGGGCCGTCGCGGCGCAGCACCGCCGCCGCCTCCGCGGAGCTCAGCCCGCGCGCCGCCGCCGGCGGGGCGACCACCCCGCCGCGCTCCGGGGTCATCGGGCCGCGGGCAGCGTCCCGGCCAGCAGGCGCCCCCACTCCTGGGCGGCCGCCAGCTCGCCCTCCGCCAGGCCGTCGGCCATGCCGAGCACCTCGAACGACCGGGCCTCCACGACGGGGACCGCGCCGCGGTGCCGCAGCGCGCGCTCGGCGGACCGGGCGGCCGAGCCCGGCAGGTTCGGCCGGCGCAGCTTCGTGTCGAACGTCGCGACGAGGAGCGTGTGCGCGGGCATGCGGACGACGTCGAGCCACTCCCGGATGCCGGCGTGCGGGGACACGAGCGCCTCGGCCCCCGTCCGCGCCTCCCGGGCCGCGGACGCCCGGGTCGACTCGCGGCTCATGCCGAAGGCGTGGGTCGGGCCGCCGACCACCAGCAGGGTGACCTCCTCGGGGACCGCGGTGCCGCCGGGCTCCGCGAGCAGGGCCCCGACCTCCACCACCCGCACGGGGACCGTCTCGCGCAGCCCGTCGGCGACGGCGTGCGCGACGTCGCGCGTGCTGCCGAACATCGACTCGTACACCACCAGCGCGGACACCGCGTCACGCCCCCGGGCGGCGGGGCGCCCCGAGCGGGCGGGCGGGGACGGACGCCCCGCGGGGTGCCGCGACGCCCGCGACGCCCCCGCCGGCCGTGCCCCCGCCGGCGCGGTCGGACCCCGCGACGTCGGGCAGGTGCGCGCGGGCCCACGCGACGGCCTCCGCGCGGCACGTGACGCCGAGCTTGCGGTGGATGCTGAGCACCTGCGACTTCACGGTGTTGCGCGACACGTACAGCCGCCCGGCCACCTCGTCGAGCGTCTGCGCGCTGAGGAGCTCCCGCAGCACGACGCGCTCGCGCTCGCTCAGCGCCGGCACCCCCGGCGCGATCCCGGCACCCGGTGCCGGCGACAGGTCCTGGCTCACGACGCCCTCCTCCTGCTCCGCGGCTCACCGAGCCAGGCGCACCTCGCGGTGCTCGATCTCCGAGATGTCGGCGGACGAGGCCGCCAGCAGCCGGTCCGCGAGCTCCCGCAGCGCCCGGGCCGCGGCGAGCTCGTCGCCGATCTCCGGCACGTCGGTCTCGCCCGGACGGCGACGCGCCCGGCCGGTCCCGCTCATGCGGGTGCCCGCGGAGGTGCTGAGGATCGCGTGGGCGGTGGTCGTGGTGTGATCCGCGGCGGGGACGTCGGAGGCCTCGAACAGGTCGATCCGCACGTCCCAGGTGTGCGTCATGGTGGTCGTCGTCCCTCCGGGTCGGTGCGGCACCGGGTGGTGCGCCGCGGCTGCTGGTGTGCTGCCTCAGCGTGGCGGGAGGGCGTGCGCGCACGTCAGAGCCGGACGGTCCGGGCGGCGGGCACCGAAGGTCCCGATCCGGTCGCCGGTCCCGGCCCGGACGGGTCGCTCGGCCGGGCGCTGAGGGCGTTCGGCCCTGGGGCGGGCGGGCGGCCCGCGGCAGCGTGGTGCCACCTGGCAGAGCACGCACCCGGAGGGGGACGTCATGAGCACCGCGCACCAGCCCTCGCACCGGACCGTCCACCCGACGGTCCTCGTGGAGACCGACCTGGTCTCGACCGCCTCGGCGCGCCGGTGGCTCGCCGTGACGCGGCTCGCGATCGGGTTCGTCTTCCTGTGGGCGTTCCTGGACAAGCTGTTCGGCCTCACCTACTCGACGGGGGCCGTCGTCGACGGGCAGCAGCTCGGGACGGCCTGGGTCGACGGCGGGTCGCCGACAGCGGGGTACCTGGCGTCGGTGACCGGCCCGGCCGAGGGGTTCTTCGACTGGCTCGACCCGACCGTCGCCGACTGGCTGTTCATGCTCGCGCTCGCGGGCATCGGCATCGCGGTCGTCACCGGGGCGGGGCTGTCCGTGGCCGCCGGCGCCGGCACGCTCCTCATGGCCCTGATGTGGCTCGCGGAGTGGCCGCCGACGCAGGGGTCGACCAACCCGGCCGTCGACTCGCACGTGATCTTCGCGCTCGTGCTCATCGTCTGCGCGGTCCTGCGCTCGGGCGACACCTGGGGCGTCGGGCGATGGTGGGCGCAGACGCCGGCGGTCCGCCGCTGGCCCGTCCTGCGCTGACCCCGGTCGGGTCGTGCGCCGCTCACCGGGGCGCGGCGCACGACCTCGCTCCCGTCCCCGGCGAGGTCACGATGAGAGCCGCAGTGGGGGACCGGATCGTCGTCCCCGGACCGCAGGTGGACGCCCCGGACCGCGACGGCGAGATCGTCGCCGTCCCGCACCCCGACGGGTCGCCGCCGTACTCCGTGCGCTGGTCGGACACCGGCCACGTGGGCCTGTTCTTCCCCGGTCCGGGCGTGACCGTGCACCACGGCGACGAACCGCCGCGCCACCGCACCTGACACGGGCCGCGCCCCGCGCCGCCCGGCCGCCCGACCCCGAAGGGACCGACCATGAAGCACCTGCTGATCCTGGGCGGCGGCACCGCCGGGACGATGGTCGCCAACCGGCTGCTGCACCGGCTGCGGGTGGAGCGCGACTTCTGGCGCCTGACCGTGGTGGACCGCGACGACCGGCACCTCTACCAGCCGGGCCTGCTCACCGTGCCGTTCGGGGCGGCGACGCCCGACCAGCTCGTCCGGTCCCGGCGCCGGTACCTGGAGCCGGGCGTCGAGCTGGTGCTCGGCGAGGTCGAGGGCGTCGACCCGGCCCGCGGCCGGGTGCACCTGGAGGACGGCCGCGTCCTGCCGTACGACTACCTGGTCGTCGCGAGCGGGACGTCGCCGCGGCCCGACCAGACCCCGGGCATGGCCGGGGACCAGTGGCGGCGGCGGGTGCACGAGTTCTACACGCCCGACGGCGCCGTCGCGCTGCACCGCCGGCTCGAGCGGTGGCTCGGCGGGCGGGTCGTCGTGCACGTCACGGAGATGCCCATCAAGTGCCCGGTCGCGCCCCTGGAGTTCACCTTCCTGCTCGACGACGCGCTGCGCCGCGGAGGCCTGCGGGCCGGCACGGAGCTGACGTACGTCACGCCGCTGGACGGCGCGTTCACCCAGCCGGTCGCCCGCGAGCGGCTCGGCGGCATGCTCGACGCGCGCGGCGTCCGGGTGCGGACGGACTTCGTCGTCGACCGGGTCGACGACGGGCGCCTCGTGTCCGTCGACGACCGGGAGGTCCCGTTCGACCTGCTCGTCACGGTGCCCGTCAACCTCGGGGCCGACTTCGTGGCGCGCTCCGGGATGGGGGACGAGCTCCAGGACGTGCCGGTGGACCCCGGCACGCTGATGTCGCGGGCCCACCCGGGGGTGTTCGCGGTCGGGGACGCCACGGACGTGCCGACGTCCAAGGCCGGCTCGGTGGCGCACTTCGAGGCCGACGTGTTCGCCGACAACCTCGTGTCCTACGACCGCGGGCGGCCCATGACCCGGCTGTACGACGGCCACGCGAACTGCTTCGTCGAGTCGGGCCGGGGCCGCGCCCTGCTGCTCGACTTCGGCTACGACGCCGAGCCGCTGCCCGGCCGGTACCCGCTGCCGGTGGTCGGGCCGCTGAGCCTGCTCGCCGAGACGCGGGCGAACCACTGGGCGAAGGCCGCGACGCAGCGCCTGTACTGGAACGTGCTGCTGCACGGACGCCCGGTCCCGATCCCCAGCCGCGCCCCGCGGCGCGAACCCGCCGCGACCCGTGCCGCGGCCTGACCAGGAGGACGCCATGCCCGTGGTGCAGATCCGCGAGCGCGCGGTGCACGTCGACGACGAGGGGTTCCTCAGCCGCCCCGAGGAGTGGGACGAGGACCTCGCGAAGGCGCTCGCGGAGCAGATCGGGATCACCCTGACCGACCGGCACTGGGAGGTGCTGCGCTTCCTGCGCGCCGACTACGCGGAGCGGGGCCAGACCCCCACGACGCGCCGGGTCGACGTGGTCGGCGGCGTCCCGGTCAAGGAGCAGTTCGCGCTCTTCCCCCGCAAGCCCGGCCGCAAGATGGCCTACGTCGCGGGACTGCCCAAGCCGCACGGCTGCGTCTGAGGAGGACCCGTGACCGACACGACGGCCGCACCCCGGCCCGCGATCGTCCCCGACTTCGGCGACGACGCCGGCGACGACCGGACGATCGCCATCATCTGCTCCAAGGGCAACCTCGACATGGCGTACCCGGGGCTGATCATCGCCAACGCCGCCCTCGGCGAGGGCGTGGAGACGCACCTGTTCTTCACGTTCTGGGGCTTCGACATGGTGGTGCGCTCGCGGATGCACGACCTGCGGTTCTCGCCCGTCGCCAACACCGCGATGCACCTGCCGCTGCGGGACCTGCGGCTGCCCCAGGCGGTGGCCCCGGCCCCCGGGGTCTCGGCGGTGACGACCCGCATGATGCGCCGCCAGCTGCGCGACCTCGGGATCCCGGACGTCCCGGAGCTGCTCGACCAGATCGTCGCGGCCGGCGGGCACCTGTGGGGCTGCCGGATGTCGGCCGACATGTTCGCGCTCGACGAGTCGGACCTGCGCGAGGACCTGGAGGGGATCATCAGCGCGGCGGAGTTCGTCGAGAAGACGGCGGGCGCGCAGCTGCTGTTCGTCTGACGGGCCCTGCCGGTCAGTCGCGCAGCAGCCGCGCGGCGAGCACGGCCGCCTGGGTGCGCCGCTCGACGCCGAGCTTCGCGAGCACGTGCGAGACGTAGTTCTTCACGGTCTTCTCCGCGAGGTACATGCGCTCGCCGATCTGGCGGTTCGTCAGGCCCTCGGCGATGTACGCCAGGATGTGCCGCTCCTGCTCGGTGAGGTCGTGCAGCTCGTCGGGCTCCGGGGGGCCGGCCCGCAGCCGCGCGAGCACGCGTCCCGTGACCGCCGGGTCGAGCATCGAGTGCCCGGCCGCGACGTGCCGGATCGCGGCGAGCAGCTCGCCGCCGCCGATCTCCTTGAGCACGTAGCCCGCGGCGCCGGCGAGGATCGCGGCGAACAGGGCCTCGTCGTCGTCGTACGACGTGAGGATCAGCGCGGCGACCGACGGGTCCTGGGACCGCACCTGGCGGCACACCTCGATGCCGCTGCCGTCGGGGAGCCGCGCGTCGAGCACGGCCACGTCGGGCCGCAGCGCGGGGATGCGCCGCGTCGCCTCGGCGGCCGACCCGCTCTCGCCGACGACCTCGATGTCCGGCTCCTGGCCGAGCAGGTCGCGCAGGCCGCGCCGCACCACCTCGTGGTCGTCGAGGACGAACACGCGGATCTGTGCAGCGGCGCCGCTCTGGGCCATGCTGGTGTTGTACCGCACACCGGCACCCCGGGGCACCCCCCCCGGGCGAGCGAGCAGGTGGGGGCAGGCATGTCGACGGTCGGCGGACGGACGGCGTCGGCGAGGGCCGACGGACTCGCCGTGGCACGGCGGCACGCCCGCGCGCTCATCGACACGATGGTCGCGGTGCAGGACGACGGCGACCTGCGCGACGTGCTCGGCCGGCTCGCGCAGGCCGCGTGCGTGCTGACCGACGCCCGCTACGGCGCGCTCGCCGTGGTGGGCCCCGACCTGAGCATCGGCACCTCGGTCACGGCCGGCGTGCCCGAGGTCCCCGGGCAGCGCGCGTGGGAGCCGCCGGGCGGGCGCGGCGTGCTGCGCGCGCTCGTCGACGACCCCCGGCCGCTGCGGGTGCACGACCTCGCGGTGCACCCGGCCGCCGCGGCGGACCCGCCCCGGCACCCCGGGCTGCACACGTTCCTCGGGGTGCCCGTCCTCGTGCGCTCGCGGGTCTTCGGCGTGCTCTACCTGGCCCACAAGCGGGGCGGCGCGGACTTCACCGCGGACGACGAGGAGCTCATGGTCTCCCTCGCCGCGGCGGCCGGGGTCGCGATCGACAACGCCCGGCAGTACCACGCGGGCCGGCACCGGCAGCAGTGGCTCGAGGCGTCGGTCGAGATCGAGCAGCAGCTGCTCGCCGGCCTGCCCCGCTCCGCGGCGCTGACGCTGGTCTGCGACCGGGCCCGCGAGCTCGCGCGGGCGGACCTGGTGTGCGTGCTGCTGCCCGACGGGGACGACCTGGTCGTGCACGCCGCGAGCGGGCGCGCCGCCGGCGGGGTGCGGGGGGCGCGCGTGCCCGTCGGGCGGTCGCTCAGCGGGGCGGTGCTGCGCGCCGGGGCGCCGGAGGGGGTCGTGGACTTCCGCACCGACCCGCGCGCCGCCACGCTGCGGGGCGCGCCGGTGCTCGGGCCGGCGCGGATCGTGCCGATGTCCGCGCGCGGGCACGCGCTGGGCGTGCTGCTCGTCGCCCGCCGGCCGGGCGCGTCGCCGCTCGGGGAGCACGACAGCGCGATGGTGGACGCCTTCGCCCGGCAGGCGGCGATGGCCCTGGAGCTCGCGACGTCCCAGGTGCAGCGCGGCACGCTGGCGGTCTACCGGGACCGCGAGCGGATCGCCCGGGACCTGCACGACCTCGTCATCCAGCGCATCTTCGGCACGGGCCTCACCGTCCAGAGCATGCGCCCCCGGTTGCCGCAGGAGCTGCGTCCCGCGGCGGACGAGGTGGTCGGCCAGCTCGACGAGGCCATCCGCGACCTGCGGTCGGCGATCTTCGCCCTGCAGCGCCCGGGGATGGCGGAGGGGCTGCGGGGGCGGGTGACGGAGACGGTCGGCGCGGTGGTCCCGGCGCTCGGCTGCGAGCCGCGCATCCGCATGGAGGGGCCGCTGGACACCGTGGTGCCGGAGCCGGTCGCCGGGCACCTGACGTCCGTGCTCACGGAGGCGCTGACGAACGTCGCGCGGCACGCCCAGGCGCACACCGTGCAGGTGCTGGTCTCCGCCCGGCCGGACGCCCTCACCCTGCAGGTGGACGACGACGGCGCGGGGCTGTCCGAGGGCGCCGTCGTCCCCGGGAACGGCCTGCGCAACATGCGCTCGCGGGCCGCGGAGCTGGGCGGCGGCCTCAGCATCCGGGAGCGCCCGGAGGGCGGGACGCGGCTGGTGTGGAGCGTGCCGCTGGGGCCGGTCCGCCCGCCCGGGGCGGGGCCCTGAGCGCGCGGGACGGTCGGCGACCGCGGAGGGGACGACCGGCACCTGCGCCCCGCAGGGGCCCGTCCTAGCGTCACGGGTGACGGCAGCACGCCGTCGCTCGGCGCGGGACGGAGGGAGTCCGGCATGGGCCACGAGGTCGTCGTCGGGGTGGACGGCACCCAGTCGAGCCGTCGCGCGGTGCAGTGGGGCGCGCAGGAGGCGTGGGCGCGGCGGACGGAGCTGGTGCTCGTGCACGCCACGGGTCGCCCCTCGCCGGGGCTCGAGGCGGCGTGGGACGCGATGCTCGAGGCCGAGGTCGCCGCGATGCTGGACCGGGAGGCCGGCCGGGCGCGGCACGACCTGCCGGAGCTGAAGATCCGCACGGAGGTGGACGCCGACACGCCCGCGCGCTGCCTGACCCGTCGCTCGGCGACCGCGCGCCTGGTCGTCGTCGGCACCCGCCGCATGACCGCCGCGGAGCGGGTGTTCACGGGCTCGCTCGCGTACCAGGTGGTCGCCGGGTCGCACTGCTCCGTCGCCGTGGTGCCGCCCGTGACCGGACCGGCGGAGGACCGCGTCGTGGTCGGTGCGGACGGCTCGCCGGACAGCGTCGCCGCCGTGCGCGCGGGCGCCGAGCAGGCCGACCGCGCCGGCGCCGTGCTGGAGGTGGTGCACGCCTGGCAGGAGCCCGCCGTGATCATGAGCGCCACGTGGCTGCCGCCGGACCTGTCCGACGTCACGCGCGAGGAGGAGGAGGTCGTGCTGGCCGAGGCGTCCGCCGGGCTCGGCGAGGACTTCCCCGACCTGGAGATCGAGAGGACGCTCGTGCGCGCGCAGCCCGCCGCGGCGCTGCTGGCCGCCGCGGCCTCGGCACGGCTGCTCGTCGTCGGCAGCCGCGGGCTGCACGGGGTGGCGCGGATGCTGCTCGGCTCGACGAGCCACGCGGTCGTCCTGCACTCGCCGTGCCCGGTGCTGGTCGTGCGGCGCTGACGGGAACGGCGCCGGGGCAGGGAGGACGTGAGCCATGCACGAGCAGACGATGACGCCCGCGGACGGCACGCCGGTCGGCGGGAGGGTCGGCCGGCCGCGTCCGGGACCGGACTTCGCGTGGCACCTGGTGGGCAGCTCGCACGTCGCGGGGACGGCCGACGGCTGCTACGAGGTCCGCTGCATCCGGGACCTGCGGTGGGAGGCGGTGTTCGTGCCCGCGACCGGGACGCCGCCGCAGCTCATCGAGGGGCGCGGCACGATCTTCCGGACGTTCGACGAGGCGCTCGAGGCGGTCGAGGAGTTCGACCACGGGCGCCGCGGGCTGCGCGGGCTGGCGCGCCGGCGCCGGCCGGGTGCCCGCCCCTGACCACCGTGGTACCGGACCCACCGCCCAGAGAGAGGACACCGCCGTGCGCACGCTTCCCCGGGATCCCCGGCACGCCGCCGAGGACGACGACCAGCCCGTCTACCGCGTCGACTTCGTCGCGCACGGCCGGCCCTCCGGCGAGGTGCACCGCGTCTTCGAGGCGCGTGACGTGCTGGAGGTGCAGGGGTGGGCGCAGCGTCGCGCCGGGGGCCGGGACTACGTGATCTCGGTCGAGTACCCCGGCGTGCACGGCACGGGCCTGGCCCGCGTGCTGTCCTCGCACGGCTGACGGCGCCCGAGGGTCGGCTGCGGCGGGGCGCGGGGTCGTTCGGCCCTGGGCGGTCCCGGCTCCCGGGCGGGACCGTGGGTCCGTCGGCCGGGTCGTCGTGCCCGCGCCCCGGAGGAGGGAGCACCCGATGAGCGGCGAGGTCGTCGTGGGCGTCGCGGGCACGCCGTCGAGCGAGCAGGCGGTCCGGTGGGCCGCGGACGCGGCGCGGGCCCGCGGGGCGACGCTCGTGGTCGTCCACGCCCTGGGGCTGCCGGTGAGCGGGTTCGAGAGCGTGTGGGACGACGCGGTCGGGGCCGGCGTGCAGCGGATGCTCGCGCACGAGGTCGAGGTCGCCACGCAGGACCACCCGGGCCTGACGGTGCGCACGGAGATCGACCTGGAGACCCCCGGCCGGGCGCTGACCCGCCGGTCGGGCACCGCGCGGCTGCTCGTCGTCGGCACCCGCCGCACCACCGCCGCGCACCGCGTGTACTCCGGCTCCTTCGCGTACCAGGTGGTCGCGGGCTCGCACTGCCCGGTGGCGGTCGTCCCGCCGTCCCTGCGCGTCCCGGAGAACCGCGTCGTCGTCGGTGTCGACGGCTCCCGCGACAGCGTCGCCGCCGTGGCCGCCGCCGCGCAGGAGGCCGACCGGGTCGGGGCCTCGCTCCAGGTCGTGCACGCCTGGCAGGAGCCCGCGGTGCTGGCGTCCGTGGGCTGGGTGCCGCCCGAGCTGCCGTCGGCGGTGCAGGACGAGGAGCGCGTCGTGCTCGGGGAGTCCACCGCGGGGCTCGGGGAGATGTACCCCGACCTGGAGGTCGAGCGCACGCTCGTGCAGGCGGACGCCGCCGCCGCGCTGCTCGCGACCTGCGCCACCGCCCGTCTCGTGGTGGTCGGCAGCCACGGGCGCGGCGGCGTGGCGCGGATGCTGCTCGGCTCGGTGAGCCACGCGCTGGTGCTGCACGCGCCGTGCCCCGTCCTGGTCGTCCGGTCGCACTGAGCCGTCCGCCGGGGCGGCACCGGGGCGCACGTCCCGCATCGAGGGGAGAGGCATCATGACCGAGGTCGTCGTCGGGGTCGCGGGCACGCTGTCGAGCGAGCGCGCGGTGCACTGGGCAGGGGAGCAGGCAGCGGCGCGCGGGGCCGAGCTGGTGCTCGTCCACGCCGTGGGCCGGCCGCGCGCCGGCTACGGCGAGGTCTGGGAGGAGGCCGTGCGCGCGGGCGTCCGGGAGATGCTCGAGCGGGAGGCGGAGCGCGTGTGCGCCGCGGTCCCCGACCTGAAGGCGCGCACCGAGATCGACCTCGAGACCCCCGCGCGCAGCCTCACGGAGCGCTCGGCGGGCGCCGCCCTGGTCGTGGTCGGCACGCGGCGGCTCGGACCCACCCAGCGCGTGTTCTCCGGCTCCCTGGCCTACCAGGTGGTCGCGGGCGCGCAGTGCCCCGTCGCCGTGGTGCCCCCGCTGACCCGCCCCGCCGCCGACCGCGTGGTGGTCGGGACCGACGGCTCGGCCGAGAGCGCCGCCGCGGTCCGCGCGGCGGCGGTCGAGGCGGCGCGCACCGGCGGCGTGCTCGACGTCGTGCACGCCTGGCAGGAGGCCTCGGTGCTGTGGGCGGTCCGCGTGCCGCCGGACCTCGGGTCCGCGACGCACGCGCACGCCCGCGCCGTGCTGGAGGCGGCGTCGGCGGGGCTCGAGGAGGAGCACCCGGGCCTGGAGGTCCGGCGGCGGCTCGTCGAGACCGACCCGGCCGGCGCGCTGCTCGCCGCCGCCGACAGCGCGCGGCTCCTGGTGGTCGGCAGCCGCGGGCTGCACGGCGTCTCGCGGATGCTGCTCGGCTCGACGAGCCACGCGGTGGTCCTGCACTCCCCGTGCCCCGTGCTGGTCGAGCGCGGCTGAGGTGCCCGGTGGACCGCCCCGCGTCCGCCGGTGCGGAGCGCGCGACGGGCCCGGCGGCGCCCGACCCCGCCGCCTCGCTGCGCCTGCGGGGCGAGGTCGCGCTGCTGCGCTCCGACGCCCGGCTGGCCGTGGACGAGACGCTCCGGCGCGTCGCCGCGGTCCGCGCCCGGCTCGTCGAGCTGCACGGCACGGACCCGGTGGAGCGGGTCGCGTGGTGGGTGCGCAGCCCGGAGAGCATCGTCGCCGCCGCCCTGCGCCGGGGCCCGGAGCCGTCGCCGGGCGCGCTGCGGCGCGGGGTCACGGACGTCGCGGGGGTCCGGCTCGTGTGCACGTCGCGCGGCGACCTGCGGCCGGTGCTCGGCGCGCTGCTCGCGGGGCCCGGCGCGGGCCTGCTGGCGGTCGACGACCACCTCGCCCACCCGCCGGCGTCCGGCTGCCGCGCCCTGCACGCCGTGCTCGCGGTGCCGGTCGCGCTGCCGGGCGGCCCCGGGACCCGCACCGTGGAGGTCCAGGTCCTCACGGCGGTCATGGACGCGTGGGACGCGGTCCGGCGGTCGCTGGACGACCACGCCCCGGAGGACCTGCGGGCGCGGCTGCGGTCGGCGGCCGACCGTGCCGACCGGCTCGACCGCCAGCTCGACCGGATCCGCGCGGACGTCGCCGCCCGGGGAGGGGAGTGACCGTGCTGGCGTGGGAGGTGCGGCCGGCCGGCGTGCTCGCACGCGTCGAGCGCCCGGTGCCCGCGCCGGGTCCGGGGGAGCTGCTCGTGCGCGTCGAGGCGTGCGGCGTCTGCCGCACCGACCTGCACGTCCTCGACGGCGACCTGCCGCCCCACCGCCCGGCCGTCGTCCCCGGGCACGAGGCCGTGGGGCGCGTCGTGGACGCCGCACCCGACGTCTCCGGGTGGGCGACCGGGGACGCGGCCGGCATCGCCTGGCTGCGGCACACCTGCGGCACGTGCGCCGACTGCCGCGCCGGACGCGAGAACCTCTGCCGGGCCTCGCGCTACACCGGGTGGGACGCCGACGGCGGGTACGCCCCGTACGCGACCGTGCCCGCCGCCTACGCCTACCACTGGCCCGAGCAGCTCGACCCGGCCACGCACGCGCCGCTGCTGTGCGCCGGGATCATCGGGTTCCGGGCCCTGTCCCGCGCGGAGCTGCCCGCCGGCGGCGTGCTCGGCCTGTACGGGTTCGGCGGCTCGGCGCACCTGACCGCCCAGGTCGCGCTCGCCCGCGGCGCCCGGGTGCACGTCCTGACACGCGGGGCGGACGCCCGCCGCCTCGCGCTCGAGCTGGGCTGCGCGTCCGCGGGCGGCGCGACCGACGCCCCGCCGGAGCCGCTCGACGCCGCGATCGTGTTCGCACCGGCCGGGGAGATCGTGCCGGTGGCGCTCGCGGCCGTGCGGCCCGGCGGCACGGTGGCCGTCGCCGGCATCCACCTCAGCGACGTGCCGCCGCTCGACTACCGGCGCCACCTGTTCCACGAGCGCACCCTGCGGTCGGTCGAGGCGAACACTCGCGAGGACGGCCGGGCGTTCCTCGCGGAGGCCGTCCGGGCCGGCGTCCGCGTGCACGCCGTGCCGTACCCGCTCGACCGCGCCGACGCGGCGCTCGCCGACCTGCGCGCGGGGCGGTTCGCGGGCGCCGCGGTGCTGCTGCCCGGGCCGAAGAGCCCACCCGGCGGCGTCCGGGCGCGGGCATCCTGGTGACGGCCGGTGACCCCGGCCCCCTGCACGACCCGCCCACCCACGAGGAGAGCACCATGAGCACCGTCACGCCCACCGCCGCCCGTACCACCACCCCGCTGCGCGCGGTCCGCGACGCCCTGGACCACCTGCGCGACGAGCCCGCGCCGCTGTGGGCGCCCGGCAGCCGCGCCCGGCTGACCGGCTGGGTGGCGGGGAGCATGGTCGCCTGGACCGTGGCCGGCGTCGCCGCGACGGCCGCGCTCGGCGCGCTGGTGCGGCTCGCCGGCTGAGCGGCGTCGCCGTCAGCGCGGCGCCGGAGCCTCGGCGGCGAGCGCGTCGAGCGTCCGCCGGGTCGTCGCGAGGGCCGCGTCCAGGACGTCGTCCGGCGCGGTGAGCGCGAGCCGCACGTAGCCGTCCTGCGCGGTGTACACGGTGCCGGCCGAGGTGACGACGCCGTGGCCCCGCAGGGCGGCGACGAGCTCGGCGCTGGTGCGACCGGTGCGCCGGGCGTCCACCCACAGGTAGAACCCGCCGAGCGCGGCGACCGGCTCCTGCGGCGCCCACGGCCCGAGCAGGCGGACCGCGCGCTCGGACCGCGCCCGGTAGACGGCTGCGAGCTCGGCGCCGCGGCCGGGCAGCGACCGCAGCGCCTCGGCGGCGACGAGCTGGGCCGTGACCGGTGCGCAGCCCGCCGTGGTGCCGTGCAGCGCGGCGACGGCCTCCCGCAGGGCCGGGGGTGCCACGAGGGCGCCGACCCGCAGGCCCGTCATCGACCACGTCTTGGAGAAGGTCCGGGCCGCGAGCGTGCGGTCGTGGCCGCCGTCCGCGAGCGGTGACGGGGCGCGGCCGCCCGCGAACACGACGGCCTCGTAGGCCTCGTCGGACAGCACGAACGCGTCGTGCTCCCGCGCCAGCGCGACGACGTCCCGCAGCGCCGCGGACGACGCCACCGCGCCCGTGGGGTTGCTCGGGGAGTTCACGACCACCAGGCGGGCGCCCGCGCGCAGCCCCGCCTCCACGGCGTCCAGGTCGGCGAACGCGTCGCCGGACGGGCCCTGCCGGTAGGGCAGCACCGCGATCCCCAGACGGTCGGCGAGCACCCGGTAGTTGGGCCAGGCGGGGTCGGGCACCACGGCCGCACCCCCGGGCGCGCACGTCGCCGCCAGGGCGACCGCGACGGCACCGGTCCCTCCCACGGTGATGACGACGTCGGCGGGGTCGGGGCGGAACCCGGTGCCGGCCTCGACGTCCTCGGCGACCAGCGCCCGCAGGTCGCTGAGGCCGAGCTTCGGCGTGTAGCCGGTGCGCCCGGCGCGCAGGCTCGCGACCGCCGCCTCCACGAGGACCCCGGGCAGCGGCTGGTCCGGCTCGCCGATCGAGAGGTCCACCTCGTCCGGGGCGGTCTCGGTGGCCATCATGCGGGCGACCGCGTCCCCCGCGGCGGGCGAGGGGGGCTGCGTCGGGGCGGGCGGCGTCGGGGGAGTCGGGGGCACCGAGGGGCCTCTCGTGCGTCGGGAACATGTCGGCCCGACCGCGAGGAGGGGCGTCCCGGCCATCGTAGGAAGCCCTCCGTGTCGGGAACGTGTCGGTTCCGCGGGGTCGAAACCGCGCGGACCGTCCAGCGTCACGCGGCTGTAACACCCGGTCCGTCTCATGGTCACCACGGCACCCCGGGCACCGGCCGACCCCCTGCGGACGGCGCCCGGTGCCGGGATCTCTCCCCCCACCTGATCCTCGACCCGCCCCGAACGGAGTCCCCATGCGCACCTCCCGCACGCGGTTCCTCGTGGCCGGCGCCTCGGCGCTGGTGCTCGGCCTCTCGGCCTGCTCCGGCTCCGCCGACGCGACCGGCGACACCCCCTCGTCGAGCGCCGGCGGCGACCCGGTCGTCGCCGCCGCCGACCCCTCCCTGCTGCCGTACAACTTCCTCGGCGAGGACGGCTCGACCTGGGAGGGCATCAACGTCGACCTGGCCGCCGCGCTGTCCGAGCAGCTCGGCCGGCCGGTCGAGATGACCAGCGCCGGGTTCGACACGATCATCCCGGGCCTGGCGTCCGGCCGGTACGACATGGCGCTCACGGGCATGTTCGACACCAAGGAGCGGCAGCAGACGGTCGACTTCGTCGACTACCTGCTCGCGGAGAACAACTTCCTGACCCGCTCGGACTTCCGCGACGTGGCGTCCATGGACGACCTGTGCGGCGAGGTCGTCGGCATCCCCGGCGGCGCGCTGGAGGCCGGCCTGCTCGCCGACGCCTCGACCGCGTGCACGGACGCGGGCGACCCGGCGATCACCGTCAACGAGTTCGCCGACCTCGACGCGACGGTGCTGGCCCTGAAGTCCGGTCGCATCGACGTCACGCCGAACGACTCGGCCGCGAACGCGTACATCCTGTCCCAGAGCCCCGAGGACCTGAAGACGTCCGGCGGCTACCTCAACGAGGGCTACTTCGCGGCGGCGTTCCCGAAGGACAGCGAGCTCACCGCCCAGGTGGAGGAGGCCTTCGCGGCGATCATGGCCGACGGCACCTACACCGCGATCCTCGAGGACTGGGGCATCCCGTCCCGGGCCCTGGACGAGCCGATCGTCAACGGGTCGCCGTTCTGATGACGCGCCCGGACCTCACCCTGGCGCCGCGGGGCGCCGACAACGTCGTCGTCCCGCGGCCCAGGCCGTGGCGCTGGGTGGGCATGGCCGTGGTCGCGGTGCTCGCGGTCGCGGTGGTCTCGTCCTTCGTCACGAACCCGAACTACCAGTGGGACGTCGTCGCCCGGTACCTGTTCGACCCGCGCATCCTCGCCGGCCTGCGCACGACGCTGCTCCTCACGCTCATCGGCACGGTCATCGCCGCGGCGCTCGGCCTGGTGCTCGCGACCATGCGGCTGTCGACCAGCCCGCTGCTGCGCGGCACCGCGGGGGCGTACGTCTGGTTCTTCCGCGGCACGCCCGTGCTGGTGCAGCTGATCCTCTGGTACAACCTGGCGATCCTGGTCCCGACGGTGAGCATCGGGGTGCCGTTCGGCCCCACGCTGTGGTCGGCGAGCACCAACGACCTCATCACCCCGTGGACGGCCGCGATCCTCGGCCTCGCGCTCAACGAGGCCGCGTACCTCGGCGAGATCATCCGCTCCGGGATCATCTCGGTCGACAAGGGGCAGACGGAGGCCGCGCACGCGCTCGGGCTCGGCCGCCTCGACACGTTCCGCCGGATCGTGCTGCCGCAGGCGCTGCGCGTCATCGTCCCGCCGGCCGCCAACGAGGCCATCGGCCTGCTCAAGTACTCGTCCGTCGTGTCGGTGATCGCGCTGCCGGAGCTGCTGTACGCCGGTCAGCTCATCTACGCCCGCACGTACGAGACCATCCCCGTCCTCATCGTCGTGTGCCTCTGGTACCTCGCCGTGGTCACCGCCCTGACGGCGGTGGAGTCCCGCGTCGAGGCCCGGCTCGGCGCCGGCTTCCGCCGGACCCCGGACGACGTCACCCGCAACGGAAGGTGGGCCCGGTGGCTGCTCCCCAGGCGCTAGTGCAGGTGCGCGAGCTGCGCAAGCGGTTCGGCTCCCACGAGGTGCTGCGCGGCGTCGACCTCGACGTGCGCGCCGGCGAGGTGCTGTGCCTGATCGGCGCCTCCGGCTCCGGCAAGTCGACGCTGCTGCGCTGCATCAACCACCTGGAGCGGCCCGACGCGGGCCGGGTGGTGGTCGACGGCCGGCTCATCGGCATGGAGGAGCGCGGGGGCCGGCTGCACGAGCTGTCCCCGAAGGCGGTGCACGCGCAGCGCGCCGACATCGGCATGGTGTTCCAGCACTTCAACCTGTTCCCGCACCTGACCGTGCTGCAGAACGTCATCGAGGCGCCGATGCGGGTGCGGCGGTACTCGCGGGACGCCGCGGTCTCGACCGCGATGGACCTGCTGACGCGCGTCGGGATGGCCGAGAAGGCCGACGCCTACCCGCGCAGCCTGTCGGGCGGCCAGCAGCAGCGCGTCGCCATCGCGCGCGGCCTGGCGATGCGGCCCGGGCTCATGCTGTTCGACGAGCCGACGTCCGCCCTGGACCCGGAGCTCGTCGGCGAGGTGCTCGACGTGATGCGCGGGCTCGCCGCCGACGGCATGACGATGATCGTCGTCACGCACGAGATGGCGTTCGCCCGCGAGGTCGCCTCGCAGGTCGCCTTCATGGCGGACGGCCTGGTCGTCGAGCAGGGCGCCCCCGCGCAGGTGCTCGGCGCGCCGGCCCACGAGCGCACCCGCTCCTTCCTGTCGAAGGTGCTCTGAGCCGTGGTGGTCGCCACGTCCCCGACGCCGCTCGAGGCCGGCCTCGGCCGCGCGCTGACCCCGCAGGACCTCGCGGTGCTCAGCCCGGCCGTGCTGTGCGCGGAGCCGGGGTCGCCCGCGTCCCGGCTGCGCGGGCGGGCGGGGCGCGCGGAGTGGCCGACGGCGGTGCACGACGACATCACGCGCGCGGCGCACGTCGCGTCCGTCCGCGACACCCGGATCGTGCTGGTCGGGGGCAGCACGTTCGCGTGGGTGCACCAGGCCGTGCGGCAGCTGCGGAGGGCCGGCTCGTTCCCGCTCGCCGTGGTCGCCACCGATGTCACCGCCGACGAGGAGCTCACGCTCCTGGGGGCGGGCGCGAACCTGGTGGTCGAGCCCCGCGCCGGGGCCCGCGAGGTGGTGGCGCGGCTCACGGCGCTGGGCCGCAGCGCCGCCGGTGACGCGCTGCTGCAGGTGCGGTGGTTGCAGGCCGGCCCGATGCGGGTGGACCTGCAGGCCCGGCGCTGCCTGCTCGACGACGAGCCGGTGCCGCTCAGCCAGACCGAGTTCGACCTGCTGGCCTACCTCATGGGGCGCGCCCAGCAGGTGGCGGGGCACCACGAGATCGCCCAGCAGGTGTGGGGGTGGCGGCACGGCGACGTCCGCAACACCCTGCGGATCCACGTCGGCCGGCTGCGGCGCAAGATCGGCGACCCGCCGCGCGCGCCGCGGTGGATCGGGTCCGCGCGCGGCCTCGGCTACCAGTTCCTCCAGCCCGTCGCCGAGCTCGGCGAGGACCGCAGCGAGGAGCGGCTGCGGCAGGCGATCGCGGTGCTCAACGCGCAGGCGGACGCGCTGCAGGCGCTGATCGACACGCTGCCGGCCGCGCAGGACCCGGCGACCATCGCCGAGACGGTCGTGCAGTGGGCCGTGACGCGGGGCTTCGGGGACGCGGCGACGGTGTTCCGGCTCGACGTCGACGACGCCGGCCGCGGCGTCTCGCGGCTGGTGGCGTCGGCGGGGATGTCCGCGCGGTGGCGGCAGTCCATCGCGACCGGGCACCCCATCAGCGAGGGGTTCATGGGCTCGCAGGTGTACGCCCGCGGCGAGGTCGTGCAGATGTCCGACATGACGCGGCTGTCCAAGCGGTTCCCGGTGACCGCCCGGATGTCCACCGCGGAGGACCTGCACGCGTGCGTGATGTTCCCGCTGCACGTGCACGGCCGCGTGTGGGGGGACCTCGCGTTCGTCAGCCGCGCGCCCCGGGCGTTCCCGCCCGCCCGGTCCGCGTACCTGCGGACCGTCGCCGCCGTCGTCGCGCTGGCCGTCGAGGCCCGCACCCGCGACGCGGCGCTGGACGCCGGGGCCGGTGGCGCACCGGACGTGCTGCCGGGGGCCGACCCCGGCGGTGGCGCGCGAGCGGGACGGGAGGCGACGGGTGCGTGAGCTGACGGACGCGGACGTGGCCCGCGTGAGCCTGCCCGCGGTGGTCGCGGAGGTCGCGCGCTGCCTGGCCGACCTGGGCACCGGGGCGGCGTCGCAGGCGCCGAAGGCCGTGCTGCCCACCGGGCCTGGTGCGTTCTTCCTCTCGCTGGCCGGCGTCGTGCCGCGGCTGGGGCTGGCCGCCGCCAAGTGGGCCTCGTACGCCCCGGGCGCGCCGGGCCGGCCGGGGACGTCCACCTCGACCGTGGTCGTGTCCGACGCGTCGGACGGCACCCCGCTCGCCGTCGTCACCGGCATGGCGTTCACGCGGGTGCGCACGGCGGCGACGGCCGTCGCGGTGGCCCGTGCCGCGGCCACCCGGCCGCCGGGCGCGGTCGCGCTGGTCGGCTGCGGGTCCACGAACCGCGCGGTGCTCGACGCGGTGCTCGCCGCGGAGCCGACGGCGGCCGTGCGCGTGCTCGTGCGGACGGCGGCGTCGGCGCGCTCGCTGCACGCCGAGCTGGCGCCCCGCGTGGCGGACCTGCGGGTCGGGACGGACACGGCGGTGCTGGCCGGCGCGGACTGGGCGTTCTCCGCGACCGGCGCGGACGCGCCCGTCGCGGACCTGGCGGCGCTCGCGCCGGACGCGACCGTCGTCGCGCTGGACGGCGCCCGCACGTGGCACCGGCCGCCGGGCGTGCCGGTGCTGGACGACCAGGTGCGGCCGGGCGCCGAGGCACCCGCGGTGCCGCGCCTGCTCGCCGGGCTCGTCGAGCGGCCGCGCGGACCGGTGCTGCTCGACGTCGCGGGCTCCGCCGTCTGCGACGTCGCGCTGGCCGCGTGCCTGCCGGGGGTGCGGCCGTGACGGGCACCACCGGCACCACCCGGCTCGCCCTGGCGCTCGCCGCCGCCGGCGCGTACTCGGCGTTCCCGTCGGCCTGGTACCACCTCGTGCAGGAGCAGACCGGCTCCCGGTGGACCGCCGCGGTGCTGTTCGCCGCCCACGGGGTCGCGCAGGTCGCGGCCATGACGGTGGTCGCCCGGCCGCGGACCGCGGCGCGGGCGTCCGGGGCGGCCACCGGGCGGGTCGTCGCGGCGCTGCTGCTCCTGGACACCGCCGGCGCGCTGCTGCTCGTCGCCGCGCCCGCGCCCGGCGGGTTCGCGCTGCTGCTCGCCGGGCGGGTCGTCACGGGGCTCGCGCTCGGGGCGCTCACGCCGCTGGCGACCGCGGGGCTCGCGCGGCACCCGCGCGGGACGGCGGTCGCGACGGCCGCGGTGCTGGGCGCGGTCGGCGCCGGGGCGCTCCTCGCGGGCGGCCTCGCCGCCGCCGGGTGGACGCGGCCCGCGGTGCTCGGCGTCGGCCTGGTGCTGCTGCCCGCGGCGGCGGTGCTCGTGCGGCGGGTCGAGGTGGCCGGGGTCGTCGGGGCGGTCGGGGCGTCCTCGCCGGTGGCGGTGTCCTCGGCGGTCCGCGTCCAGGCGGCGACGCTGCCCGCCCTGCTGGCCTTCGCCTGCACCGGCGTCCTCGGCCTGTTCTCGTCGACCCTCCCGGGCGTCGTGGCCGCGCTGGCCGGGGGAGCGGCGACCGTCGCGGGCGCGACCACGGGCCTGGTCATGCTGAGCGCCGGCGGTGCCCGGCTGCTGCTCGGCGGCCTGCCCGCCCGGCGGGTGCACGCCCTCGCGCTGGCCGCCGCCGTGGCGGGCGCCGCGGGGGAGGCGGTGGCGCTGCACGCCGGCCACCTCGCCGGGGCGCTCGCGTCGGCCGCGCTGCTCGGCGCCGCCGCGGGCGTCGGGTTCGACGCGGCCCTGCGCGCGGCCGCGCCGCGGGGGCTGACCGCCCTCGCCCGCACGCAGCGCGGCGGCCAGCTCGGCCTCGTCCTGCCGGTCCTGGCCTACCCGGTGGTGGTCGCGTGAGCCACGTCCCGGACCGCCAGCCCGTGCTGCTCGTGCCTCCCCGCCCGCCGACGGACCGCCCCGCACCCGCCCCCTGACCCCTTCGACCTCCGCGAGGAGCGACCCGTGCGAGTGAGCTTCGACATCGGCGGCACCTTCACCGACCTGGTGCTGCTGGACGACGTGTCCGGCCGTGCCTGGCTGGGCAAGTGCCTGACCACCTACGACGACTTCAGCCGCGCCATCGAGCAGGGCATCCGCCAGGTGCTCGACGCGGCGGGCACCGGGGCGGACGCCGTCGGCGACTCCGTCGTCGGCGCCACCACCCTCGTGACCAACGCGCTGATCGAGCGCCGCGGCGCCGACACCGCCCTGCTGACCACCCGCGGCTTCGGGGACACCCTCGAGATCGGCCGCGAGTGGCGGTACGACCTGTACGACGCCCAGCTGAAGCTCCCGGAGCCGCTGGTGCCCGTGGCGCAGCGGTTCGAGGTCACCGAGCGGCTGCGCGCCGACGGCTCGGTCGCCACCCCGCTCGACCTGGACGAGGTGGCCCGCATCGCGGACCGGCTCGCGGAGCTCGGCGTGGAGTCCGTGGCGGTGTGCCTGCTGCACTCCTACGCCAGCGCGGCGCACGAGGAGGCGGTGGGCAAGGTGCTCGCGGACCGGCTGCCCGGCGTGCCGGTCACGCTGTCCGGCCACCTGGTGCCGGTGATCCGGGAGTACGAGCGCACGGTCACGACGCTCGCCAACGCGTACGTCCGCCCGGTCGCGGGGGAGCACTTCGCCGACATCGAGCGCGCCGTCGGCCGGCTCGGCATCGACCAGCCGCTGGTGCTCATGCAGTCGAACGGCGGCGTGATCTCCACCCCGACCGCCCGCGAGCACCCGCTGCGCCTGCTGGAGTCGGGCCCGGCGGCCGGCGCGATCGGCGCCGCGTACGTGGGCCGCCGGCTGGGGCTGGACCGTCTCATCGCGTTCGACATGGGCGGGACCACCGCCAAGGTCTGCCTCATCGAGGGAGGACGCCCGACCGTCCACCACGGGTTCGAGGTCGGCCGGGTGCACCGCCTGAAGGCCGGGTCCGGGCTGCCGGTCAGCATGCCGGTGGTCGACATGCTGGAGATCGGGGCGGGCGGCGGCTCCATCGCGGCGCTCGACGACCTGGGGCTGCTCAAGGTCGGGCCGCACTCCGCGGGCTCCCGCCCGGGCCCCGCGGGGTACGGCCTCGGCGGGGACCGCCCGACGGTCACCGACGCGGACATCGTGCTGGGGTACCTGGACCCGGACTACTTCCTCGGCGGCCGGATGTCGCTGGACGTCGAGGCGTCGCGCCGCGCGATGGTCGAGCACCTCGGGGCCGCGTTCGGCGACGACCCGCTCGCCGCGGCCGCGGGCGTCGTGCGGGTGGTCGACGAGCACATGGCGCTGGCCATGCAGGTGCACGCGACCGAGCGCGGGCACGACCCCCGGACGTTCACGATGCTGGCGTTCGGCGGTGCCGCGCCGGTGCACGCCGCGCGGGTGGCCCGCACGCTGGGGCTGCGCGAGGTGGTCATCCCGTCCGCGGCCGGTGTGCTGTCCGCGACCGGGCTGCTGGTGGCGCCGCCCATGGTCGAGGTGTCCCGCACGCACCTGACCGAGCTCGCCGCCTGGCAGCCGGGCACGGTCGCCGACCTGTACGACGGCCTGGTCGCGCAGGCCGCCGCCGAGCTCGCCCAGCCGGTGGACCGCGTCGAGCGGTTCGTGGACATGCGGTTCGTCGGGCAGGGCTTCGAGATCGAGGTGCCCGTGGCCGACGGTGACGGGCCGGCGGAGTACCTGGCGGCGTTCGGCACCGAGTACGAGCGGGTGTACGGCACCCGGCCGGACTACGACCGCGCGGAGGTCGTGACGTGGCGCGTGCGGGTGTACGGCGCGTTCGAGCAGCCGGAGCTGGTCCGCACCGTCCCGCCGGCCGCGGACGGCCCCGCGCCGGCCCGCAGCCGCACGGTCTGGTTCCCGGAGACCGGCCCGGTGGAGGCGCCGGTGCTGCGGATGCTCGAGCAGCGTCCCGGCTTCGCGGTCACCGGGCCGGCGGTGCTCCAGCTCCCCGAGTCGACCGCGGTGATCGGCCCCGGGGACGAGGCGCGGCTCGACGAGGACGGCAACCTGCACATCCGCATCGACCTGCCCGCCGTGCAGGTGCCGCTGGCGGAGGTGGGCGCATGAGCCCGGAGCGCGCCCGCGCGTGGCTGACCGGCCTCGGCCTGCCCGGCGAGGACCCGGCCGTCCCGGCGACCAGCACCGGGCGGTTCGCCGACGGCGGGCACTACAAGTGGGAGGTCGCCGGCGCCCTGGACGCCCCGTCGACCGCGCGGCTGCACGACCTGCTGGCCGCCGGCGGCGTGCGGCTGCACCAGGTGACGAACACCGTCGGCACGATGCGGTACCTGGACGCCGAGGTGACCGACCTCGTCGCCGTGGCGCGCGAGCGCGGCATCCAGCTGCGGATGGCCGTCGGGCCGCGCGGGCTGCACGACGTGGGCGGGCAGAAGCTCGCGTCGAGCGCGGTCGCCGCGGCCAGCGCGTACCGGCTGCGCGGCGCCGACCACCTCGCGCAGGGGCTGGAGGACGTCGCGCACGCCGTCGACCTGGGCGTGCGCGGGTTCCTCGTGTTCGACGAGGGGCTGCTGCTGGTGCTGCACCGGCTGCGCGCCGCCGGCGAGCTGCCGGCGGACCTGCGGCTCAAGGCGTCGTCCAACATGGGCGCGGCCAACCCCGCGCACGCGCTGCTGCTCGCCGAGGCGGGCGCGGACTCCGTCAACCTCCAGCGCGACCTCGACGTGCGGATGGTCGCCGCGGTGCGCGCCGCGACGCCCGTGCCGCTCGACCTCCACACCGACAACCCGCGCCAGACCGGCGGGTTCCTGCGCGGCTACGACGTCCCCGAGCTGGTGCGCGTGGGCGCACCGGTCTACCTGAAGTCCGGGAACGCCGCGCAGGACTTCGCCGAGACCGCCCCCACCGAGCGCGAGCTCGCCGCGGTCGCCCGCCAGATCCTCCTCGACGACCAGGTGCTGCGGCGCCTGCTCCCCGAGGCGGTCGCGTCCGACCAGCCCGAGTTCTGATGAAGGAGACCCCCATGACGACGACCTGGGACGCCGCGTCGCTGCAGATCGTGTGGCAGCGCCTCATCTCCGTCGCGGACGAGATGGCCGCGGTGCTGCTGCGCACCGCGTTCTCCTCCGTGGTGCGGGAGTCCAACGACCTGGCCTGCGCGGTGCTGACCGCCGACGGCACGCTGCTGGTGGAGTACGGCCGGTCGGTGCCGGTGTTCACCGGCACGGTGGCGGGCACCGCGACCGCGATGGTGGCCGAGCTCGGCAAGCAGAACCTGCGGCCGGGCGACGTGGTCGCCACCAACGACCCGTGGTTCGGCAACACCCACCTGCCCGACCTCACGGCGGTCACGCCCGTGTTCCGCGACGGCGAGATCGTGGCCTACGTGGCGAGCATCTGCCACCTGTCCGACATCGGCGGCACGTCCGAGGGCGCCTTCGCGCAGGACGTGTACGAGGAGGGCTTCTGCCTGCCGCCGGTGAAGCTCGTCGAGGAGGGCGTGCCGAACGCCCTGGTGCGCCGCATCCTCGCGCGCAACGTCCGCGTGCCCGGGCAGGTGCTCGGCGACGTCGACGCCCTGGTCGCGGCGAACGCGCTGGGGGAGCGGCGGCTGCAGGCCATGCTCGACGCCGACCCCGACCTCGACCTGCGGGAGGCCGCCGAGCACATCTGCGGCGCCACCGAGCGCGCCGTGCGTCGCTCCATCGCCGCGATCCCCGACGGCCGGTACACGGCGTCGGTCGACCTCGACGGGTTCGAGGAGCCCAAGACGATCCACGTCACCGTGGACGTCGCCGGCGACGAGCTGGTGGTCGACTACGCCGGGACGTCCCCGCAGTCGCGGTTCGGCATCAACTCCGCGTCCCCGACCTACGGGTACACCCGGTACGGGCTGGCGTGCCTGCTCGCGCCCGACGTGCCGAACAACGAGGGCGCCCTGCGTCCCGTCACCATCCGGGTGCCCGAGGGCTCCCTGCTCAAGCCGACGAAGACGGCCGCGGTGTCGGCCAACTTCCCGGCGCACGCCATCCCGGCGGTCCTGTCCCGCGCGCTGCTCGGCCCGCTGCCCACCCGGGTGTCGGCCGCCGCCGGCACCCCGTTCTGGGTGGTCGGCATCCGCGGTGAGGCGGCGGACGGCCCGTTCGCGTCGCTGCTGTGCTTCAACGGCGGCCAGGGCGCCTCGCAGGGCCAGGACGGCTACGCGACGCTGTCCACCCCGTCGAACGTCTCGAACACCCCCGTCGAGGTCGTCGAGTCGCAGGTTCCGGTGCTCGTCGAGGCCAAGCGGATCGTCCGCGGCTCCGGCGGCGCCGGGCGGTGGACCGGCGGCGAGGGGCAGGAGGTGGTCGTGCGGTCCGTGCACGACGAGCCGCTGGACATCGTGTTCCTCACCGAGCGCATCGAGCACGCCGCCCCCGGCCTGGCGGGCGGGCAGGACGGCGCCACCGGCCTGCTGCGCGTGGACGACGTCGACGTGGCCGCCCCCAAGGGCAGGACCGCCCTGCAGCCCGGCTCGCGGATCCTGCTGCGCACCCCCGGCGGTGGCGGCTACGGCGCCGCCTGACCCCGCCCCCCGAACCGAGAGGACCTCCGACATGACCACCACCACGACCGCCGACTGGGCCGTCCCCGGCAGCACCGTCCTGCCGCCCAAGGGCCGGCTCGCGCTCAAGCTCCGCGCGGGGCAGCGCGTCACCGTCACCGACCTGGAGGGCCAGCAGGTGATGGACTTCATCGCCTCGATGGTCGACGACCCGGACGAGCGGCTGTCCGCCATGTTCACCCGCGTCTCGTCCGGCAAGTGGGACCTGAAGCAGGGCTACACCATCTACTCCGACCGGTGCCGCCCGATGTTCCGCGTCGTGCACGACGACAACGGCACGCACAACATGACCGGCGGCTACTGCACCCGGTACTCCAACGCCATCCGGTACGGCGTCGAGGAGACGTGGGGCTGCCTCGACAACCTCATCGGGGACTGGGAGGAGCTGGGCCTGGACGTCACGGCCATCAACCCGGACCAGTGCATCTCGCTGTTCATGAACATCCTCCACCACCCCGACGGGCGCATGGAGATCGTCGAGCCGACCACGTCGGCGGGCGACCGGATCGTCCTGGAGGTGCTCAGCGACGTGTACGTCGGGTTCTCCAACTGCCCCGAGGAGCACAACCCCTGCAACGCGTACCACGTGACGCCGATGGCGGTCACCGTCGAGTGACGCGCGGCGTCCCGGTGCCGGCGGGCCTCACCGCTCGTCGGCGCCGGGGCGCAGCGCCCGCAGGGCGTTGAGGATCGCCAGCAGGTCGACGGCCTCCTGGCTCACGGCCCCGAGCACCGGCGGGATCGCGCCCAGCGCGGCGACGCCCATCAGCACCACGGACAGCGCCATGCCGATCCAGATGCTCTCCAGGGCCACCCGCACCGTGCGGCGACCGACGCGCACCGCCGCGACCGTCCGGGACAGGTCGTCCGTGAGGACCACGACGTCCGCCGACTCGCTCGCCGCGGTCGAGCCCCGCGCACCCATCGCCACGCCGACGTCCGCCGCGGCGAGCACCGGGGCGTCGTTGACGCCGTCGCCGACCATCATCACCGGGCGCGTCGGCAGGTCGCGCACCAGGCGCACCTTGTCCTGCGGCAGGCACTGCGCGTGCACGCGGGTGATGCCGACCTCCGCGGCCACGTGCCCGACGGTCGCCGGGGCGTCGCCGCTCAGCACCAGGCGCTCCGTGATGCCGAGCGCCTCGAGCGCGTCCATGGTCGCGCGCGCCTCGGGCCGCGGGTGGTCCCGCATCACCAGGGTCCCGGCGGCCCGGCCGTCGACCGCGACGTACACCGCGAGCTCGCCCGGCCCCAGGGGCTGCTCCACCACCCCGGTCGCCGACGCGGCGACGTGCGCGCGCTTGCCGACCACCACCAGGTGCCCGCCGGTGCGCGCGGTGACGCCCGCCGTCGCCTCCTCGCGGGCGTCCACCGCCGGCGCGAGCGGCAGCCCGCGGGCCGCGGCCGCCGCCAGGACGGACGCCGCGAGCACGTGCGACGAGTACTGCTCCGCGGACGCCGTCGCGGCCAGCAGGTCGTCCGCGGTCCACGGCGGCACGGGGTGCACGGCGACCAGCTCCGGCCGGCCGGACGTCAGCGTGCCGGTCTTGTCGAACGCGACCGCCCGGACCGCCGCCAGGCGCTCGAGCGTGCCGGCGTCCTTGACGATCACCCCGCCGCGCGCGGCCCGGCTCATGCCGGCGAGGAACGCCACCGGCGCGGCCAGCAGCAGGGGGCAGGGGGTCGCGACCACCAGCACCGCGGCGGCCACCGTCGGGTCGCCGTGCCACCACCAGGCCGCGCCGGCCACCGCGAGCGCCAGGACCGTGAACGGCGCGGCGTACCGGTCGGCGAGCCGCACCACCGGCGCGCGGGACTCCGCGGCCTCCTGCACCATCGCGACGATGCGCGCGTACTGGCTGTCGGCCGCGGCGGCGGTCGCCCGGACCACCACGGCCTGCTGGGTGTTGAGCGCGCCGGACAGCACCGGGTCGCCCGCCCGGTGCGTCACGGGCAGGCTCTCCCCGGTGAGGGACGACTCGTCCAGGTCGGCCTCGTCGCTCACCAGCGTGCCGTCGACCGGCAGCACCTCCGCCGGCCGCACCAGCAGCAGGTCACCGGCCCTCAGCTCCGCGACGGGCACGTCGACGGGCGTGCCCGCCGGGTCCAGGCGGTGCGCGGTGGTGGGCGCCCGCTCCAGCAGCGCCCGCAGCTCCGTGCGCGCCCGGGTCGCCGCGGCGTCCTCCAGCGCCTGACCCCCGGTCAGCATCAGCACGACGACCAGGGCCGCGACCGTCTCGCCGACGGCGACCGTGGCGACCACCGCCGTCACCGCCAGCAGGTCCACGCCCCACCGGCCCGCGCGCAGCTCCCGCACCATCGCGACCGCCAGCCGCGCCGCCACGAGCAGCGCCCACGCCGAGCCGACCCACCGGGCGACCACGGGCTGCCCCGCGGCCCCGAGCGACGCCGTCAGCAGCCCGACGGCGAGCGTCACGGCGACCAGCGGGTAGCGCCGCACCGCGGACGCCAGCCGACGCGGCGGGCGGTCCGGGGGCGTCCCGGGTCGTGCGGGGAGCATGGCCGGTGCGGTCGTCACGGTGGCCTCCTCCGCGGCCTCCTCCCGTGGGCCGCTGTCCTCGGTGGTCCCTCCACGGTACGTGCGGCTGCGGGGCGGCCCGCGGGGCCGGAGGTCCCAGGCCCCACCGTGCCGGACCCGGCAGGCGCCTACCGCGGCATCTTGACGGCGGTGCCCAGGACCTCCCCGGTGAGGGAGTCCACGACGACCCAGGTCCCGGCCGTGGAGGAGTCGGGGACCACGGGCGAGACGGAGTCGGCGAGGGGCCCGCAGGTCCTCCGGTCCCAGGTCGAGGCGACCGAGCCGGTGTCGCCGTCGAGCACCGCGACCGCCGGGTGCTCGCGCAGGACGTCGGGCCACTGGGCGGGGTCGTGCTGGACGTGACCGTCCTCGTCCGCCGGGGTGCCGTTCCACCACCCCTCGAGGTTGTCCTCCTGGGGCATTCGCGGCGGGAACTCGGCGCACAGGTCCTCGACCGGCTCCGAGGTCGCGGCGTCCCGCTCCGGCGTCGCGGGCGCGCTCGCAGGCGCCCGGCCGGTGCTGCTGCCGGACGGGGGAGCGGTCGGTGACTGGGCGGTCGTCGGGGTGTCCGCAGTGGTGCAGGACGTCACGAGCGCCAGGACGACGACGCAGGCGAGGGTCGTGGGTCCCGGGCGGTGTCGCATGGTGGCTCCGTGCCGGACGAGGGCTTCCCGTGGTGCTGAGCAGGCGTTCGGCGACTGTAGCCGACGCAGGAGGGGACACGAGGGTGATCCGCGTGACCGTCACCGGATCGCCGCGTCCGCGGGTGGTACCGGTCGCACGGCGCCCGACGGACAAGTGGAACCCCCGCCACCGCGAGGGTGACGGGGGTTCCGGTCGTGCGGGTCAGGCGCTACGGGAGCAGCCGTGACACCTGACGATCACACGTCGTAGTACAGCTCGAACTCGTGCGGGTGCGGGCGCAGCCGGATCGGGTCGACCTCGGCGGAGCGCTTGTAGTCGATCCAGGTCTGGATGAGGTCCGGCGTGAAGACGTTGCCGGCGGTCAGCCAGTCGTGGTCGGCCTCGAGGTTGTCGAGCACCTCGGCGAGCGAGCCCGGGACCTGCTGGATGAGCGCGTGCTCCTCCGGGGGCAGCTCGTACAGGTCCTTGTCGACCGGCTCCGGCGGCTCGATGCGGTTCTGGATGCCGTCGAGGCCCGCCATGAGCATGGCCGCGAAGGCCAGGTACGGGTTGGACGACGGGTCCGGCACGCGGAACTCGATGCGCTTGGCCTTCGGGTTCGAGCCGGTCACGGGGACGCGGATGCACGCCGAGCGGTTGCGGGCCGAGTAGACCAGGTTGACCGGCGCCTCGAAGCCCGGGACCAGGCGGTGGTAGGAGTTCACCGTCGGGTTGGTGAACGCCAGCAGCGACGGGGCGTGCTTGAGCAGGCCGCCGATGTACCAGCGGGCGAGGTCGGACAGGCCGCCGTAGCCCTTCTCGTCGAAGAACAGCGGCTTGCCGTCCTTCCACAGCGACTGGTGCACGTGCATGCCCGAGCCGTTGTCGCCGAACAGCGGCTTCGGCATGAAGGTCGCGGTGCGGCCCTCGGCGTGCGCCACGTTCTTCACGACGTACTTGAACAGCTGCACCTTGTCGGCCGACTTGGCGAGCGTGTCGAAGCGGTAGTTGATCTCCGCCTGGCCGGCGGTGCCGACCTCGTGGTGCGCGCGCTCGACCTGCAGGCCCAGGGCGTCGAGCTGCAGCGAGATCTTGTCGCGCAGGTCGGCGAAGTGGTCGACCGGCGGGACCGGGAAGTAGCCGCCCTTGTACGGGGTCTTGTGGCCGAGGTTGCCACCCTCCTCGACGCGGCCCGTGTTCCAGGCGGCCTCGATGGAGTCGATCGAGTAGTACGACGTGTTCTGCTTCGTCTCGAAGCGCACGTCGTCGAAGATGTAGAACTCGGCCTCGGGGGCGAAGAACGCCGTGTCCGCGATGCCGGTGGACCGCAGGTACGCCTCGGCCTTGGCGGCGACCTGACGCGGGTCACGGCTGTAGGGCTCGTCGGTGTACGGGTCGACGATGTGGAAGTTCAGGCAGAGGGTCTTCTCGGTGCGGAACGGGTCCAGGTAGGCCGTCGTCACGTCCGGGATGAGCTTCATGTCCGACTCGTTGATGGCCTGGAATCCGCGGATCGAGGACCCGTCGAACATCTGGCCCTCGACGAAGAAGCTCTCGTCCACGGAGGCGGCAGGCACGTTGAAGTGCTGCATCACGCCGGGCAGGTCGCAGAACCGGACGTCGACGAACTTGACGTCCTCGCTCTTGATGAAGGCCAGGACTTCCTCTGGCTTGCTGAACATCCGCTGCTCCTCGGGTTGGCTTGCCCTCAGTCGGGCACGTCGAGGCTAGGGCGGCGCAGTTTCCCTCGGGTGTACCGATTGTTTCCGACGTGTTACGTGACCCCCGTGCCGCGTTGCGACCGTGTGACGTGGGGGTGCGGGCACCCCGTGCGGGGCCGGTTACCGTGGTCGCATGGTCGATCGCGAGGACGTCGGGTCGTGGCTGTCCGGCCCGCCCACCGGTCAGCCCGGCACCGCCCGGGGGAGCCGGCTCGGGCTGCCGCCGGAGGGTCGTGGGTCGCAGGCGCCGATGGGCCGGCGGGTCGTGGCGCTCGTCGTCGACTGGTTCGTCTGCCAGCTCATCGCGTTCGCGTTCTTCCCGGCCGACGCGCAGGCGTGGGCGACGCTCGCCGTGTTCGCGCTCGAGAACGTGCTGCTGGTCGGCACGACCGGCACGACCCTGGGGCACCGGCTGCTCGGCATCCGGGTGCGCCGGGTGGCGCCGCCGCGCACGCTGCTCGACACCGGCGACGGGCCCGCGCCCGACGCCGGGCCGGACGTCCCCCCGAACCTGCTGCTCGGCCTCGTCCGCACGGTCCTGCTGTGCCTGGTGATCCCGGCCGTCGTGTGGGACGCGGACGGCCGCGGGCTGCACGACCGCGCGGCGGGGACGGCGATCGTCCGCCGCTGACCCGCTGACCCGCTGACCCGCTGACCCGCTGACCCGGCCGCTGCTCACCCACCCACTGCCCTGCCGTTCGGATCCGAATGGCCGGACGCGCCGGGCGTGTCGGGGCGTACGGATCCGAACGGTCGGAGACAGCGGGTGCGCCGGAGCGTACGGATCCGAGCAGCCGGAGACAGCGGGCGTGCAGGGGCGTACGGATCCGAACGGCCGGACGGGCCGGGCGTGCAGGGGCGTAGGGATCCGAACAGGCGGACGCGCCGGGCGTGCCGGGCCTTCGGGATCCGAACGGACGGAGGCAGCAGGGTGGGGGTGGCGGGTCGACGCCCGAGCCCGCCCGACAGCCCGACCGGGTCAGCGGCCGCGCATGCCCTTGCGGTCGGGGCGCACGCGCAGCGGGTCGATGCCCTTGGGCACCGGCATCTTCACGGCACCGAGCGCCTGGAGGCGCTTGACGACCTCGCCGACCTCCTGCTTGGTGAGCTGCGGCTTGAGGCGCTGCACCTTGCGGGCGAGCTGCGGCAGCGGGACCTGGCCCTCCTCGCGGCCGACCTCGATGACCGTGATCGGCACGCCCTGCAGCACGCGCGCGGTCCGCTTGCGCTCGGACTCGAGCAGCTTGTCGACCCGGTGCGCCGGGCCCTCGCCGATCAGCACGATCCCCGGCCGGCCCACGCCGCGGAACACCATGTCCTGGGTGCGCGGGGCGACGGCGACGGGCTCCTGCGTGAACGTCCAGCCGCGGCGGATGGTGCCGAGCGCGGAGATCGCGGCGCCCGGCTGGCCCTCGATGCGGGCGTAGGCGGCGCGCTCGGCCCGGCGCGTCAGCGTGAACATGGCGGCGAGCGCCGCGAACGGCAGGCTCAGCAGCAGCATGTACAGCCACGGGCCCCACAGCAGGCCGATGAGCAGACCCACGGCGACGACGCCGAAGAACACCGCGAGGATCAGCCAGGTGACCGCGGCGTCCTGCTCGCGGGTCATCTGGTACGCCTGCCAGACCTGGTGGTACCACCGGGTCTTCTTCACCTTGGCGGGCTTCGCGGGCGCGCTCGCGGACGCGGACTTGTCACGGGCCATGACCGTGGAGTCTACCGGCGTGCGGGGGTCCGCCGGACGTCGGCGGCGGGGACCTCCGTCCCTGGCGCGGGGGTGACGGGGCGCGCGAGCCTGGGCGGACAGCCGCGGCACGCCGGGCCGGGGCTCGGAGCGCGGGGGAGGCGACGATGCGGGTCCTGGTGACGGTGGCGTCCCGGCACGGCGGGACGAGGGAGATCGGTCAGGCCGTCGCGCAGGTCCTGCGGGACGCGGGTCACGACGTGACGGAGGCGGACCCGGACGAGGTCCGGGCGCTCGACGGCTACGACGCCGTCGTGCTCGGCTCGTCGGTGTACGTCGGACGGCTGGCGGCGGCGCTCCGGGAGCTCGTGGACCGGCTGGCGGGCGCGCTGGCGTCGCTGCCGGTGTGGCTGTTCTGGTCCGGGCCGGTCGGCACGCCGCCGCTGCCCGCGGGGGAGCCGGACGACGTGGGTGTCGTCGCCCGCCGGGTCCGCGCCCGGGAGACCCGGTGCTTCGCGGGCCGGCTGGAGCGCGAGGAGCTGGGGCTGGCGGAGCGGGCGCTGGTCGCGATGATCGACGCGCAGCCCGGTGACTTCCGGGACTTCGAGGACGTCGAGGAGTGGGCGGCGGGGATCGCCCGCGAGCTGTCCCGCCCGCAGCGCGTCGAGCGGGGCTGAGCGCCGCGTCCGGGCGGGTCAGCCCGCGCCGCGGCGGGCCACGAGCAGCAGCAGGTGGCGCAGCTGCTCGACCTGCTCGGGTGTCAGCCCCTCGGTGACGAGCTGCTCGGCCGCGACCGGGTCGGAGGCCGCGAGCACGGCCGCGCGCCCCGCGTCGGTGATGGACACCTGCTGCTTGCGCCGGTCGGTCGCGTGCGCGGTGCGCGTGATGTAGCCGGTCCGCTCGATGCGGGCCAGGACGCGGCTCATCGTCTGCTCGGTGACCTCGCACAGGGCGGCGAGCTCGGCCTGGGTGCGGGGTCCGCGCAGCAGGATCACGAGCACGGGCTGGCTGGCGTGGTTGAGCTCCCAGCCGGCGAGGTGGCTGTTCCAGTCGCGCTCGACGCGCCGCGCCGCCGCGGACAGCAGGCGGCCGACCGGCCAGCCGGAGGGGTCGGGGGCGGCCATCGCCGCCCAGCGGGGGTGCTGGTCGGCCGCGCCGTGCTCCCCGTGCCGCTCCACCTGGTGTCCCTCCTGGCGCCCCCGGCGCCGCGTCCCCGGCTCATGTTGCCGGAAGCGCGCGCGTCGCGCATAGTGCTCAGCATGCTGAGGATCTGGCGTGGGGTCGGGAGCGGTCTGCTGGTGCTGGCGCTGGCGGCCGCGTGGCTGGCCGTCGGGGCGTTCGGCGGCATGGCGCAGGGCCGGCTGTCGCAGGTGCAGACCAACGACTCGGCGGCGTTCCTGCCGTCGTCCGCCGAGTCGACGCGCGCCGCGGAGCTGTCGTCCGGGTTCACCGAGGCGGAGTCGCTGCCCGTGCTGGTCGTGCTGGCGCCCGAGGGCGGCGGGGCGCTCGACCCGCAGGCGCTCGCCGTCGTGCAGCCGGTCGTCGAGGACCTGCCGGGCGTCGCGATCCCCGGCGCGGACCCCGCCGCGGGAGACCCCGCCACCCTCGGGGACGTGCTCACCGGCGAGCCCGTCGTCGTGCCCTCCGAGGACGGCGAGGCGCTGCTGGTCCCGCTCTCGCTCGACGCGGACGCGACGGAGCAGGCGCTCGCCGACGACGAGAGCGTCGTGGGGGGCGTCGTCCAGGCGGTGCGCGACACGCTCGCGGACGAGCTCGGCGCCACCGCGGACAGCGCGGGGGAGGCGGGGCTGAACGCCTGGGTCACCGGGCCCGGTGGCTTCGTCGCGGACCTCACCAACGCGTTCGGCGGCATCGACGGCGTGCTGCTGCTCGTCGCGCTCGGCGCCGTCCTCGTCATCCTCGTGCTGGTGTACCGCTCGCCGTTCCTCCCGCTCGCGGTCATCCTCACGGCGGTCTTCGCGCTCTGCGCCGCCGCCCTGGCCGTCTACCACCTCGCCGACGCCGGCACCCTGACCCTCAACGGGCAGGCGCAGGGCATCCTCTCGATCCTCGTCGTCGGCGCGTCCGTCGACTACGCGCTGCTGATCGTCGCCCGGTACCGCGAGGAGCTGCGCCACGTCGAGCGGCCCGCCGCCGCGATGCGCCGCGCCCTGCGCCGCAGCCTCGAGCCGATCGCCGCGTCCGCGGGCACCGTCGTCGCGGGCCTGCTGTGCCTCCTGCTGTCCGACCTGGCGTCGAACCGGAGCCTCGGCCCGGTCGGTGCGCTCGGCATCGCGTCGGCGTTCCTCGCCGCGTTCACCCTGCTGCCGCTGCTGCTCCTGGTGGCCGGCCCGCGTTCCCGGGCGCTGTTCTGGCCGCGCATCCCGCGGCCGCACGCCGCGGCGCACGTCGCCGGTCCGGAGGACGCCGGTCCGGCCGACGCCCCGGAGGAGCCGGACGCGGCGGGCGCCCGCGCCGGCGCGCACGTCGCCGCGGGGAGCGCCCCGGACCCGCTGCCCGCCACGGGCCTGTGGGGTCGTCTCGCGCGCTGGGTCGGGCGCCGCGACCGCGTCGTGTGGGTCGTGACCAGCGTGGTGCTGCTCGGCTGCGCGGCGTTCGTGCCGACGTTCCAGGCGTCGGGCACCAGCCAGGCGGACGTGTTCCTGACGGACGTCGACTCCGTGGCCGGCGAGGAGGTGCTCGCCGCGCACTTCCCGGCGGGCGTCGTGCAGCCGGCGGTGGTCGTGGTGGACGCCGACGAGGCCGACGCGGTCGTCGAGGCCGCGCTCGGCGTCGAGGGCGTGCAGGCGGCGGCGCCGTACACCGGTGCGTCCGCGACGGGCGCACCGGGCGGCGCGGGCGGCGCGGGTGCGGGTGACGGCGCAGCGGCGGGCGACGGGTCCGGCGACGGGTCCGGCGACGGGGCGCAGGGTGCCGCGGAGCCTGCCGAGCCGGTCGTGGTCGACGGCCGCGTCCGGGTCGACGTGACCACCGAGGCCGCCGCCGACACCACCGAGGGCGTCGCGACCGTCGGGCGCCTGCGGGACGCCGTCCACGAGGTCGCCCCCGACGCGCTGGTCGGCGGTGCGGCGGCCGAGACGCTCGACGCCCAGGACGCCGGCACCCGCGACCTGCGGGTGATCGTGCCCGTCGTGCTCGTGGTGATCCTGCTGATCCTCATGCTGCTGCTGCGGTCCGTGCTCGCCGCGGTGCTGCTCATGCTGGCCAACGTCCTGTCGTTCGCCGCCGCGCTCGGCGTGGCCGCCGTGGTGTTCGACCACGTCCTCGACTTCCCGGGCGCGGACCCGGCCGTGCCGCTGTACGCCTTCACGTTCCTCGTGGCGCTCGGGGTCGACTACTCGATCTTCCTCATGACGCGGGTGCGCGAGGAGAGCGCGCGCGTCGGCACACGGGACGGCGTGCTGCGGGGCCTGGCGGTCACGGGCGGCGTCATCACGTCGGCGGGCGTCGTGCTGGCGATGACGTTCGCGGCGCTCGGCGTCATCCCGCTGCTGTTCCTGGCGCAGCTCGCGTTCATCGTGGCGTTCGGCGTCCTGCTCGACACGCTCGTGGTGCGCAGCCTCCTCGTGCCCGCTCTGGTGCACGACGTCGGCGCGCGCACCTGGTGGCCGTCCCGCCTGTCCCGGTCGCCCGCCGGCAGCGACGCCCCCGGGGCCGGGGAGGACGGGGCGCGGGCCTAGGGTGTCGGCCATGACGGACGCGCTGCGGGTGGGACTGGTCGGCTACGGCTCGGCGGGGCGGGGGATCCACGCGCGCCTGCTGCGGGACGTCGGCGCGCAGGTGGTCCGGGTGGTCAGCCGCAACCCGGCGCGTGCCACCGCCGCGGAGCGGGACTGGCCGGGTGTCGCCGTCGACGCGGACGTGCCGGCGCTGCTCGCGCACGCCGACGCGCTGGACGTCGTCGTGGTGGCGAGCCCGACCGGCGACCACGTCGAGCACGTCCGCCTCGCGCTGGCCGCCGGGCTGCCGGTGGTCGTCGACAAGCCGCTGGCCCCCACCGCCGACGAGGCCGCCGAGCTCGCGCGCCTCGGGGCGGAGGCGGGCGACCGGCTGACCGTGTTCCAGAACCGGCGATGGGACCCGGAGCAGCTCACGCTGCGGGCCCTGCTGGACGCGGGGGAGCTCGGGCGGGTGCACCGGTTCGAGCGGCGGTGGGAGCGGTGGCGCCCCGTCCCGCAGGACCGCTGGAAGGAGAACGACACGCGCGCCGGGGGGCTCCTGCTCGACCTCGGCGCCCACCTGGTCGACTCGGCGGTCCAGCTCTTCGGACCCGTGGCGTCGGTGCACGCCGAGCTCCGCAGCCTCACGACGCCGGCGACCGACGACGTGTTCCTCGCGCTCACGCACGCCGCCCGGCCGGACGGCACCGCGGTCATCAGCCACCTGCAGGCCGGTGGTCTCGTCGGCGCGCCCGGTCCCCGCACGCGCGTGCTGGGCGACCGCGC